>NZ_JBEFAK010000004.1:0-403089 GCF_040137845.1 Nonomuraea sp. B19D2 | reverse complement strand
GGTTGCCGGGCTTATCCCAGAGTCAGGGGCAGGTTGCTCACGTGTTACTCACCCGTTCGCCGCTCGAGTACCCCGAAGGGCCTTTCCGCTCGACTTGCATGTGTTAAGCACGCCGCCAGCGTTCGTCCTGAGCCAGGATCAAACTCTCCAAACAATGTTTACGTTTGGATTGTGAATCCAAGCAATTTCCGTCAAAAGACGGGGATATGCATGTATCTCATGCACTGGCTTTTAACACACTGTTGAGTTCTCAAGAAACGGACGCGTACTTCCTCACTCAAAAACCGTTCAGGCTTTTCGCTCGGAGGCGTTCATTTCGTTGTGTCTTAATTCTTTCAGCCGTTCAAGTCCCTGTCAAATTGACCCGACTTGCTCGATCTGTGGGAATTAATCCGTGCCCCGCTTCCGGGACAACCCCTCTAACTTACCAGCCCATCCGGAGTGATACGAACACCGAAGGACGAGCCTGCAAGAAGTGGGATTCGCTGGGCGTCTCCGGAGGTTCGAGGAACCCCTTGACCGCCCTGCGGGAAGCAACTCTAGCAGCCCGCCGCCACCACTTCTGCCTCTTGGGTAATCCTCTGACCTTTCCCTCACCACGCAACGCTCAAACCTTCACAAGTCCCCCCTGGTCGGCGCCCGCGGCGTCAAGCCGACCGCAAGTCATCCGCAATCGCATCCAGGTACGAAGTACCTACGAGCAGACTGCGCTCTCGGAGGTGTCCGCTATGACCAGGTCGGAGTTCGACGACATCCGCGCCTTCCTCGCCGACGGGGCGACCCATGCCGGAGACCTGCTGAGCATCGCCAGAACCCTGACCGACGACCTCGAGCACGCTCGGATGCGCGAGGCCGTACTCCGCACCCACTACCTGCGCCTCCTCACGGCCGCGCGGGCGACGGTGGCGGCGGACACCGTGGGCGCGCCCGACCCCATGGCGTTCCTCAAGCATGAGCTGGCCGAGCGCGGCCAGATGCCGGAGGACGGGGAGGCCGTGCAGCGCATCCTGTCAGACGCCCGGACGGCGGCGGCGCTGCTCGAGTGCCTCGAGAACGCCGCCCCGCAGCGCCCGCGCGGAACGCGCCTGCGCCGCTGCGTCGGCATGAGGAGAACGCTCCCGCGCTAGCCAGACCTGATGACGACTTGGGGCATACCTCGCCTTGGGCGCCCGGCTGTAAGACTTCACATATGTGGCAGCGGGGGTTGAACTGGGCGGCAATCGCATTGGTCGCGATCTTCGGCCTGATGTGGGTTGGCGTCGTTGTTTACGCCGATCAGGACTCTCCCCTGCCGATAAGGATCGTGCAAGTCGTCTTCGGGCTCGTGCTCTTCGGCTGGGCCGCACACAAGGCGTTCTCGATGATCAGTAGGGCCTACGACGAAGAGGGCTGGAACCGGTAGCCCATCCCGGGCTCAGTCAGCAGATGGACGGGATGGGATGGATCCCGTTCGAGCTTGCGCCGGAGCTGGGCCATGTACTGGCGTAGGTAGTGCGTCTCCTTCTCGTACGCATCGCCCCACACTTCCCGCAGGAGCTGGCGCTGGCTGATCAGCTTGCCGGGGTTACGCAGCAGGAGCTCCAAGAAGTGCCATTCGGTGGGCGTCAGCCGTACGCCACCGGAGATCGTCTTGTTGGAGAGGTCGATCACGTGATCGCCCAGCCGCACCGTGGCGGCCTCCTCGTCCGGCTGGCCGGTGCGGCGGGTCACCGCGCGGACGCGTGCGAGCAGTTCGTCGATGCTGAACGGCTTCGTCACGTAGTCGTCGGCGCCCGCGTCGAGTGCGTCCACTTTGTCGGTGCTGTCCGAACGCCCCGAGAGGATGATGATCGGGACCGAGGTCCAGCCGCGCAGGCCCTGGATGACCTCCACGCCGTCAAGGTCGGGCAGGCCGAGGTCGAGGATGATCAGGTCGGGATGCCAGTCGGCGGCCTGGCGCAGCGCTGTGCCGCCGTCGGGCGCGACCGCCACCTCGTACTGCCTGGCGGCCAGGTTGACGCGCAGCGCCCGCAGGATCTGCGGCTCGTCGTCCACCACCAGCACGCGGGTCATGCGTGCCGCCGCAGCGAGATGGTCATGGTCAGTCCCCCTCCAGGCGTGTCCTCCAGCACGAGCGTGCCGCCCATCGCCTCGGTGAGGCCGCGCGAGAGGGCGAGGCCCAGCCCCACGCCCGTGTGACTGTCGCGGTCGCCGAGCCGCTGGAACGGCATGAACACCTTTTCATGTGCCTCGGGCGGGATGCCGGGGCCCCGGTCGATGATGCGGACCTCCACGTTCTCGCCGTGCCAGCTCGCGTTGACCAGGACGAGCTCGTCGTCGGGGCTGTAGCGGACCGCGTTCGCCATCAGGTTGACGAGCACCCGCTCCAGCAGGGCGGGGTCCGCCGTGATCTCGGGCACCATGGGCGGCAGATCGCTCCGGATCCGCTCGCGGAGCGGGCCGAGATCGTCGATGGCGCGCGGCAGGACGTCCTCGATCGCCACGGGCTCCGGGTGCACGCCGAGCACGCCCGCCTGGAGGCGGCTCATGTCGAGGAGGTTCGAGACGAGCCGGTCGAGCTTGATCAGCGACTCGTCGGCGGTGGCCAGCAGTTCGGCCCGGTCCTCCTCCGACCAGGTGACGTCGGTGCTGCGCAGGCTCTCGACCGCCGCCTTGGCCGAGGCGAGCGGCGTACGCAGGTCGTGGCTGACGGCGGCGAGCAGGGCGGTGCGCATCCTGTCGGCCTCGGCCAGCGGCTCGGCCTGCTCGGCCGCCTCCCGCAGCCGCTGCTCGCGCAGCGCGACAGCCGCCTCCGCGGCGAACGCCTCCAGCACCCGCCGGTCGCTCGCGTCCAGCAGCCGGCCGTGGGCGGCGAGCACGAGCCGGTCGTCGATCACGACGTCGGTGTCGGCCGTCCCCGGACTTGTGCACGGCGCTCCGCCCGAGGTGGCGACGATCTTCCAACCGTCCGAGCGTTCGAGCAGGGTCACCGAGGTCAGCCCGAACGTCTCCCGCATCCGGGCCAGCAGCGACGGCAGCGCCGCCTCTCCCCGCAGCACGTGCCCCGCCAGCGTGGACAGCACCTCGGCGTCGGCCTGCGAGCGCGCCGCCTCCCTGCTGCGCCTGGCCGCCAGGTCGACGACCGCGCTGACCATGACCGCCACCAGCACGAAGATGGCCAGCGCGAGCACGTTCTCCGGCTCGGAGATCGTCAATGTGTGCAGCGGCGGCGTGAAGAACCAGTTGAGCAGCCCGAACCCGAGCACCGCCGCCGTGATGGCCGGCCACATGCCGCCCACCAGTGCGACCCCCACGACCAGCAGCAGGAAGAGCAGGATCTCGCTGGGCAGCGGCAGCCCCAGGGGCAGGAGCACGGCGGTGAGCAGCGGCATCCCGAGCAGCGCCAGCCCCCAGCCGGACAGCCGCCGCCCGCGGGTCAGCGCTGCCCTCGACCGCGTCCGCTCGCGCGCCTTCCTGGTCGCCTCGTGCGTGACCATGTGAACGTCGATCGACCCCGACAGCGCCGTCGTGGTCACCCCCACGCCCCGCGAGAGGATCTGCGCGAAGCGCCCTCGCCGCGACGCCCCCAGCACGAGCTGGGTGGCGTTCACGCCACGGGCGAACTCGAGCAGCGCGCGCGGGATGTCGTCGCCCACCACCTGGTGGTAGGAGCCGCCGAGGTCCTCGACGAGGGTGCGCTGGCGGATCAGGTTCGCGGGGTCGCCGCCGCGGATGAGGCCGTCGGCGCTGGTGACGTGGACGGCAAGCAGGTCCGCGCCCTTGCTCCTGGCCGCGATGCGGGCCGCCCGCCGTATGAGCGTGTCGCCTTCCTGGCCACCGGTGAGCGCGACCACCACCCGCTCGCGGGCCTCCCAGGTGCCCGCGATGCCATGGTCCGCACGGTAGCGGTCGAGTTCCTCATCCACCTTGTCGGCCACCCAGATCAGGGCGAGCTCCCGCAAGGCGGTCAGGTTGCCGACGCGGAAGTAGTTGGCCAGCGCGGCGTCGACCCGTTCGGGCGGGTAGACGTTCCCGTGGGCCATCCTGCGCCGCAGCGCCTCCGGCGCCATGTCGACGAGCTCGATCTGGTCGGCGCGCCGTACCACCCCGTCCGGTACGGTCTCCCGCTGCGGCACGCCGGTGATCTGCTCGACCACGTCGTTCAGCGATTCGAAGTGCTGGATGTTGACGGTCGAGACCACATCGATCCCCGCGTCGAGGACCGCGTCGATGTCCTGCCAGCGCTTGGCGTTGCGGGAGCCGGGAACGTTCGTGTGGGCGAGCTCGTCGATCAGTGCCACGGCGGGAGCGCGGGCGATGACGGCATCGACGTCGAGCTCGGTGAATGCCGCGCCCCGATGGGACATCGTCCGCCTCGGCAGGATTTCCAGCCCTTCGAGCAGGCAGGCGATCTTGGCGCGGCCGTGGGTCTCGACGAAGCCCACGACCACGTCCTTGCCACGCTCGCGGGCGCGGTGCGCCTCGCTCAGCATGGCGTACGTCTTGCCCACTCCGGGCGCCGCGCCCAGGTAGACGCGCAGCATCCCGCGGGACGTGGCTCCCATTCCTCCAGGTTAAGGCTGGTACGGGGGCGCGACCCCCCAGCCCCAGTGCGGCACGGGAGCCTTGAGCGGCGGCTTGGCGTCCGGCTGGGAGTTGTGCCTGGCCAGCCTGGTCCCCCACTCGATGTAGCTCGCGAACGCCGCCCTGAACTCGGGATCGTCCGGCAGGCCCACCTCGTCGGCCGCGTCCATGAGCAGGCTCACCCACCTGCGGCGCTGCGGCTCGGTGATGGCCTTGCCGAGGTGGTGGCGGAGCATGTTCGGATAGCCGCCGCGCTCCTTGGTGTACCGGTCCGGCCCGCCGAACACTTCGCTCAGCCACATCGCCACGTGTTTCGGATGGTCCGGGTCCATGTGGGCGAACAGCGGGCCGACCAGGTCATCCTTGACGACGGTGCGGTAGAAGGCCTCGGTCAACCGCTCGAACGCCGCGCTGCCGCCTGCCCATTCGTACAGCGTGGGCACTGTTTGATCAGTCATGTAATGATGTAATCACCGTTGCTCCAGGCAGGGCAAGGGCGCGGAAACGACAAAGTCCCCGGCCTCCGGATGATCCGGTGACCAGGGACTTTGGCACTGAGTAGCGGGGACAGGATTTGAACCTGCGACCTCTGGGTTATGAGCCCAGCGAGCTACCGAACTGCTCCACCCCGCGTCGGTGTGTCTTCAATAACTATACAGGCTCCCAACCAGTGCTTGGGACGTTCCGCCTCAGCAGAATGGGAGGGCTGTGGTCAGACGCACAAAGGCCCGGGTTCCGTTTCCGGATCCCGGGCCTCTGGGATTGGTAGCGGGGGCAGGATTTGAACCTGCGACCTCTGGGTTATGAGCCCAGCGAGCTACCGAACTGCTCCACCCCGCGTCGCGTTGTTGTCTAAACCTTAGTCGGCGACGAGGGGTGGGCGCAAACTGAATGAGCTAGCCCGTGCCTCCCGTTGGAGATCCCGTAGGCGATGGCGACGGCGTGGCCGGGCCGGAGGGTGTGGCGGAAGGCGTGGCCGACGGCGAGGCGGACGGGGTGGCCGAAGGAGTCGCCGAGGGCTTGGGCTGCTGGGCGTTCGCCCCCTCCAGCGCCTTCAGCGCCTCCTCCAGCCGCTTCTGCGCCTCACCGTAGGCATCCCAGTTCGGCGGGCTGGTCTGCAGGGCCTTCTGCGCGTCCTCGTACGCCTTCTTGGCGTTGGCGATCGCCGAGTTGAGCGCCGTGTTGGTCTGGCTGGGGACGGTCTGCTGCTGCTCCTCGGTTGGCTTGGTCTGCTGCTGGCCGCCGAAGACCTCTTGGAGCGCCTCCTCCAGGTTCCGTCCGACGCCGATCTTGCTGCCGTAGGACACCAGGACCCGCTGCAGGATCGGGTACGGCTCCTGGCCGCCGCCCGCGGTCGTCTGGACGTACACCGGCTCGATGTAGACCAGGCCACCCGCGTACGGCAACGTCAGCAGGTTTCCGTAGCGCAGCGAAGAGCTGCCGACGCCCATCACGTTGAGCTGACCGGCGAGGCGGCTCTGGAAGGAGTTCTGGATCTGCCCAGGACCCGGGATGGGCGTGTTGGACGGCATTCGCAGGATGCGCAGCCGGCCGTATCCGGAGCCCGCCGACGAGTCGACCGCCATGAACGCCGACAGGTTGGCTCCTCCCTGGCGCGGCACGAACGTGGTCGTCAGCGAGAACGTCGGCGTGCCACCCGTACCCGGCATCGTGGTGGTCAGGTAGTAGGGCGGCTGCTTGATGTTCTTGTCGCCCTGCGTGGGGTCGCCGGGGACGTTCCAGAAGTCCGAGCCGTTGTAGAAGGCGGCCGGGTCGGTGATGTGGTAGCGCGACAGCGTGTAGCGCTGCACCTTGAACAGGTCTTCCGGGTAGCGGACGTGGTTGCGCAGGTCGGGGCTCATCTTCGAGGCCGGGAGGATGATGCCGGGGAAGGCCTTGCTCCAGGTCTTCAGCATCGGGTCGTTGGTGTCCCAGCCGTAGAGCCTGACCGTCCCGTCGTAGGCGTCGACCGTGGCCTTGACGGAGTTGCGGATGTAGTTGATCTTGTCGGTGGGCTGCTGGGCGATCACGCGGCGGTCGGTGGACGTGTCCCGCGTCATGTCGCCGAAGCTCTCGCTCTGCGAGTACGGGTAGTCGTTGGACGTGGTGTAGCCGTCGATGATCCAGGTGATGCGCCCGTCGACGATCGCCGGATAGGGGTTGCCGTCGAGCCTGAGGAAGGGCGCGACCTTCTGCACCCTGTCACGCGGGTTGCGGACGTAGAGGATCTTGGAGCTGTCGTTGACGTCGCCCGACAGGAGGATGTTCGCCTCGCCGTACTTGGCGGCGTAGACGAGCCTGTTGACGAACGACCCGACGCGGACCCCGCCCCCTGTGTAGGTGGTGTTCTCCTGGCCGGTGCCGCCGGTCTTCGGGTAGTCGAGCTCCTGCGGGTTCTTGGGGTTGCCGCCTGCGATGACGTACTTGGCCGAGGCCGGGTCCTCGCCGTAGTAGACGCGTGGCTCCTTCAGGTTGGCGGAGGTCGCCAGCGGGCCGGTAACCGGCATGTCCTTGGCGTCGTACGCGGGCTGGCCGCTGCTGTCGACCTGGTTGCCCGGCGCGGCGACGAAGCCGTAGCCGTGGGTGTAGACGAGGGCCCGGTTGATCCAGTTGTCCTGGCCCTCGGGCGGGCCGGTCAGCTCGCGGACGCCGACGACGTGGTCGACCAGCTTGCCGGTGCTGTCGGGGTAGCGGTCGACGTCGAGCGTGTCGCCGAAACTGTAGAAGCCGCGGATGCGCTGCGTCTGCTCGTACGTCGACGACACCAGCGCCGGGTCGAGCAGGCGGACGCCGGAGACCGAGGTGTCTCCGTCCTTCTGGACCTTGGCCGGGTCGGACTCGGCGTTGTAGTTTTCCACCTCGGTCTTGTCGACGTTGTACGCCTCCCGCGTGGCCTCGATGTTGCGCTGGATGTAGGCGGCCTCCTTGCCCTGCTGGTTGGGCTTGACCTGGAACTGCTCGACCAGCGCCGGGTAGACGCCGCCGATCAGGATGGCCGAGAGCACGAGCAGGCCGGCCGAGACGCCGGGGAGCATGCCGCCGGGGCGCACGACGCCGGCGAAGAACAGGGCGGCGCAGATCAGCGCGATGATCGCGAGGATGGTCTTGGCCGGCAGGACGGCGTTGACGTCGGTGTAGGAGGCGCCGTGGACGAAGCCGCGGTCGGAGAAGACCAGGCCGAAGCGGTCGAACCAGTAGGCGACGGCCTTGAGCAGCAGGAAGATGCCGAGCAGCACCGACAGGTGGGTGCGCGCCGCCCTGGAGGCGTGCACGCCGGGCGACTGCAGCCGGAACCCGCCGTACAGGTAGTGCGTGATCGCCGCCAGCACGATCGAGATGATCACTGCGGTGAACAGGAAGTTCAGCACCATCCGGATGAACGGAAGGTCGAACATGTAGAACGAGATGTCCAGCCCGAACAGCTTGTCCTGTTTGCCGAACGACTCGCCGTTGACGAACTTGAGCCACACCTCCCACTGCCCGGCGAACGAGGAGCCGGAGAAGAGCGCGAGCAGGCCCATGCCCACAATGAAGATCAGCTTGCGGTGGGGGTCGAGCGCCATGCGGTAGCGGTCGGCGCCGCTGCCCCCGCCGAACATCGCCGGCCCGAACATCGGGCGCACCCGGAAGGCCAGCAGCATGTTGCCGCCCACGATGCCGACCATCAGCACCGCTCCGACCAAGAACAGCACGATCTGGGTCAGCACCACACCGGTGAAGACCGACGTGTAGTTCGTCGCGTCGAACCACAGATAGTCGGTATAAATCCCAGAAAATAGGAAAAACAGCGCCACGATCGCTACAAGAGCGATCGCCACAGGCAGAAGCAGTCGCGGTCGGCGGGGCAAGCGCATCGCCCTACCGGCTCCTGGGGTCCGGAAGCTCAAGGCCAACCCCTCGTCGTGATGAAGAAACGGTCCGTGTCTGGCAACCTACACCGCTGTGCCAGCCCTACGGCTAACGCACGGCAGGCGCCAGAAGTTTCATCCGGCTTCACACGCCGGCACGTTTCCCTTGCCCGTGCGCAGCGCGTCGAGCGCCAGCACCGCGTCATGCAGCGTGTCGGCCTTGACCAGCCGGAGCCCGTCGGGCACGGCTTTCGTGGCCTCCGCGCAGTTGTCGGCGGGGGTCAGGAAAATGCTCGCACCGGATTTTCTGGCGCCGACCATTTTCTGTGCGATGCCGCCGATCGCGCCGACCTGACCCGACGGCTCGATCGTGCCGGTGCCGGCGATCTTCTTTCCGCCGGTGAGCTCACCTGGTGTGAGCTTGTCGACTATGCCGAGCGAGAACATCATCCCGGCGCTCGGCCCGCCGACGTCGCCGACGTTGATCTCGACGTCGAACGGGAACTTGTATTTCGCCTGCATGAGCACGCCCACCAGAGTCTGCCCCTTGGGGCCCGCCACCGTCGGCACGGTGACATCGAGCTTCTTGCCTCCCCTGGTGACGGTGAAGAGCACGTTTTCGCCGGGCTTGTGCGCCTTGACCGCCTCGCTCACGACGTCGACGTTCTTCGCCGGTCTGCCGTCGACGGCAATGATCTCGTCGTCCTTCGCGAGCTTGCCCTCGGCGGGCTTGCCCTTCTCCGTGGACACGACCGTCACGACGGTGCTGTAGGGGATCTTGAGCTCGTTGAGCGCGGCGGCGGTGGCGGAGTCTTGGGAGTTGGTCATCTCGACCGTGTTCTCCTGCTCGACCTCCTTGGGGTCGCGGTCAGGAGCGAAGATGGTCTCCTGCGGGACGACCGCGACGGTCGGGTCGATCCAGCCGCGCAACGCCGTCAGCAGGTCGATCTGGGCGGCCGGGCCGCCCTGGTAGGCCACCGTGACCAGGCTCAGCGCGCCGCTGGTGGGATAGGTCTGCCGCCCCTTGATCGTGATCACGGGCTTCTTGTCGACCTCGCCGATCGTGTTCTCCGTCGGGCCGGGGCTCAGCACGACGTACGGGACTGGCCTGAACGCGCCCACCACGCCGAGCGCGAGCACGAGGAAACCCGCGATCAGCAGGGTCAGGGCGCGTCGTGACATGTCGATGAGCTTATTCGCCGGCGCCGACCCATTCGGTCTCGCCGTCGGCGAACACCTGGTGTTTCCAGATCGGGACCTGCGCCTTCAGGTCGTCGATCAGCCGGCGCGAGGCCTTGAACGCCTCGCCCCTGTGGGGCGAGGCCACCGCGACGATGACGGCCGCCTCGCCCAGCTCCAGATCGCCCACGCGGTGAACGGCGGCCAGCGCCGTCACGGGGAAGTCGGCGGCGATCTTCTCCGCCACCTGCCGCAGCTCGGCCTCCGCTGAGGGGTGCGCCGAGTAGGAGAGCCTGGTCACCGGCTTGCCGTGGTCCTGCTCGCGTACGGTGCCCACGAAGAGGGTGGTGCCGCCGGCGGCGTGGTCGCCCACGGCGGCCAGCACCTCGTCGACGGAGAGCGGCGTGTCACGAATGCCGAGCAACCGGATGACGTCCACGGAAAGGGAGCCTACCCAATGAGGAACCTGCTCGTTGGGCTGCCGCCCGACGGCCCTGCCAGGTCGGTTCCTCAAGTGGACTGCATCGGCCCTTACTGGCGCCGCTTCTTGCGCACCTGCCGGACGATCGCGGCGGTGCCGATGACGGCGACGGTGGCGCCCGCGGCGGTGAGCGTGGCCTCCTTGACGGGCAGTCGCCGGCCGACCACGGTCGTCCTGTTCTCGCGCAGCTCCAGGAGCTGCGCGAACGCGGCCTCGTTGGTCCACGACGGCTTCCAGCCCGCCTCGCGCAGCGACGTGCAGTCGACCACCCACGGGTAGACGACGTAGTGCAGGTCCGTGGCGGGCGCCGGGGTGACGCCGAGCCGGTGGAGCCGCTGGGCCGTGCCGAAGGTCAGCCCCGCGGGCAGCTCGAGGCTGCGGATGCCGGACAGCTCCTCGACCTGGTCCTGCTCCAGCCATCCGTCGGAGCCGACGGCCACCACGCCGGTGACGGCGCCGCGCGCCGCCAGCTCCAGCGCCGAGACCAGGTCGTCGATGTGGCAGAACTGCCAATGCGGGCTGCAGCCCTTGACGGTCAGGAGCCTGGGCGACTCGAAGTGGCGGGTGATGACCGTGTCGACCCCCGGGCCGACCACGGCGGCCGGGCGCAGCACCGTGATCTCCAGGCCGGGATGGCTGCGCAGCGACCTGCGCACCAGGGACTCGATCTCCAGGTGGTCGCCGACGACGCCGGTGTCGGGCTCGGCCGCCACTGGGGCGTCCTCGGGGAGGGGCACCTCGTTGTCGGGCGCGGCTCCGTACACCATCGCGCTCGTGACCAGCACCACCCGGCGCACGCGCGCCGCCGCGCAGGCCGTCAGCACCGTCTGGGCGGCTCGGAGGTTGTACGCGCGCCGCTCACCAGGGGCGGAGTCAACGGCGTAGTCACCGGCCAGATGGACCAGGACGTCGATGTCGGAGATCCGGTTCGCCAAGAGCGGATCCCGTACGTCGATCACTCTCCAGGTGGCTTCCCCGACGTCGCCGCGCTGCTCGTCAATGGCCACCACCCTGCGGAAATCCGCGGAGGATACGAGCCTCGCGAGCAGCTCGCGGCCTAGGCCGGAAGCCGCTCCCGTGACGGCTACTACGGGTTCGCGCGGGCGTTTCGAGGTAGGCACCAGGTCCTCACTTTGCACTGATCCGCCGTAGGACGACTAACGTGGCGGATGTGGACTCCTCCATCCTGCACGAGGTAGAGCGGTGACTGACCTGCCAGGTCGCGAAAACGACCCTAACGAGAACCCGTTCGCCATGTTCGGCAACCCTGAGCAGATGGCTCAGGCGATGCGCCAGTTCGCCGACATGTTGTCGGCGCCGCAGGGTTCAGGCCCTGTCAACTGGGACATGGCCAAGAACATCGCCCGCCACGCCGTGGTCGCCCAGGGCGACCCGAGCGTCATGGAGGGCGAACGCCGCCAGATCGTCGAGGCGCTGAGCCTCGCCGACCTCTGGCTCAACGAGGCGACGACGCTGCCGAGCGGCGTCTCCAATCCGCAGGCCTGGAGCCGGTCCGAGTGGATCGAGAGCACCGTCCCGATCTGGCGCAAGCTCTGCGAGCCGATCGCGGAGCGCATGGTCGAGACCATGGGCGGCGCGCTCGGCGGCTCCGGACTGCCTCCGGAGGCCCAGCAGATGGCCGGGCCGCTGCTCGGCATGCTCAAACAGATGGGCGGCATGATGGTCGGCCAGCAGATCGGGCAGGCGCTCGGCTCGCTGGCCCGTGAGGTGGTCGGCACCACCGACATCGGCCTGCCGCTGTCCGACACGGCCGCGCTGCTGCCAGGGGGCATCGCCTCGTTCAGCGAGGGCCTGGAGATCCCGTCCGACGAGATCAGGCTCTATCTGGCGCTGCGCGAGGCCGCGCACCACCGGCTGTTCCAGCACGTCCCGTGGCTGCGCTCCCACCTGCTGGGCGCGGTCGAGGAATACGCCAAGGGCATAACGGTCGACACCTCGGCGCTCGAAGAGCAGATCCGGGGTCTCGACATCAACAACCCCGAGGCGATCCAGGAGGCGCTGAGCGGGGGCAACCTGCTCAAGCCCGAGGAGACCGAGCGGCAGAAGGCCGCGCTGTCGCGCCTGGAGACGATGCTGGCCCTGGTCGAGGGGTGGGTGGCCACCGTGGTCGACCGGGCGGCCGAGGGCAAGCTGCCCTCCGCCGTGGCGCTGGCGGAGACCGTACGCCGGCGGCGCGCGACCGGTGGGCCCGCCGAGCTGACGTTCGGCACGCTGGTGGGTCTGGAGCTGCGGCCCCGGCGGCTGCGCGAGGCGGCGGCGCTGTGGCGCGCGCTGGAGAGCGCGCGCGGGCTCGACGGGCGCGACGCGCTGTGGGGCCATCCCGATCTCATGCCGACGGCCGACGATCTCGACGACCCCGACGCGTTCGTACGTGGCGAGGCGGACTGGGACATCTCCGAGCTGGAGAGGAAGCCGGACGACGAGGGCGACCAGAGTTGAGCCTGCATGGCGACGCGGTGGCGGTGCTGTCCGCGTGGAACGCGCCCACGCCCGAGGAAGAGGCGCTGCGGGCGGAGTTCCTTGAGCACTTGCGCTCTTACGACGACGCGATGCTGCGTGAGTGCGTACCGGGGCACCTGACGGCCACGACGGCGGTGCTGTCGCACGACGGTTCGCAGGTGCTGCTCACGCTGCATCCGAAGGCCAAGATGTGGCTGCCCATGGGTGGCCACTGTGAGATTTCCGACATGTCGCTTGCGGAGGTTGCTCTGCGGGAGGCGTGGGAGGAGTCGGGAATTTCCGGGCTTGAGCTCCTGCCTGGGCCGCTCGCGGTGGACAAGCACGTCGTGTGGTGCCATCCGCCGCACAGCTGGCATCTCGACGTTGAATACGCGGCCGTGGCCCCTCCCGGCGCCGAGGCCGTGATCAGCGAGGAGTCACTGGATCTGCGCTGGTTCCCCGTTGACGGCATTCCCGAGCTCTCCGACGAGGCGACGCGGCGATTGGCCGCACGCGGTCAGGCCGCTCTCAGCTCGGGATCACGCGCGCTCGGCTAGAGTCCTTTGCGTCGTTCCAAGAGGGGGTGGCGTGGAGACTTCTGCCGTCGGCGGCACGATCGTGACACCCCAGCGCAAGCGTGTGAAGTTCCCCGGGACGGCGTTGACATGGCTGGCGGTGGCCCCGTTCGCCGCGTGGGCCGTGGTCAGGGTGGCCGGGCTGGAGCGGGGGTCGCTGCCCACGCAGATCATGACCGGCACCCCGTACGCCGCGGCGGGTTCGCTGATCCCCCTCCTGATCGCCGCGGTCGGGCGCAAGCGCGCCGCGACCGCCGTCGCACTGCTGGCCACGGCCGCCCTCGCCGTCAGCGTGCTGCCCAGGGCGCTGGGCACGGCCGAGGCCACGACGGGCCGGTCCTTTCGGGTCATGACGATCAACATGCTGTTCGGCCGGGCCGACGCAGTGACGATCATGAAGCTGGTACGCGAGTTCACCCCTGATGTGCTGAGCACGCAGGAGCTGACGCCAGGGGCGGTCTCCGACCTGGACTCGGCCGGCCTCGCGGAGGTGATGCCGCACCGGGTGCTGCTGGACGAGTGGAGCGCCGGGGGGAGCGGGATCTACTCCAAGCACCCGTTGGAGGCGCTGCCGGACCGGATGCCGCCGGTCGGGCACCAGATGCCCGCCGCGCTGATCTCGCTGCCGGGCGGGAAGCCGATCGAGTTCATCGACGCGCATCCCTATCCCCCGTTGGGCGACCAGGTCACCGAGTGGAGCGAGGCTCTCGCGGCCTTTCCGTCCGCCTCGCCGGACCGGATCCGGATCATCGCAGGCGACTTCAACGCCTCGCTCGACCATGCCGCCATGCGGCGGCTGCTGGCCCGCGGCTACAAGGACGCGGCCGACATGGTGGGGGCCGGGCTGATACCGACGTGGCCGGCGAACAAGCGGGTGCCGCCGATCATCACCATCGACCACGTCCTGGTGGACCAGCGGGTGGGGGTGCAGGAGGTCAGCGTGCGCGACGTGCCGGGGACCGACCACCGCGCCGTGCTGGCCGCGCTCACCGTGCCCTGACCAGCGCCCTCGTGTTCTCCCAGCCTTCGAGGCCGGGGTCGAGGGCTTCGACGTCTTCGCGTGTGCGCAGGCGGTGCCAGCCCGGGGTGGTGGCGACCCTGCGGGGGCCGGGGGCCTGGCCGCGCAGGGTGGCCACGATGTCCGCGTCGTCGAGGTCGGGGTCCGCCCAGGCGGGCGCGGGGAGGGCGCAGGCCATGGCCACCGCGCCGCCGTTCTGTGCCGGGCAGATCGTGATCTCGGCCCTGCCCAGCTCCCTGAACAGTTTGCCGACGAGCAGGGGCGGCAGGTCGGGGGCGTCGGCGCTGATCACGGCGGCCTGGTCGGCGTTGAGGCGCTGGAGGATGACTTTTAGCGGTTCGTCGTCTTTTATCGTGATTACTTCGGTGCCGGGCCAGACGATCTCCTCCAGCTCGGGAACGCTGGTGATCAGGACCGGGGTGACGAGCTCGAGCCCCGCGACCATCTCGTAGGTGTCCTCCGCCACCGCTTCGAGGAACTCGCCCGGGTCAACGCCCGGGGGCGCCGCCTGTGCCATGCGCTGTCGTACCAGGACCGCGGCGATGCGCGTCAACACTCCTCCGGTGCCGTGTGGGCCGCGGCCGAGAATCCCTCCAGAAACCCGCGCGCGCGTTCTGCCTTGGGATACTGTTCTACCAGCGCCCAGAACTTGGCTCCGTGGCTGGGCACCAGCAGGTGCACCAGTTCGTGGATGATCACGTAGTTGATGACCCATTCGGGCAGGCCCTTGAGCCTGGTCGAGATCCTGATCGTGCCGTTCTCCGGGGTGCACGAGCCCCAGCGGTGCTGCTGGTTGTCGACCCAGCGCACGCTCACCGGCCTTGGCTTGCCGTCGAGATATCTGGCCGACAGCTCCTTGGCTCGCTCGAGCAGCGCCTCGTCGGTGGGCCTTCGCCGGCGTTCCTTCGCAGCCAGCCGATCCAGCATCCGGCTCACCCATTCATCTGCGTCTTCGCCACTCAGCCAGGCGGGCAGGAGCACGATCGTCTTGTCGCCGTCGCGGTAGGCGGAGACCGTACGCCGGCGACGAGAACTGCGACGAACCTCGACTGTCTCGGGGGGCACATATGCACGGTAGCCGACCCTGGCGAAATTCCACAGAGGGTGGACGTTGTTTCTGCTGGTCAGATGATTAAGAGCCGGTGAATTTGGGCATGCGCCGTTTCCCGATGCGTGGCCTGACCTGGCTCGTCCTGCTGGCGGCCGTGGTCATGGGGTGCACCTTGGATTCCCACCTCAGCGCGGCTTCCAGGGTTGATGCTCTTGGTTCAGAGGCGGTTTGGCGGGACTTGTAGGGGTTGGCACGTTCTAGGCGATCTTCACGGCGATGACACCCGCTTCCGGCATTGAGCCATTTTTCGGGAAAGATTGATTTACCAGATCTTTATCTACGCGTGCCTGCTTGTCCCGACGATCTCCCTGTCCACAAGCACTCCTCGGGACCATAGTTATCCACAGCCACCGCCGAACCGGCCCGGGATCTTGCTCGGGCGTGCCAACCTTTCCCGCCATGAGGCCACGTGTGAAGCCCGCCCTCCGGCGCATCATCCGCGACGAGCACACCCTCCAATACGGCGCGCACCCTCTCAGGGCCGTCATGTTGAGCGGCCTGACCCCGGCCGTCCGCCAGTGGATAGAGAGCCTCGACGGCACTCGCGACCTGGCGTGCGTGCTGGCGGAGGCGGCCGCCGCGGGCTTGGACGAGATCCGCGCCCGCTCGTTGCTGGAGCAGCTCGCCGTACAAGGCGCCCTCCACGACGCCGCCACCAGCCCCACGCCTCTCGCCGAGCTCTCCCTGGCCGAGCGAGACCGCCTGAGACCAGACCTTGACGCCCTCGACCTCGCCTCCACCGCCCCGGACGGCGCGATCGCGCTCTTCGGCCGCCGCCGGACGCAGCGGGTGCGCGTCTATGGGGCGGGCCGGGTGGGCGCGCAGGTGGTCGCTCTCCTCGCCGCGTCCGGCGTCGGCAACATCCGG
The DNA here is from genome assembly GCF_040137845.1 of Nonomuraea sp. B19D2. Lineage (NCBI taxonomy): Bacteria > Bacillati > Actinomycetota > Actinomycetes > Streptosporangiales > Streptosporangiaceae > Nonomuraea > Nonomuraea sp. B19D2. Next base: position 386,987 of record NZ_JBEFAK010000004.1, on the reverse strand, counting down.
GTGTTCGACACCGGCACCGCCCGGCCGTGCGACATCACGCCCGGCGGGCTGACGTGGGCGGAGGTCGGCCTCCCCCGCGAGGTCGGTGCGGTGGCCGTCGTGAGGAGGCTCACGTCAGGCGGCCACACCTCCGCCGGTGCCGCGGACGCGACACAAGCCGTCGAGTCCCGCGGCACCACGCCTCCGCCGGTCGCCCCGCCCATCCGATCGCCCCAAGCCGCGCGGCTCACCAACTCGCCCCAAGCCGCGCGGGTCACCGACTCGCCCCAAGCCGCGCGTTCGGGCCGACCGGCGCAGGCCGCGCGCTCCAGCAACCCGGCGCAGGTCCCGCACTCGCACTCCAGCAGCCCTGCGCAAGGCGTGCACTCCGCCACCGCTCCCCATCGGGCGCGAGCCGTCGCCCCACCCCACACAGAGGTCGTGACATCCGCCCCGGGCACCGTGCCGTCCACCACACGCGCCCTGCCGTCCTCCCCGGGCGGGATGAGGTCCGCCACAGGGAGCGTGCCATCCCCCGTCGGAAACCTGCCGTCCTCTGCGGAGAACGGGCCTATGGAGAGCGGGACGCGCCCTGCGGACAGGGCGCAATCCTCTCCGGAGACCGGGGCCGGGGCGGCTGCCGCGAGTGCGGAGGCGTGCCACGGCACCGCTGGGTCGTTGAAGCGGGGGCGCGGGGCCTCCGAGAGGCGGGCAGCCCGGGCGGACGGTCTGGCGGCGGACGGCGGGGAGGCAGTCAGGCCGTCCGTCAATGCGCTGGCCGGAGGGCCGTATCTCGGGGACAGATCGGATCGGCCCGATCTCGTCATACTCACGCCCGTCAGCCCGCTCGACGGGGTGCTGGTCAACGAGCTGACCTCGCTCGGCATCCCGCATCTTCTGGCGTCGGCCTTCGAGGGGCACGGGATCGTGGGCCCGCTGGTCACGCCGGGGAAGACGGCGTGCCTGCACTGCCTGGACCTGACGCGGCGGGATGGTGATCCCGGATGGCCGATCGTGACTGCCAGGCTGGGTGGCTATCCGCCGGGCGAGATCGCCTGCGACTCCACACTGGCGACGCTGGTCGCGGCCGAGGCGACCGGCCATGCGCTTGCTTACCTCGATGGCAAGGAGCCAGCTGTGACCAACGGCACAATGGACGTTACGCCTGATTGGCGCTGGAAGAGGCGATTGTGGAAGGCGCATCCACAATGTCGTTGTATGCGAAACAATCCTTATTCGCTAAGAATGGTCATGTCTCCTAACCGCGACTGACGTGCTCAGAGGACGACCATGAAGGGGGGAAGCGGCATCTCGCCGAGGTTCCGCGCATCAGTGTGAGCGATCTTCCGCGTCGTGCTGTCACGCGCTCCGCCAAGCTGGCCGCCCTTCCGCTCGGGTTCGCCGGCCGCGCCGCCCTGGGGCTGGGCAAGCGGCTCGGCGGCAAATCCGCCGAGATCGTGGCGCAGGAGGTCCAGCAGCGTACGGCCGAGCAGATCTTCAAGGTGCTCGGCGAGCTCAAGGGCGGCGCGATGAAACTCGGGCAGGCCCTGTCCATCTTCGAGGCGGCGCTGCCGCAGGAGATCGTCGGCCCCTATCGCGCCACGCTGACCAAGCTGCAGGACGCCGCTCCCCCGCTGCCCGTGTCCACCGTCCACAAGGTGCTCACCGAGCAGCTCGGCGACGACTGGCGGGAAAACTTCCTGTCGTTCGACGACCAGCCCACGGCCGCCGCGTCAATCGGCCAGGTGCACAAGGCCGTGTGGCATGACGGCAGAGAGGTGGCCGTCAAGATCCAGTATCCGGGGGCGGGCAAGGCGCTGCTCGGCGACTTCGCGCAGTTGGCGCGGCTGGGCAAGCTGTTCGGCGCGCTGCTGCCCGGTCTGGACGTGAAGGCCGTGCTGGCGGAGCTGCGCGAACGGGTCGCCGAGGAGCTCGACTACCTGCGTGAGGCGGAGGCCCAGCACGCGTTCGCGCTGGAGTTCGACGGCGATCCCGACTTCCATGTCCCTGACGTGGTCGCGGCCAACGAGCTCGTGCTGGTCAGCGAATGGATGGACGGCACCCCTCTGTCCCGCATCATTGCCGACGGCACCAAAGAGCAGCGCGACCGCGCCGGGTTACTCTTCGTACGCTTCCTTTTCTGCTCCCCCGCACGGGTCGGGATGTTGCACGCCGACCCCCACCCCGGCAATTTCCGCATGCTGCCCGACGGCAGGCTCGGGGCGCTCGACTTCGGCGCGGTCAACCGTCTGCCCGACGGCTATCCCAAGGTGTTCGGCCGCCTGACGCGCATCTTCAACCAGGGCGACATGGAGACCGTCATGGCGGGCCTGCGCCGGGAAGGCTTCATCCGCGACGACATAGAGATCGATCCTGACGCGTTACGAGCCTTTCTGGCGCCGTACGTGGAGCCGACGGCGGTGGAGGAGTTCACGTTCAGCCGGGAGTGGCTGCAGGCTCAGGCGGCGAGCGTCGCGGACCTCCGCCCCACGAACGTGGTCCGCCATCTCAACCTCCCGCCCTCGTACGTGCTCATACACCGGGTCCATGCCGCCGGGATCGGCGTCCTGTGCCAGTTGGGCACCACGGCCCGCTTCCGCGACGAGGTGATCCGCTGGGTCCCTGGTTTCGCCGACGACCCCAACGGCGAGGCCGTGACCATCGGTTAGCCGGTCCGCGGATCACCCTGTCGTTGGCGGACAGGCGGTGACTCATTAACTGACGCAGGGATTTTACTGGCGCCGTATTGATTTCTGACTGCTCTGTGTAATGATACGAGTGCAAGTCGTTACCGTATCGAGGGGATCCGAATGCGTCGATCCGCGCGCCTGCCGGCCGCCGCCACGCCGGCGACCGCAGGCCTATTCGCCGCCGCCCCCGCCGTCACGCTGGCGCGGGGATCGCGGGCGCGGGCTCCGCACGCATGGACTCTCGCCCGGTTCGATTTCGCAATGCCCGTAGCCGGTTTAGGTCCGTGACGCGCCGGTCCGGGCCATGACCGGTTCGAGACGGTGACGCCTCGCGGCCGGTTCCGGAGCGTGACACCCATGGCCGATCCGAGCTGGTGACCCCTCCAGTTGGCTCCCGGCCGTCACGCCCACGGCCGGTCCGCGGGTGTCATCCGTGACCGGTGCTGGGTCGTGAGACCCATGGCCGGCCCGGGTTGCAATGCCCGTGCACGCGCGTGCGCTCGTGCACGGTGATCCCACCGGCGCCGATGGTCAGCACATCCCCCTCCAGGGTGCTGAACAGGCGCCGGTGGGCTCGCAGCCGATCGCGGTCAGATCGGGGCAGGCCGATCGCTGCAGAGCAAGACTGGGGCCGCGAGACCGAAACGACACTGCAAGGTCGGACCGGCACCGCAAGGGTCGAACCCGCACCGCAAGGGTCGAACTGGCACCGTGAGATCCGGCTGGTGGCGCTGGGCGGTCAGGCGAGGCCAGAGAGCAGGGCTTGGACGCCGTCGATGAGTACGCGTTCACCCTCCTCGCGTGAGTCCAGGAACCAGCCCGGGAGCGGGCTGCGGAGCGAGCACGTCAGTTCGATGCTGACGATGCCGTGGATTGTGGTCCACACCAGGTACGCCGCCCGCACCGGATCATTCGACCGGATGAGCCCGGACTGGGCCGCCGCCGAGGTGGCCTGGGTGAGGAGGTCGAAGGTCAGTCCCAGGGCGTCGTTCCGCTGCCGGGGTGAGGGGTCGAAGTCGGGGAGCGGACGCTCGAACATCAGCGCGTAGAGCGCGGGATCCGCCAGCGCGAACTGCCGGTAGCCGCGCGCCACGGCCATGATCCGGACAAGCGGGTCGGCGTGGCCGTTCAGTGACGTCGTCATCACGTCGTGGAGCACGCTGAAACCGTGTTCGTAGATCGCCTCCAGGAGGCCCGCGCGACCGCCGAAGCACGTGTAGATGCCCATCGTGGAGGTGCCGGCGGTGTCCGCGACGCGGCGGAGGGTCAGGTGGAGCGCGCCCTGCTCGCGGAGGACTCGCAGGGCCGCGTCGAGTAGGTCCTGGCGCAGCGCGCCGAGTTCTTTCGGGGTGCTTACGTCGCTCGGCACGCTCTTCACCATATCTGGCGATAACGCGCATCATAACGAGCGTTATCGCGCTGATGTCGCCGAAGAGAAGGGACTCCAGACATGCGTGTGCATCGGGTCGCGGCGGCGGCCGGGTTCGTCTGCGCCGTGCTGCTCGTGGTGAACTCCGCCCGCCGTGCCGGGTTCCTGCCGGAGACGGCGTTCACGCACGCCATCGCGCCGTTCGGGGCGCTGACGGGCTTACTCGCGATCACCGGCATCTACCTGCTCATCCGGGGTACGGCCGGCGGCCTCGGACTCATCGGGTACGTGCTCAACTCGGCCGGTCTGGCCGGAGCGTTCGCGATCGAGTACATCCTCCACTTCGTCTTCCCGTACCTCGGCAGGGGCACGGTGAACGGGCTGCTGGCCGGGGGCACCGGGCGGGCGTTCCTGGTCACGTCGGTTGTTCTGCTGGCCGGAGTGGTGACGTTCAGTGTGGCGGCGATCAGGAGCGGGGCCATGCCCGTTCTCGGCGTGATCCTCTATGCCGTGGGGATGGTTCCCGGGTCGTTGCGGAGCGTGGTGCCGCTGCCGGTGTATCTGATCGGGCTGGTGGTGGCGGGGGCCGGGGTCGCGTGGATGTCGGCTCGGCTCTGGGCCGCCGAAGAGGAACTCGTCGCGCGTTCGCCGCTAACCGGCGTACGCCCCACGACGTGAAGCGGGTTGTAATGCGCCGCCCAAAGTGGCCACGGCCGCGCACGAGCTGAGGAGGTAGGGAAGCGGGTGCGTGACCGCAGAACCCCCTCAAAAGAGGCAACGCACCGGCCTCCCAAGTGGCCGCATACGGGCCGAGACGGAGGAGCGGGCGTACCGAGGACGGGCTCTCCATGGGAAGAGCCGGGCGCTGGGGGCGCCCGGCTCTCTCGGGGGGATCGCGGGAGATCCTGCGCCGGCGGCAGGATCTCCCGGATCAGATCTGGCGGGTCAGGGCCACGCGGAGGCGGTCGTTCGCCCGCTTGACCTGACGCCGCGCCCGCTCCACGCGGCTGACGTGCAGAACGAGGCGTTGCTGTTCCGCCTCGCGGTGGAGCGTTTGTATTCGGTCATTTACCAGGTCATGGATGAGATCCGGCACTGCTCGGCTCCTCGTGATGTGAGTGCTCATTGGTCTGTTCGCTTTCTGGTGGTAGGTGCGGTGTTCAGGCAGCGACCGGGTGCTTGCGGGGACGCCCGCGCGGACGCTTGCGGGGAACGATCGTTCCCCTGAGGATCAGTTCGCCGCCCCAGACGCCCCACGGCTCCTCGCGCTCGAGCGCGCGGGCCAGGCAGGCCTTCTGGATCGGGCAGCCGCCGCAGAGTGCCTTCGCGAACTCCACGTCCTCCGGCGACTCGGCGAACCACAGGTCAGGGTCGGTACGGCAGGGGATCTTGGCTTCGTCGATCAGGTCCATGATCGTCTTCGCCCCCATCTGCTTCTCCTTTTGATCGATATTTTTGATCTTGGTCGGGCACCTCGTAGGTGGTCGAGAATCACGGACAAATAAGTAAGGCCGCGGATCCTGTCTGCGGATCCGCGGCCTGGTGGGCTATGTGCCGGTCAGGTTATGACCGGTACATCCCTCCAGGGTTGCGGACCCCACAGTCCACCCTTGGTGAGCTGGTTGGCCGGCAGTTCGATACGTCCGATGTAGGCAGGGGCAGCTTGCGCAGCGGCGCCGAAGTGGACGCGCGCGTTGTAGGCAGCCGCCTGGCTACGGGCAGACCTCTCCTGCCGCAGCTTGGTGGGACCATCGACGAGTCTCACCGAGTCACGGCATGCGGAAGCGAGCCACTGCGTGGCCGACATCTTGATGCTCATCACGTGACTCACCTCCACTCTCGAGATCGTCGGGACAAGAGCGTCCCGACTCGCTTGACCATGACCCTAAACCGGGAACCCAGGAACCGGCAACATATTTTCTACCTGCGATTTTGTAACACTGGCCGCCTCTGACGGCCATCGCAGGCTGCGAGTATGCACTATTTTGTCAGGCGGATCATGGCCTCTTGAACAACCGAGACCACGAGATCACCCGACGCAGTGAACATCTCACCGCGAGCCAGCCCCCGAGCTCCCCCCGACCAGGGGGATTCCTGAGCATAGAGCAACCAGTCGTCGGCCCGGAATGGGCGGTGGAACCACATGGCGTGGTCCAGCGACGCACCCATGACGTTCGACTCGCCCCAAGCCATGCCGTGGGTCAGCAATATCGTGTCGACCAGCGTGAAGTCGGAGGCGTACGCGGCCAGCACCACGTGCAGGAGCGGGTCGTCGGGCAGGTCCGCGTGGTAGCGGAACCACACGTTGGTATTGGCGCTGCGCAGGTCGGGGTTCTTGAACGCCTCCCAGGTGAGCGGCGAGACGTACCTGGCGTCCACCGGGCGGGGCCGCGAGAGCCACTCCCGGAGGCCGGAGTTGTCGCCGACCAGCTCGTACATCCTGTCCTGGAACGTGGGCAGCGTCTCAGGGTCGGCCACCTGCGGCATCACGGACGCCTGATGCGCCACGCCCTCCTCGGTGATGTGGAACGACGCCGACATCGTGAAGATCGCCTTGCCGTGCTGGATGGCGACGACCCTGCGAGTGGTGAACGAACGGCCGTCGCGCACGCGCTCCACGTTGTAGACGATCGGGACGGCGGGGTCGCCCGGGCGGATGAAGTACGCGTGGAGGGAGTGCACGTTGCGGTCCTTGGGGACCGTACGGCCGGCCGCCACGAGGGCCTGGGCCGCCACCTGGCCGCCGAAGACGCGCTGGATGCGCTCCTCCGGGCTTCGTCCCCGGAAGATGTCGAGCTCGATCTGCTCCAGGTCGAGCAGGTCCAGGAGCTCCTTCAGCGCCTCGTTCACGTGTCCGTCCCCCCTTTGTGCTTTCCGTGTCTTTGGACAAGTCTGACGTGTCGCCTTTATACGGCCAAAGGTGGGCCTGTGTTGTCCGATGATCCTCGGCTCATCCCCCGCGCTGGTTTCTCTCTTGTTACGGGGCTGTGGCCCTTGAGGGTGAGGAGAACACAGCGTATGGGCCGCCGGGGTGGCCGAGCCGTTGGGCCGGGAGGGAGGCCGGACGCGATCGATGCGAACGGACGCCCGGAGCGCCGGACTGGGGCTTGCGGGCTTCGGGCGCGCCGGAAGCGAGGCCGAGGCGAGAAGGCGGGGGCCGGACATCGCCGCGAGCGGGATCGAGGCGGGGGGCCGGACGTCGCCGCGAGCGGTGGAAGCGGGACAGGGCGCGTCGCGAGCGGGACACGGGCGGCGGGGCCGCGCGTGGGGAGGTGGTCAGTCGGTGCGGCAGAGGGACAGGACGGCCTCGCCGTAGCGGTCGAGTTTGACCTTGCCGACGCCCGCTATCGACAGCAGCTCCTGCTCGGACGCCGGCGCACGTTCAGCGATGGCCTGGAGGGTCACGTCCGTGAAGATGACGTACGGCGGGACCTTGGACTCCTTGGCCGTGGCCGCGCGCCAGGCCTTCAGGCGCTCCAGGAGGGCCTCGTCATAGTCCGCCGGGCACGTCGAGCAGCGGCCCAGTTTCTGCTCGGCGGCCGCCACCAGGGTCCTGGCGCACACCCGGCAGCTCACCGGGGCCGCCACCGGGCGGCGCTCGCGGGGCGACGGCGAGAGGCGGGGCGGGGACGAGGCGCGGCCGGTGAAGCCGTCGAGGAAGCGGGAGGGGCGGCGGGTCTTGCGGGCGCCCGGGGCGCGGGCTCCGGCCCAGGAGAGGGACAGGTGCTCCCTGGCGCGGGTGATGCCGACATAGAGGAGGCGGCGTTCCTCCTCGATCTGCTCCGGAGTCTCGGCGTAGATGATGGGCAGCATGCCGTCCGTCAGGCCGACGAGGAAGACGGCGTCCCATTCCAGGCCCTTTGCGGAGTGAAGAGAGGCCAGGGTGACGCCCTCCACGGGCGGGGCGTGCTGTTCGGTGGCGCGGCGTTCCAGCTCGGCCACATACGTGGGCAGGTCGGCGCCCTCGGCGGCCATGTCCTCCGCCAGGTCCGCGAGGGCCTTCAAGGACTCCCATCGCTCCCTGGCCTTGCCGCCGCCGGGAGGGGAAGGCGTCAGGCCCACGCCGCTGAGGATGTGGTGGACCTCCGAGGCCAGTGGCTCTCCGGCGGAGGAGCGGGCGGCGCCGCGGAGGAGCACGACCGCCTGGCGTACCTCGGGGCGGTCGAAGAAGCGCTCGGCGCCGCGCAGCACGTACGGGATCTCGGCCTTGGACAGCGCCTCCTCGTACGACTCCGACTGCGAGTTGATGCGGAACAGGATCGCGATCTCCCGCGAGGGCACACCCTTGTCCAGGAGCTTCCTGATCGCGCGGGCCACCCCCGCGGCCTCGGCAGGCTCGTCGTCGTAGTCGGCGAACGACGGCTTGGGGCCGTCGGGGCGCTGTGCCACCAGGTCGAGCCGGTGCGGCGACCTGGCGACCATCCGGTTGGCGAGGTCCACCACCTGCGGGGTCGAGCGGTAGTCGCGGAACAGCTTGATGACGGTGGCGTTCGGGTGTTCCACGGCGAAGCCCGTCAGGTAGCGCGGGGTGGCGCCGGTGAAGGAGTAGATCGTCTGGTTGGGGTCGCCGACCACGCAGAGGTCGTCGCGGCCCCCGAGCCAGGTGTCGAGCAGGAGCTTCTGCAGCGGGTTGACGTCCTGGTACTCGTCCACGACGAAATAGCGGTACTGCTGGCGGATCTGCGCCGCGACCTCCTGGTGCTCGGTCATCACGGCCGCGGTCAGCTCGAGGATGGTCTCGAAGTCGACCAGGTGGCGCTCGCGCCTGATCTGCTCGTACGCCTCATAGAGCCGGGCCACCTCCTCCGGGGGGACCGGCGGCGTGCGGTGGTATTTCGCGGCGGCGGCCGCGTAGTCCTCTGGGCCGATCTGGGTGACCTTGGCCCACTCGACCTCGGCCGCGATGTCCCGCAACTCGGACCGATCCGGATTTTTCCGGATCTGGCGGCAGGCCTCCACCAGCACCGGGAGCTTGGACTCGATCACCGAGGGCGCCTCGCCGCCGATGACCCGCGGCCAGAAGTATGTGAGCTGCCGCAGGGCCGCCGCGTGGAACGTGCGGGCCTGCACGCCGGGCGCCCCCAGCGCGCGCAGGCGCTGGCGCAGCTCCCCCGCCGCGCGAGTGGTGAACGTCACAGCGAGCACGCTCTGCGCGTCGACCACCCCGCTGTGCACCGCGTACGCGATGCGATGGGTGATCGCCCTGGTCTTGCCCGTACCCGCGCCGGCCAGCACACACACCGGCCCGCGTACGGCCTCGGCCACCGCGCGCTGCTCGGGATCGAGGCCCGCCAGGACGTCATCCATGTTGTTCACCCGTACATACTCCCAGGTGTAGCGGAAAGACTCTTTATTCTGGCAACATGCGGGCCGACGTATGTTCATCGTGGTCCCAACGCAAAGAACTGGTCTCTTCCCCCACAATGGGGCCGACCGTCTGTATGGGGGAAAGGAAAGCCGTGCGAACTGCGGTTTCCGCGAGCGTGCTCGCGCTCGCCGCCGTCGTGCTCACGCCGGTCGCCGCCAGCGCGAACAAAGAGCCGACGCCCGCCCCCAGCTCCGTCATTGACCAGGAGGGTCTCGGCGGCTTCGCCAACGAGACCATCTCGTACGGCTCACACGCACGTCAGAGCATGGACGTCTGGTGGACCCCCGACGGCCAGCAGCGCCCGGGGGTCTTCCTGATCCACGGCGGCTGGTGGTCGGGCGGCGACAAGCGCTACATGAAGGAGATCGTCCGCCAGTACGTCGAGCTCGGCTACACGGTCTTCAACCTCAACTACCGGCTCTCCGGCGACGCGGCCTGGCCCGCGCAGCGCACGGACGCGCTGGCCGCGATAGCGATGGCCCGCAGGCACGCCGACCGGTGGGCGTTCGACCCGGGCAACTACGTGGTGGTCGGCTTCTCCGCCGGGGGTCACATCGCGGCGGCGGTGGGCACCTACGGCGACGGCATCCACGGGCTCAAGGGCGTCGTGGGCCTGTCGCCGATCATCTCGCCCCTGCGCGCCTACTCCGACGGCGAGAAGGCCGGCGACCCCAACAAGCGCAAGCTCCGCACGGCCGCCATCCGCCTGGCCGGAGGTTGCCAGCCCAAGGGCAAGTGCTCGCGGGTCTGGGCCAGCATGGAGGTGGCCTGGCACGCCAGCCGCAAGGACGCGCCGATGCTGACCGTGCACTCGGACGGCGAGTTCGTGCCGCCGGTGCAGAGTCAGTTGCTCAAGACGATGCTGGGTCAGGTGGGCGTGCCCGTGACGGTCATCACCCAGCCGGGCGTCAACCACAGCAACCCTCTCTACCGCGAGCCGGGCGTGGCCGAGCGCGTGCAGGCCTGGATCGCCGAGCGCCTCGGGGGGTGAACCCCCCGGGGGATTAACCAGGCGCGTGCCGTTGTTGCACCGAGCGCCTGAATTCCTGACCTCGGAGGGATCTCCCAACATGGCGCTCACGGTCTACAGCACCACCTGGTGCGGCCCCTGCAAGCGGCTCAAGTCCCAGCTCACCCGCGAGGGCATCAGCTTCCGAGAGGTCGACATCGAGCGCGACCCGTCGGCTGCCGAGTTCGTGATGAGCGTCAACAACGGCAACCAGACGGTGCCGACCGTGGTGATCGAGACCCCCAACGGCCGCATCGTCCGGACGAACCCCTCCGCCCTCGAGGTCAAGGCCCTGCTCGGAGCCGCCTGATCACCAGTCGCCGGTCAGCTCGCCGCCGTACCAGGTCTCGATCAGGCGGCGGGCTATCGACACCGGCGGCGGCAGGCGCAGCTCGCCGGACTCCAGCGCCCGCGCCAGCTCCTCGCGTGAATACCAGCGGGCCTCGGCGATCTCCTCCGCGTCGGGCGTGAGCTCGGTCGAGGTGGCCTCGGCGAAGAAGCCGAGCATGAGGCTGCGCGGGAACGGCCAGGGCTGGCTGCCGAGATAGCGCGGGTTGACGACGGTGATGCCGACCTCTTCGGCCACCTCGCGCGCGACGGCGTGCTCCAGCGACTCCCCCGGCTCCACGAACCCCGCCAGGATCGACAACCGCCCCTCCGGCCACTGAGGGCCGCGGGCGAGCAGGCAGCGGTCGTCCTCGTCGCGTACCAGCATGATCACCGCGGGGTCGACGCGGGGGAAGTGCTGGCTGGCGTCCTGCGGGCAGATCCGGATGTGGCCGCCGGCCTGGACGTCGGTGCGGGTGCCGCAGCGCGGGCAGTATTCGTGGGTCGTGTGCCAGGCCTCCAGCGCCACGGCGTAGACCAGCAGGCCCGCGTCGCGGTCGCCGAGCAGGCCGCCCACCTGGCGCAGCCCGGCCGCCACCGGCTTGCCCTCCGGGGTGTCGCCCAGGCTCATCGGCATCGTCACGCGGCCGTTGACGTCGCCCGTGGGGATGCCGGGCAGCGCCGCGGCCACCGCGAAGTACGCGACTCCGCCCTCCAGCCCGAGCAGGTAACGCTGTCCGGGCGGCGCGTCACTGGGCGTGAACAGCACCGCCTGCACCTCATCGCCCGTCCGCCGCACCAGCGTGTGACCGTTGTCGATCACCAGCACCCGGGTGGACGGATCGGACCACGCCCGCTCCAGCCATCGCTCGTTGGCACGCAGCGCCGACGATCTGTCGATCGTGCCGCGCGCCAGAAGCAGGGGTCCGATGAGTTGCTCTTCCGCGGTCGTCTCCACAGGCCGCCCCCTCCCAAATCCCCTGTCATCCTATGACCTCGCAGTTAGCCGCCGATTAAGGTATCCGGGCCCCTGAGTGATCTCTCTGCGGCTAAGATCGATGAGTTAGGTAAGCCTTACCTGATAATTCGGGGGTGCCTTCGCGTTGCGGCTCTATCTGACCGCGCTCAAACCAACAGATTCCGTGACGGATGGCTTCTTGCCCGCTGCTCGGGCGCTGGGTTGTGAGGTGACGATCCTGACGGATCGGCCGGAGCGCCATCCGCACGCGGTGGCGTGCGACGTACGCGACCCGCGGGCCGTGATCGACGCCGTCGAACACCTCGGCAGGCCGGACGCGATCTTCACCAACTCCGATCACCTGCAGGCGGAGACCGCGCTCGCGGCCGCCTATTTCGGGCTGCCCGGCAAGGACTGGCGGGCGTGCGTGGCCGCCAAGAACAAGTTCCTGATGCGTCGCAGGCTCCTCGAGGCCGGGATCGAGCATGTGTGGTCGACGCGGCTCGCCCCCGGCGACCCGGTGCCCGAGAGCCTGCCCTATCCAGTCGTGCTGAAGCCGCGCGAGGGCGTGGCCAGCGAGGACGTCATGCTCGTCGAACGCGACCTGGCCGGGGCGGTGGCCGCGGCCAGGAAGCGGCGGCCCGGCGAGGCGCTGGTCGTCGAGGAGTACCTCCAAGGGCCGCTGCGGACGCTGGAGACGCTGGGGGACTCCGCCGAGGTGCGGGTGCTCGGAGGGTTCGAGACGATCCTGGGGGCGCTGCCGTACTTCATCGAGGAGCGGCTCGACTGGGCGCCACGGGACGCGTCACACGAGCACGTGCTCGGCGCGTTGCGGGCGCTCGGGGTCGGGTTCGGGGCCTGTCACACCGAGTACGTGGTCACCCCCGGGGGGCCCCGGATCGTCGAGGTGAACTACCGGGCGATCGGGGACCATTGCGACTTCCTTCTCGGTGATGTGCTCGGCGTGCCGCTGTTCGAGTGGATCCTGCGGGTGCACCTCGGCGAGCCTGCGCCCGACATTCCGGAAACCTCAGCACACGGGAGCGCGGTGAGCCTGGTCGCGGACCGAGCAGGGACCGTCAAGGACGCTCCCGGTACCGAGGCGCTGGTCGACGGGGACGTCCGGCTGTGGCACCGGCCTCTGCGGCGGGTCGGGGACGTTGTCTCCCTCACGCACACGAACCGGGACTACCTCGGCGTGGTACGGGCCATCGGCCCTTCCCGGGAGGTCGTGGACTCGGCGATCGACGCCTACCGGGCCGCGCAACCGTGGGTGATCGAATGAGCGGTCGGGAGGCCTACCTGGCCGCCCGGGTGCTGAACACGCTGCTGCGCGAGGACTACGGCGGGCTGTCCTCCCGGATCAGCCGGACCAAGGACGGCGCGGGGCTGCTGCTGGCGGACGGACGGTGGGTACGGCTGGCCCCCGGGGTGCTGTTCCAGGACTTCGTGGTCGCGGAAGGCGAGCGGCTGGGGCTGGAGCAGGTGCTGGAGACGTTGGCGGAGGTCGCGGACCCGGCGGACTCCGAGGGGGTCGCGGCCTTCTTCGAGGAGTGCCTGGCGGCGCTGGCCGCCCTGGAGCTGCACGACGCGCACGCCGCCGAGGTGCTCGGGCGGAAGCCCTCTTATGAGGCGCTCGCCGCGTTCGTGGATCATCCCGTCTACCCGACCTCCCGGGCTCGTGTGGGATTGTCCGAGGCCGAGCTGCTGGCCTACGCGCCGGAGTTCGCGCCCTCGTTCGAGCTACGCTGGGTCGTGGTGCCCGGCTCCGCCACGCGCCTTCCCGCCGACGTGGCGCCCTGGGAGAGCGACGAGGTGCTGTTCCCGGTGCATCCGCTGACCGTCGGCGAGGTGCGGAAGATCGACGGGGTACGGGTCCTCGACGAGGCCCGGGTGAGCGTGCGGCCCACCCTGTCGATGCGGACCGTCGAGATCGCCCCCCGCACCCATCTCAAGCTCCCCCTGCCGATCAGCACTCTGGGCATGCGGAACCGGCGCTCGATCAAGCCGGGCACGTTGGGCGACGGCGCGAAGGCCGAGCTGCTGCTGCGGGAGCTGGCCGGCCCGGACGTGCTGCTGGCCGACGAGCAGGTCCATGCGCACTCCGGCCACGAATACCTCGCCTGGATGGTCAGGCGGCTGCCCGAGGGCGAGATCGTGCCGGTGGCCGCGCTGGCAGCGCCAGGAGTGCTCGCCGAGCTGGGCGACGTGGTCCCCGCCTACCTGCGGATGCTGCTGCGGTGGAACGTGCGGCTCTTCGTGCGGTACGGCGTCGCGCTCGAAGCCCATCAGCAGAATCTCGCCCTGGTCTTCCAGGGCGACCGGATGCGGCTGCTGGTCAAGGACAACGACGGGCTGCTGGCCTCGCCCGCGAGGTTGCGCGCCGCCGGGCTCGCGGTGCCGGAGTTCGCCGACGAGCGGATGTTGACCGACGATCCGCACGCGCTGGCCGACGTGTTCGTGACCATCACGCTGCACCTCGCCGCCGCGGCCGTGGCGTTCGCGGCGATGCCGCACGACCGGGCGGGCGCGCTGCTGCGCGACACCCTGGCCGAGGCGCTCGACGAGTACGGCGACGACCCCATGGCCAAGATCCTGCGCGCCAGGACCCTGGACGCCGCCAGGCTCACCGGCAAATCCATGATCACCGCTGGGACGCTCGTGGCGAAGGAACGTTCCGGCGCACGCGACATCAACAAGTTCTACGGCACCAGCGGGCCCAACTATCTGAGGAGAGCTTGATGCAAGGACTGGCCATCGACGCGCCCTCCGCCCTGGCCGAGGAGGCGACGCTGGCGGCCCTGCTGCGCTGCTGCGTGCGGGAGGTGGCCGGGCCGCGCGGCCTGGTGTGGCCTGCCCCGCCGTACCTGCTGCTGCGGGTGGCCGGCACGCTGCTGCGGGCCCGTACGTACGGAGGCGCCGCACTGCGCTTCGACGGCCGGCCGGAACGCCTGGAAGACGGCGCCTGGCAGCCGTTGACCACCGACGAGCTGGTACGCCTGGCCGAGTCCGACCTCCACGGGGAGAACGGCGAGTTCGGCGGGCAGGTGGCGGCCAGCCGGGAGGCCGTGGCGGCGATCCTGCGGGCCAGGCAGGAGGCCGTGCCGCCCGCCGATCCGTGGCTGGCCTCGGAGCAGGCGCTGGTGTACGGGCATCCGTTCCATCCCAGCCCCAAGGCGCGCGGCGGGGAGGGCTGGCTGCGGTACGCACCTGAGGCGCACGCCCAGTTCCCCGTGAGGCTGCTCGGCGTGCGGGAGGACGTGCTCGCGGAGGGCGGCGACGTGTCGGTGCTGGACGCGATGGGCGCGGCGCCGGCCGGGTACCGGCTGCTCCCGGCGCATCCGTGGCAGCTCGAACTGCTGCGGCCGGCGTTCGGGGCCGAACTGGTCGACCTGGGTCCTGGGCCGGCTGTCATGCCGACGTCGTCCGTCCGGACCGTGTACGCCCCCGGGCCGGAGGCCTGCCTGAAGTTCTCCCTGGACGTCCGGATCACGAACTGCGTGCGGAAGAACGCCTGGTACGAGCTGGCCGGAGCCGTGGAGCTCACGTCCCGACTGGCACCGATTTTTGAGGAAATATCCGGCAAGCACCCCGCCACCCGTTGGCTGCCCGAGCCCGGCTACCGCTCGGTCGCCCTCGGCACCCGGCTCCACGAGGGCCTGGGCGTGATCGTCAGGCAGAGCCCCTGGGCGGCCTGCGACCCCGGCGTGACTCCTGTGCTGGCCGCCGCGCTCGCCCTCGACGCATCGGCGAAGGACCCGCTCGACTGGTGGCACGCGTACGTGACGGCTGTGGCGCTGCCCGTCCTGGAGCTGTACTTCACCTACGGCGTCGTGCTCGAGCCCCACCTCCAGAACGTCCTGGTCGGCCTGGACGCGGACGGCCTGCCCGCACAGGCCGTCTTCCGCGACCTGGAGGGCACCAAGCTGGTCGCGGGCCGCCACGACCTCACCGGCCTGCGCCCCGAGGTGGCCCGGGCACTCACCTACGACGCGGAGCGCGGCTGGGCCCGGGTGGTCTACTGCCTGCTCGTCAACCACCTGACCGAGATCGCCGCCACGCTGGCGGGGCCGGACGACGGGCTGCTGCGCGAGCTGTGGCGGACCGCCCGCGACCTGCTCGTTCGCCAGGCCGGTGAGCTCGGCTGGCCGCTGCCCCTGTCGGACCTGCTGGCCGGGGCGCCGCTGCCCGCCAAGGCGAACCTGGGCGTCCGCTGGGCCAGGGCCGCCGACCGCGCCGCCGGTTACGTCCCGATCGCGAACCCGCTCGCATGATCTCCGACCGCGTCCAGAACGCCGCTCTGAGCCTGCCGGAGGCCCCCGCCTACCTCTATGACCTGCCCGCGCTGGACGAGCACGTCGCGTCCGTACGGCGGGCGCTGGGGGGCATCGAGCTGTACTACGCCGTCAAGGCCAATCCGGACGCCGAGCTGCTGCGCGTGCTGGCGGGCCACGTGGACGGCTTCGAGGTGTCGTCGGCGGGCGAGCACGCGCATGTCGCGGCCCTGTTCCCGGGCAAGAGGCTGGCGCTCGGCGGCCCCGGCAAGACCGACGCCGAGCTGCGCCTGCCGCACCACCGCATCCACGTCGAGTCCCCGAACGAGCTGCGCCGCCTCCTCGGCACCGGGCTGGAGGCCGACGTGCTGCTCAGGCTCAACCCCGACCTTCCCGTCGAGGGCGCCGCGCTCACGATGAGCGGGCCGTTCGGCATGGACGAGCAGGGCGTGGCCGAGTGCCTGCCGCTGTTCGGCGCGCGGGTACGGCTGCGCGGCCTGCACACCCACCTGGCCAGCGGCCTGGCCGCGCCCCAGCTCCTGGCCCTGGCCGGGGCCCTGCTGGACAACGGGCACGAGGAGGTCAACCTGGGCGGCGGCATGGGGGTCTCGTACGCCGCGCCGGAGTCGCGCTTCGACTGGGCGGGCTACGGGCGCGGCCTGGCGGCGCTCGGCCGGGGCAGGACGCTGCGGATCGAGCCCGGCAGGGCGCTGACCGTGTACTGCGGCTACTACGTGACCAGGGTCGTGGACGTGAAGCGGGTGCGCGGCGAGGCGTACGCGATCCTGCTGGGCGGCACGCACCACCTGCGCACCCCGGCGACCAAGGGCCACGACCAGCCGTTCACGATCCTGCCGACGGGCAAGGGGCCGGGCGTGGCGGACGAGCCGATCACCTTCGTCGGCCAGCTATGCACCCCAAAAGACGTTTTTTCCCGAAAAATCGTGACCTCTGCGCATATCGGAGACACGGTGGTGTTCGAGATGGCCGGCGCCTACGCCTGGAACATCTCGCACCACGACTTCCTCATGCATCCGAAGCCGGCGTTCCACTATCTAAGAGGCTGACCCGCTCGATGAGGGCGACCAGGCCGTCGGCGTCGAGCAGGTTGACGGGCCGTACGGTGCGGTTCGCGCGTACGTAGTGGAAGGCCGCCCGCACCTTCTCCAGCGGCGCGTCCGCCAGGTGCGACCAGGCCAGCCGGTACGCGGCGAGCTGCACCGACGCCACCTTGGCGGCCTTGCCCTTGGGCGGCTGGCCGGTCTTCCAGTCGACGACCTCGTAACCGCCGTCGGGCAGCTCGAAGACCGCGTCCATCCGCCCGCGCACCAGCCGGTCGGCGATCATGGTCTCGAACGGCACCTCCAGATCGACCGGCCGCCGATCGGCCCACTCGCTCGCCTCGAACCGCTCCTGCAGCTCGGCCAGGCGCACATCGGCCTCTTCGAGCTCCTCGTCGTACAGCTCGAGGTCGTCGATCAGCCGCTGCTGGTCCCACCGCGTCTCCAGCCACTTGTGGAACGACGTGCCCCGGCGTGCCAGCGGCGCGGGCTTGACCGGGACGGGGCGGCGGATCCTGCGGGCCAGCTCGCGCGGGTCGCCGGCCAGCGTGACCAGCGACGACACGGTCAGCTTCGCGGGCAGCTCGACCGTCGTGGCCGGCCGGCGGTGATACCGCTCGCGCTCGCGCAGCAGCAGGTCGGTGTCACGCTCCCAGGCCCGCAGGCGCTCCTCCTCGAACGCCCGCAGCGGCTCGTCCTCCTCGTCCGCGAGGGTGCCCGCCAGCGCGTCCTCGACCAGCCTGGCGCCGTCCAGCACGGACTCGTAGCGCAGGCCCTCGGGCGTGACCGGCCAGGTGGCCTCGGCGGGCTCGGCGAGCAGCGGGTTCGTGGCGCCATCCGCCGGCTCCTCGGCCCAGAACGAGACGCGGTCGGCGGTGTCGCGGATCTCCAGCAGGAAGTCGGACGGCTCCAGGGGCTTGGTGGCGCTACCCCAGCGGTAACCGGAGGCGATCAGGTGGTAGTGGGCGCGGGTGACGGCCACGTACGCCAGCCTGCGCTCCTCCATCAGGTCGCGCTCGCGGCAGTGCTCGTCGAACGCGGCCAGCTCCTCCTTGCTCAGCCCGGCCAGCCTGGGCAGGTCGGCGGCGTCGCCGCGCAGGGCGTAGGGCAGCTTGCGCGGGTTTTCCGTCCAGCGGCTGTTCATGACCGGTGTGGCGGGGAAGATGCTGCCCGTCGCGATCATCCCCTTCGAGCTGACGAGCTGCGACAGGCCCGGCACGACCACGACCGGCCACTCCAGGCCCTTGGAGGCGTGCACGGTCATGAGCTTGACGCTGTTGCTCTCGCCGACCCGGCCCGCCTCCAGCCCGAACTCCTCGCTCTCCGCCGCCTGCAGGTAGGCCAGGAACGCCCCGAGCGTCGGGTCCTCGGCATCACCCGCGAACCTGGACGCCGCGTCGATGAACGCGTCCAGATCGGCCCGCGCCGCGAACGCGCTCGCCGTCCCGCTGCGCGCGGCCACCTCGACGTCGAGCCCGAGCGTGCGCTCGACCTCGGTGATCAGGTCGGGGAGCGGCTGCGCGGTGTGCGCCCTGAGCCGGCGCAGCTCGTGGGCGAGCGCGACGAGCCTGGTGCGGGCCAGCGGCGAGAGCGGCTCCAGCCACTCCTCCCTGTCGGGCAGCTCGTCCAGCGCGTCCACCAGGCTGCCGCGCTCCTCGGCCAGGTCGGCCACCACCTGGTCGAGCGGGTCCTCCTCGCGGCCGCTGTCGCTCAGCTCGCGGGCCAGCTGCCTGGCGTGCTCCCCCAGCACCCGCAGGTCGGCGGGGCCGATGCGCCAGCGCGGCCCGGCCAGGAGCCTGGCCAGCGCGTCACCGGCCGTCGGGTCGTACAGGACGCGGAGGGTGGCCACGATGTCGGTCACCTCGGGCACGGTCAGCAGGCCGCCGAGCCCGACCACCTCGACCGGGATGTCGCGGTCTTCGAGCGCCCTGCGCAGCGCGGGGAACTGCGATCGCTTGCGCGCGAGGATCGCCACGTCCTGGGGCTGTATGGCGAGCGTCTTCTTGCGCTCCTTCTCGCCCCAGGGCATGCCGTCGGGTGCGACCTCCTGTCCGAGGATCTTGGCGATGCCGTCGGCGATCCACTTCGCCTCGTCCTCGGCGGTCTCGTGGAAGGCACACGTGACGCGGCCGCGCTCGACCCGGTTGGGGCCGGGGACCAGGACCGGCACCTCGCGGGCCTCCATGCGCAGCGGGAGCTGGACGCGGGCGGCGACGTCGAGCACGCGGTCGCCGTTGCGGAAGCTGACGCTGAGCTGGCGGACCTCGGCGGCGTCGCCGGTGCTGGTGCGGAAGTCGCGCGGGAAGCGGCGGAGGTTGCCCGCGGAGGCGCCGCGCCAGCCGTAGATCGACTGGCAGGGGTCGCCCACGGCGGTGACCGGGTGGCCGCCGCCGTACAGGGAGCGGAGCAGGACGAGCTGGGCGTGGCTGGTGTCCTGGTACTCGTCGAGCAGGACCACCGAGTAGCGGGCGCGCTCGATCTCGCCGACCTCCTTGTGGTTGGCGGCGATCCTGGCGGCCAGCGACATCTGGTCGCCGTAGTCGATGACCTCCCGGCCGCGCTTGAGCCGTTCGTACGCCTCCACCAGCGGCAGCAGCTGCTCCCTTGCGGCCTGGACGCTGAGCGGCTTGCGCTGGGCCACGGTCGTCCTGCCCGGCAGCGCGTCGTGCCTGTCCTGCAGCCACTCGCCCACCCGCCGCACGTCGCCGGCCGATCGCAGGTGCTCCGACAGCTCGCCGGCGAGCTCCAGCACGGCGGCCGTGACCGACGGCGGGCCCAGCTCGATGCGGTCCATCGGCCCGTCGTACATCGCCACCACCCGCGAGGCGAGCTGCCACGACACGGCGGGCGTGACCAGGCGCATGGTCGGCTCGAGACCTTCGCGCAGCGCGTGGTCGGTGACCAGGCGGGCGGCGTAGGCGTGGTAGGTGGACACGGTCGGCTCGTTGTCGAGCGCGCCCGGCTCCACCAGACCCGCCTCGGCCAGGCCGTTCAGCCGCTCTCTGACCCTGGTGGCCAGCTCGGCGGCGGCCTTGCGGGTGAAGGTCAGGCCCAGCACGTTCTCCGGCTTGACGAGGCCGTTGGCGACGAGCCAGACCACGCGCCCGGCCATGGTCTCGCTCTTGCCCGAGCCGGCGCCGGCCATGACGACCATCGGCTCCAGCGGGGACTCGATGATTGCGGCCTGCTCGCGGGTGGGCGGCAGGATGCCGAGCTTGTCGGCGAGTTCGGCGGGGGTCAGCACACCTGGCCCCCGTTGTCGTTGACCGGGCAGCTGGCCCTGGCCGCACACGTGCGGCAGCCGTCGTTGACCTTGGCCTGGAAGAACGGGCCCGACATGCCGATCGCGACCGTGTCCACCAGGTCCTTGGCCCAGCCGGGGTCCTTGTCCTCCGACAGCGGTGGCTGCTGCTGCTCCAGTGCGTCATTCTTGCCCGCCGCCTTGCCGACCTGGACCAGCGCGGCGCCGCCCGGCTCGGTCATGCCGTGCCGCGCGAACGCGCCCAGCAGCGCGGCGAGCTGGTAGACCCCGAGCTGGGGATGGCGGTCGAGGTCACCGGCCTTGGGCTTGGAGCCGCCGGTCTTGAGGTCGATGATCACGGCGCGGTTGTCGGAGTCGCGCTCGACCCGGTCGACGCGGCCCTTGATCTGGACGCCCTCCGACACCATCGCCGTGAACGCCTCCTCCAGGGCCACCAGCTCGCGCGGGTTCTCCTTGTGCCAGCGCAGGAACTTGCCGATCATCTGCTCGGCGACCTGGCGCTGCTTGCGGTTGTACCAGGCGCCGCCGAAGTCGAGGTCGTTCCAGATCTGGTCGAGGCGCTCGCCCAGGAGGTCCTCGCTGGGCAGGTCGGTGGAGGCCAGGACGGCCAGGGCGTGGATGATGTTGCCCAGGCCCTGTGCGGTGCTGGTGCCGGCGGCTCCGACGGCCGTCTCAAGGAGCCAGCGCAGGCCGCACTTGGTGAAGCTCTCGACCGCCGAGGGCGAGATGCTGACGACGTCGCCGGGCCAGCTCAGGGGGCGGTCGTCGGAGATGGGCGTGAGGGCGTACCAGTCGTTGGGGTGGGCGCCCTGGACGCCCGCGGCGGCGAGGCGGGCGAGCTGCTTGGCGGCATTTTGGCGGATTTTTCGGGGCTTGGTGGGATCGGTCACCGCGCTGCGGAGGTCGGCCACCAGCGCGGACAGGTTCAGCCACCGGGCCCGGTCGTCGACAGTGGCCGACTCCACCGCGCCCGGCATCAGCTCCGACAGGAACCTGGACGGCCGCTCGTCGGTGTCCTCGCCGCCCACCGCGGTCACCACGAGGCTGCGCCTGGCCCTGGTGACGGCCACGTAGAACAGCCTGCGCTCCTCGGCCAGCAGCTTGGAGACCAGCGAGGCGGCGTTCGGCTGGGTGCCCTCGACCACCTCGACGAGGTCCTCCACGCCGAGCAACGACCCGCGCAGGCGCAGGTCGGGCCAGACGCCCTCCTGCACGCCCGCGACGACCACGACGTCCCATTCGAGGCCCTTGGAGCGGTGGGCGGTCAGCACGCGCACGGCGTCGCCGTCAGGGGCGCGGTCGGCCAGGGTGTCGCCGGGGATCTCCTGGGCGGCCAGGTCGTCGATGAACACCTCGGGGCCCGCCTTGGGCATGCGGTCCACGAACCTGGCCGCGTGGTCGAACAGGGCCACCACGGCGTCGAGGTCTCGGTCGGCCTGCGCGCCCCTGGGGCCGCCCTGCAGGCTCTGCTCGCTCCAGCGCGCGGCCAAACCGCTGGCGTGCCACACGGTCCACAGGAGGTCCTCGGCGGTGCCCTCCTGCTGTGCGGCCTCGCGGGCGGCGGCGAGCAGCTTGGCCACGCGTTCGGCGGGCAGGGCCACATGGGGCTCCACGCGGGTGAGCTCCCGGACGTCCTGGACGGCCGCGACCAGCAGCTCGCCTGACGACCGCGTCCCCTCTGCCTCGTTCTCCGCGATCTTGAGTGCGCGGCGCAGGCGCCGTACGCCGATCATGTCCGTGCCCCCGAGCGGCCCCGTCAGCAGCTCCTCAGCCACGCCCTCGTCGAGCTGGACGGGATCCAGGGCCACCCGCAGCATGGTGAGCAGCGGCCGCACGCCGGGCTCCTGCGCGATCGGCACCTCGTCGCCCGCGATCATCGTGGGCACGCCCGCGTTGACCAGCGCCCGCCGCAGCAGCGGAACCTGGCGCTTGGCCGAGCGCACCAGCACGGCCATCCGGTGCCACGGCACCCCGTCGATCAGGTGCGCGCGGCGCAGCGTGTCGGCCACGATCGCCGCCTCCTGACTGGTGCTGTCGGCCAGCAGCACTCGTGCGTCGCCGGGCTCCGACTCGGGCAGCGGCGCCAGGTCGCGATGGTCGTGCTCGTGCCCGTACGCGTGGTCGGGCATCGGTGCGACGGGCAGTCGGGCCGCGACCCGGCGGGAGGCCTCGAGCAGGTCGGCCCCGCTCCTGCGGCACACCCGCAGCGCCAGCACCGGCGCGTCGCGGCCGTCGCGGGTCCTGAAGCGCTCGGGGAACTTCATGATGCCCTGCACGTCGGCGCCCCGGAAACCGTAGATCGACTGGTCGGGATCACCCACCGCGACCAGGTCGCGGCCGTCGCCCGCCAGCTGCGCCAGCAACAGCTCTTGCGCCGGGTCGGTGTCCTGGTATTCGTCCACGAACACCACGTCGTGCGCCGCCCGCTCCCGCTCGCGCACCTCCGGCCTGGCCAGCAGCGCGGAGGCGGCCCCGATCAGCTCGGCGTAGTCGTACGTCTCCTCCGGGTCGAGGTCGAACCTGTCCTGGTAGCGCTCGGCGAACCTGCCCGCCGCCACCCAGTCGGTCCTGCCGTGCAGCCTGCCGAGCGCGACCAGCCGCTCGCCGTCGAGCCCGCGCTCGTTGGCCCTGGACAGGAAGTCGCGCAGCTCCTCGGCGAACCCACGGGTCTTGAGCGCCTCGCGCAGCGACACCGGCCAGTCGAGCGCGCCGCTCTCCAGCTCGCCGTGGAGCAGCCGGCGGATCTCCAGCAGCTGCTCGGGACCGGTCAGCAGGCGCGGCGGGGCCTTGCCCTCGAGCACCGACTCGCGGCGCAGCAGCGCGTACGCGTAGGAGTGGAAGGTGAGGGCCAGCGGGGTGCGGGTGGTGCGGCGCAGGCGGGCGGTGACCCGCTGGCGCAGCTCCTCGGCGGCCTTGCGACTGAAGGTGAGGATGAGCACCCGCTCGGGGTCGAGACCGCGCCGGTCGATCCTGTCGACCACGCTCTCGACGATCGTCGTGGTCTTTCCGGTGCCGGGGCCTGCGAGAACGAGCAGCGGGCCGCTCTGGTGGGCGACCACGGCACGCTGGTGCTCGTCGAGCGCAGGGGGCACAACAGGGCCAACACTGCCACGCCGCACCAACCGCCAGGTCTGACCACTCACAGCACTAGATTCCACCAGACCACAGGGGTAGATCGTGCCGACTTGCCCGGTCTCCCCACACGATCCGCCTACCGTATCGGGACGAATCTCCGCTTCCTGCGCGACACGCCGCCCTCTTGTTCGCCATGGGCTTGGCAGGCGATCACGAGCCCTCGCCTACGCAGCGTTGATCCTTGTAACGTGAGGTCAACATCTCGCCCTGGCGTGGAGGTTGATCGCATGCGGTGGCAGGTCCACTCCGAGAGGTCGCTGTACGCCGACCAGTGGCTGGACATTCGCCTCGCCGAGGTGGAGCTGCCTGACGGGCGCCGTCTCGACCACCGGCTCGTCCGTACGGCGCCGGCCGCGGGGGCGGTCGTCACCGACGACCAGGACCAGGTGCTGCTGATCTGGCGGCACCGCTTCATCACCGACAGCTGGGGATGGGAGATCCCGCTCGGGCGGGTGGACGAGGGCGAGATGCCTCGGGAGGCGGCGGCGCGCGAGGTCGAGGAGGAGACCGGCTGGCGTCCCGGGCCGCTGCGCCCGCTCCTGTCGATCCAGCCGACGAACGGCCTCGCCGACAGCCTCCACCACGTCTACCACGCCGACTCCGCCACCCACATCGGCCCGCCCGCGGACCCTTGGGAGGCCGATCGAGTGGAGTGGGTGCACGTCTCAGGCATCCGCAAGCTCATCGAAAACGGCGAGATCGTCTGCGCCACGACCATGTCGACACTCCTCTACCTCCTGGTGGAGCACCTCCCTCACACCGGCCTGCGCCGCGCCGAGGACCTCCCCCTGGAGACGGGCTACGACCCGGACCGCCGCTTCCTCCTGCCGGACCTCCCCGACCTCTTCTGACGTCACCGAGTGATCAAGAAAAGAGGTGGTCGACGACGCGTGCGGTCGCCTTGCCGTCGTCACGCGGGGCAAAGGTGGCGCGGAAGGACTCGTAGCGGTCGGCGTGGGCGGCGGCGACGGAGTCGATCGAGCGCAGTGCCTCGATCACCTCGGCCGACGTCGACAGCACCGGCCCCGGCGCCAGCTCGGCCAGGTCCAGGTAGAGGCCCCGCTTCGAGGAGTATTTCGCCAGGTCGTACCCGTAGAAGACGATCGGCCGCCCCGTGCACACGAAGTCGAACATCACCGACGAGTAGTCCGTCACCAGCACGTCGGCCACCAGCAACAAGTCCGCGATATCGGGATAAGTGGTGACGTCGTGGGCGATGTCGGGAACGGCGGGCATTGCCTGCATCGGGTGCGCCCGCACCAGGATCTCGTGATCGGCTCCCAGCGCCTCGCGCGCCTTGGCCAGGTCCAGCTTGACCATGGCGTTCTTGCGGTCGTAATCCCGCCACGTAGGCGCGTACAGGACGACCCGCTTGCCCTCCACGAGCCCCAGCCGCTCCCGGACGGCGGCCGCCAGCGCCTCCCGGTCGGGAGAGTGCAGCACGTCGTTACGCGGCAGGCCGCTCTCCAGGATCTCGCCCTTGTAGCCGAAGGCCTTGCGCAGCACCGGCGTCGCCCACGGCGACTGCGACAGCAGCAGGTCCCAGCCGCGCACCTCCGCCGCCTGCCGGTGCCAGATCGGCGGCTTCGGGTCGCGGGCCATGTGGGCCTGGTCGTTGCCGATGTGCTTGGCCGGGGTGCCGTGCCACGTCTGCACCACCACCTGGTCCTCGCGGGCGCGGAACCAGACCGGCAGGAACGAGTTGGTCACGATGTGGCGGGACCTCGCGAGCGCGGCGTGGTGCTCGCGGCTGCCCGCGCGGATGACGGTCGCGCCGCCGGGCGGCACGAAGGCGCCGTCCTTGACGATCCAGATGTGTTCGCGGTCGTCGCCCCGGCGCAGCCGCTCCTCGTAGATCGCGCGGACGCTGTCGGCGTAGAGCCGCCCGTCGTTGACCACGTAGACGGTGGCGTCCGTCAGCGGCTCCGTGCGCTGGGCCGGGTAGAAGACGCGACGCAGCACGTGGGTGCCCGCCACGCCCCGCTCGTCGGCGGGCCGGGCCTCCTCGACCGTCACCACCGGCACATCGAAACGGGTGGAGATCATCCGGTAGGTGCGCCCGTCGAACGTGCGCGGATCCTCGTCGAGCCCCGGCAGGGCCGCGTGGTCCATGCGCAGCGGCACGATCTCGCCCGACGGGTGCCGGATCGACATGTTCCAGGTGCCGGAGGCCAGCGGCACGGACTCGCCGAAGCGGTCCATGGCCGACGGCTCGACGCGTACGGAGAACTCCTCGCCGGAGCGCTCCATGGGCAGCAGATAGGACAGCCCGGACCGGTGCCGCAGCGTCAGGTTGCGGGGCCCGGGAGCGTCGGGATAGCGGCCGCGCAGGACGAGCACGGATCCGTCCCAGACCGCGGAGGTGATGACCGGGCGGATGCGGTGAGCCGAGACGACCACGCGGTCGCGGCGGTCACCGAGCACGGTGATCTCGCGGTCGCCCACCGGCGTGCGGGTCTCCACCAGGTCGGCGAGCATGACGGACGCCGCGGGGTCGCCCTTGGGCTCGACCCAGAGCCGCCGCCCGTCCTTCTCGTGCAGCAGCGCGGACACGGCGAGGCCCACCACGACCTGCGTGCCGTCGCCCGCGGGTGTGAAGTCGGCAGCGATGCGGTGGCCGCCGAGCCGGGCGTGGCCCTTGGTCACCGTGCGCCCCGGCAGGGAGATCTTCAGCTCCAGGCGCTCGCCGTCGACGGACACACCCGTCAGCTCGGCCCTGTTGGGCTGGAGCACGACCTGCAGCGCCCGATCGGACGTCCACACCGGCCTGATCCACCAGCCCGGCTTCAGCCGCAATCCCGCGGGACGCTCCGGCCGGCCGACGGAGGAGCCGCGCAGCAGGCCCGTGGCCCGCGCACCCCGGCTCCAGAACACGATCTCGGCCCGCCACGTCGTGGCGTCGGGCACGGACGGCCGGTGGCGCATCCGCCGCCGCACGGCGGACACCACGCCGCGCACGGCGCCGCGCCAGCGCAGCGGCCACGGGCTCAGCTCGGCGCTGAATCCGGACCAGTCGTAGTTACAGCCGGGCTCGCGCGCGCCATGCGTGGCCTCGGGCGCGAGCACGCGGCGCGTGCGCATGCGGATGGGCGGCAGCCAGCGTGGCCCACGCAGCACCACGGTCGCCCAGTTGAACCTGCGGCTGCGGACGGAGAGCCCCGCCAGGTACGCGAACCCGGTCACGCGGAGCTTGCCGTCGACCCAGACGATGTCGTCGATGTGGGTCACCGGCACGAGGTCGGCCCGCCGCAGGCGGTAGAGGTCGGGCGGGAGCTCGTCACGGAAGGGCAGGTCGGCGTACCAGCTCAGGCCCTTGCGGATGCGCTTGGACGGCTCGGCCGCCGCGGTCACGACCTTGGTCAGCGTCTCGCCCTCGACGAGCTCCTCGTCGGGCCGGTGCTCGATCAGGTGGACGATGACGCGCCGCGCGACCGGCAGATCGCGCTTGACGCGCGCGTCGACGGCCGCCAGGTAGGGCCGGACGAGATCGAGCATCTCACGCCGCCGCGCTGCGCCGCGCTTGACCGCCAGGTCCATGCGCGCCCCGAGCGGGCCGCCCAGCACCTCGGCGTCGAACGCAGCGTCGCGACCGCCGGAACCGACCGCTCGCATGACCGCTTCGAGAGGCTCTCCACGATCGCAGAGATCCTGGACAGCCTTCAGGCGGTCGGCGAGCGAGTCGCCGCCCTGGCTCTGGGCTGTGACGCCGGTGGCCATAGGGAGGCACCGCCTTTCGGGCCGCCATCAGTGTTCTGCCCATGGTAATGGGAGTCACAGGTCACGGGTTCGCCGGTTCGGCGAAACAGCAGGTCACGCCCCTTACTGAAAATCCGCTGAACGCCCGTCCCAGCGAGCGCCGCGCATGTCCACCCGCTCGCCCCGCAACGGGGTGCCCTCCTCGCGCCAGTGGGCCAGGCAGCGTTGCAGGTGGTCAGGGGCCGCGCCGGTGCCGTCGGAGTGCACGACGCGCCACCACGGCACGCCGCCGCCCCACGTGGACATCACCTTGCCGACCTGCCGGGGGCCGCCCTCGCCGAGGTATTCGGCGATGTCGCCGTACGCCATGACCTTGCCGGGCGGGATGCGCTCGACGAGGTCGAGCACCCGCTCGGCGAAGGGGTTCAGGGGCTCCATGCCGCCGGACCCGCGTCGATGATCTCGTCGAACTTGCCGATCTCCATCGCGCTGCCGCCCGTCAGGACCTCGATGACGCCGTCGCGCAGCGCGTAGACCTCTCCGTCCTCGCCCACGAGCCGGGCGCCGAGCGCGGCCGACAGCCGCAGGAGCTGTGCGACGTGCCAGTCGGAGCCGGGCTCCCCGATCAGCTGGCTCTGCCAGCGCGCCACCACGTGCGTGCCGCCCCTGTGTGCGGCCACGATCTCGTCAGATCCGCGCAGCTCGAAACCGGCCGGTGCGATGGCCTTCGCGAGCTCCGCGAAGGCGAGTGGCGACTCGCGCACCACCCGCAGCTCGTATCCCATGACGGGGGACCATAGCGGAACTTTACCCTTCGCGCGGATCGTAAAGGTTCACTCCTTGCGCTGATTGAGCACGATGATCGCGCCACAGAACATGACCAGCGCGACCAGCACCCCTCCCCCGTACAACCACAGCCGCAGCGGGTCGGGGCCCGGCCGCGTCGGCACGGGCGAGTCCTCGCCCTGCCCGAAGTGCTCCTTGCCCGGTACGACACTGCGTTGCTCGCCGGTCAGCCGCTCGGCGGCGTTGAGCGCGGCGGCCGCGTCGACCACCCCGTAGCCGGTCTGGTCGTCGTATCCCGCGGCGGGCCGGCCCCGCGCGCTCGACGCCAGCGCCTGGGCGACCTGCTCGGGCGGCAGGTCGGGATAGCGCGACTTGATGAGCGCGGCCACGCCCGCCACGAGCGCGGCGGCCGAGCTGGTGCCCTCCGACAGTTCGTAGCCGCTCTTGCGCTTGACCACGGGCACGCCCACGCCGGGCGCGGCCACCAGCACGGAGAGGTTGTCGCTGCTGAACGTGGCCCGCTTGCCCTGCTTGTCGGTGGCCGCCACGCCGATGACCCCCGGGTAGCCGGCCGGGAAGCTCCAGTAGGAGGTGCCGTTCTGCTTGGCGTAGTTGGTCATGCCGTCGTTGCCCACGGCGGCGACCAGTACGACGCCCTTGCCGAGCGCGTACGAGACGGCCTCGCGCTCGGACCTGAGCGGGCCGTAGGAGCCGATGGACATGCTGACGACCTTGGCTCCGTGGTTGGCCGCGTACCGCAGCGCCCGGGCCAGCGGGCTCTCCGAGACCTGCTCGTCGTCCTGCGCCGGCGGGACGCCCACCTCGGGATCGTCGTCCGTGACCATGGGCAGCGACAGGATGTTCGCCTTGGGCGCGACGCCGACCAGCCCGTCGTCCTCGCCCGAACCTGCGATCAGTCCAGCCATGGCGGTGCCGTGCCTGCCGGGCGGCATCTGGCGGGTCACCGCGCCGGTCATGTCGGGGCCCGCGCTCACGCGGCCCTTCAGCTCCTTGACCTGGCCGTCCACGCTGCTGTCGATGACGGCGACCGTGACGCCCTCGCCCTTGGTGACGCTCCACGCCTGCTCGACGTTGAGCGCGTCCAGCACCCACTGCTGCTGCTCCCTCACGGGCTCGGCGGCAGGCCCTGCCAGCACGAGCAGCGCGGCGGTGAGCGCGCGCACGCCGGCTAGCACACGTTCCCCTGGGTGCAGGGCGGCACCTTGGGCGGGTCCGCGAGGAAGTAGGCGATCTGGTTTCCGACGGACTTGGCGGCCGGCCACAGCTCGCTGTGCAGGATCTCCTCTGGCGGGATCGCGGCCCTGGTCCGCCCGTCGGCGTAGCCCGCCGTCGAGAACACGATGTACGGCCCCGCGACCACCCAGCCGGTGCGCTGGCGCTGGTCGGGGCCGAAGCGTTCGGTGATCGTGCCGGGGAAGGCGACGGGCAGCACGCCCACGCGGTCGTCCTGGGTGAGCTCCTCGGCGGCCGAGACCCTGGACTCCTCGTCCTTCAGCACGGCGACCCCGACCGTGATCACGAACGAGGCCGTCTGGTCGATGTACGTCGCCCGCAGCATCGTGAGGCAACCGTGGCTCTGCAGCACCCCGGCGACGGAGGCGTCCACGCCCTTGCCGCACTCGGTCTCGGGGGCGATGCCGACGCGCCTGGCGTACTGCTGGGCCCGGTCGAGCCCGAGGTACTTCACCTCTTCCGGGAAGACACCCGTCGCCGGCCATGCCTGCCAGCGCCTGGCGATCTCCTCCTGCTGGTACTGGCTCTGCTCGGCGGGGGTCAGCGGGCGCGAGCGCGTCTCGGCGAACAGGCCGATCGTGCCGAGCAGCACGACCACGGACGACACGACCACGATGACGCTGAGCAGCGTCACGAACATGCGCCTGTACCGGACACCCTGCTGGAGCGTGTCCAGCTCCGCGCGCTGCTTGACGGCCGCGCGCGTACGGGAGTTCGCCGCCGGCCAAGCACGGACGCGGGACCGCCGGCCGGCAGTGGCGCCGAGCGGGTTCCTCTGTCCCGGCGTGCCTTCTCCTCCGGCGCGCGGTAGCCCTGACGTCGACCTACGAGCCCTCACCACCGCCTCATCCTCTTTAATGGCCTCCGTGTGTCTATTTCGTCCCCCTTAGTAGGCGGATCATGCGCATTGCGCGCTGTGTGCCCGGCGGACGCGCCTGACCAGGATGAATATGACACTCAGGGACGCGAGCGCGCCGACGGCCGCGGCGGCGGCGATGGCCGCGTGGACCGCGACGCGCTTCTCGTCCCTGGCGATGACCTTGATGGGGCCCGGCCGGCCGCCCGCCAGCGGCTTGGCGGGGTCCTGCGCATGGGAGCCTGCGGCGGCCTCGGTGTACCCGGCCAGCTTGCCGGCCTCGGACAGGGCCCTGGCCGCGTTCACGACGCCGAAGCCGGTGGCGATGTCATACCCTCCCGGCGGCCGGTCGGTGGCGCCGGTGGTCAGAGCGCGGGCGACCAGCGGCGGCGACATATCCGGATATTTCGCCTTAATGAGGGCGGCGACTCCGGAGACCAGCGCGGTCGCCTGCGAGGTGCCCCGCCCGACCCAGTACTCGTCGCCGGGGCCCGCGCCCATGATGTCCACGCCCGGGGCGGCCACCAGCACGGAGGAGTTCCAGTTGGAGAACGTGGCCCGGCGCAGCCGCCCGTCCGTCGCCCCCACCGAGACGACCCCGGGGAACGCGGCCGGATAGGAGTAGGGGGCGTAGTCCGCGTCGATCTTCCTGTCGCCGTCGTTGCCCGCGGCGGCCACGAGCACGACGCCCTTGGAGATGGCGTAACGGATGGCCGCCCGCTCCTCCCTGGTCGCCAGCTCTTTGGAGATCGACATGTTGATCACGTCTGCCCCTTCGTCCACGGCGTAGCGAATGCCCCGGGCCACCACGTTCTCGAAACGCTCCGCCGAGTTGAACTCCTGGAAACCCGGCTCCTCGTCCTCGAGGATGACCCTTACTGACAGTACGTCCGCTTCGGGCGCTACGCCGATGATCCCCAGTTTTCCTCCGGGTCCGTGCCCGTGACCGGCGATCAGAGAGGCCATGTACGTGCCGTGCAGGCGGAGCGGGGCGACCCCTGGGGGGTTCGCGCCCGCGGTGAAGTCCTTGCCCACCCGCACCGAGTCCACCAGGTCGCGATGGCGCGGATCGACACCGGAGTCGAGCACCGCCACCGTCACCCCACGACCCTTGCTGGTGCGCCACGCCTGGGTCAGCTCCAGCGTCTTGATGACCGGCTGCTGACCCCCGCGCACGTCGTCGGCCCATGCGGGCGCAGCCGTGAGCAGCAGCACTCCGGCCGCCGCGACCGCCGCACCCCTCCTCAGCATGATCCGCGTACTGCCCAGGCTCAGCACTGCCACTCCTTGGCCGTGCATGCGGGCATCTTCGGCGTGCTCAGGTCGGTCAGCACGTGCTCGGCGATCTCGGTGGCGAAGGCGAAGATGGCGGGCCGCTGCTCGTCCGCCGCGCCCGCGGGCCGCCCGTCCACCTGGCCCGCCGTCGTCAGCACCAGGTACGGCCCGGCCTGCCGTACCGAACCTGACTGCCGCACGCCAGGGGTGAAGCGGTCGGCCACCGTGCCGCTGAAGGCCAGCGGATACAGGCCCGGCACGGGTTTGCCGCTGTCGGAGAAGGCAGTCCTGGCGCGTACGGCGCCCGGCTCGTCGCGCATGGCCACCACGCCGATCGTGACGAGCACACCGCGCAGCGCGTCGACATAGGTGGCCCGGAGCACGCCCCTGCAGCCCGCCTTGCGCAGCGCCTTGACCGCCTTGGCGTCGACGGGGTCGCAGGAGGTCTGGGGCGAGATGCCGATCCTGCTGGCACGTTCCTGCCCGCCCTGCTCGGCGGAGTACGGCAATGTGGCGGGGAAGATACGGCCGCTGGGCCAGGTGCGCCAGCGCTCGGCGACCTCACGCCTGGCCGCTCCCTGCAGCTCCGCCGTGCTGGGACCGCGGGTGAGCTCCGTGCCGGCCGCGCTGCCCGCCACCCCGGCGGCCACCGCGCAGACCAGCGTCAGCGCGGAGGCCACCACGAGTGTGGGCCAGGGGCGAGCGGAGTTCACCCCATCGACCTTAATAGGGGCGTCCGGGGAACTTCCCCAGAAACCCGTTAGTAGGTGGGCAGGCTCGGGTTTACCGTCTTGATCCAGCTCAGGACGCCACCGCCCACATGGACGGCGTCGGAGAACCCGGCGTTCTTGACCACGGCGAGGGCCTCGGCCGAGCGCGCGCCGGACTTGCAGTGGAGCACGATGCGCTTGTCCTGCGGCAGCTTCTCCAGGGCCGAGCCGTTGAGGAACTCACCCTTGGGGATCAGCGTGGCGCCGGGGATGGAGACGATCTCGTACTCGTTCGGCTCGCGGACGTCGACGAGGAAGATGTTGTCGCCGCGGTCCTGCATCTCCTTGAGCTCCAGCGCGGTGATGGTGGAGCCGCTGGCGGCCTCGGCGGCCTCATCGGAGATCGCGCCGCAGAACGCCTCGTAGTCGTCGAGCAGTTGCGTGACCGTCGGGTTCTTGCCGCACAGGACGCACTCGGGGTCCTTGCGGACCTTGACGTCGCGGTACTTCATCTCCAGGGCGTCGTAGATCATCAGCCGGCCGACCAGCGGGTCGCCGATGCCGGTGAGCAGCTTGATGGCCTCGTTGACCTGGATGGAGCCGATCGACGCGCACAACACGCCGAGCACGCCGCCCTCGGCGCACGAGGGCACCATGCCGGGAGGCGGGGGCTCCGGGTAGAGGCAGCGGTAGCAGGGTCCGTGCTCGGCCCAGAACACGCTGGCCTGGCCGTCGAAGCGGTAGATCGAGCCCCAGACGTACGGCTTGCCGAGCAGCACCGCGGCGTCGTTCACCATGTAGCGCGTGGCGAAGTTGTCGGTGCCGTCGACGATGAGGTCGTAGCCGGAGAAGATCTCCATGACGTTTTCCGTGGTCAGCGCCGTGTTGTGGATGACGACGTCGACCAGCGGGTTGATCTCGCGGACTGACGCCGCGGCGCTCTCGGCCTTCAGCCTGCCCACGTCGGACTGGCCGTGGATGATCTGGCGCTGCAGGTTGGACTCATCGACCACGTCGAAGTCGATGATGCCGAGGGTGCCGACGCCCGCCGCCGCGAGGTACATCAGCGCGGGCGAGCCCAGGCCCCCGGCGCCCACACACAACACCTTGGCGTTCTTCAGCCGCTTCTGCCCCGCCATGCCCACGTCGGGGATGATCAGGTGGCGCGAGTAGCGGCGCACTTCGTCGACGGTCAGCTCTGCGGCCGGCTCGACCAGGGGTGGCAACGACACTTTCTACGCTCCCGTTCCAGGGGGTCCTATCTCACCTTGAAACCTAGCTGGCGAGTGGGGCATTCCCCAATCGAGTCTCACGGATCAGACTGCGTGCTTCCGCCGCCACGACCTGCGGCATCTCCATCATCGCCACGTGGCCGGCCGTCGGCAGCAGCACGAGCCGGACCTGCGGGAACGTACGGTATGCCTTCGCGGCCATGGCGGGCCGGACGAGGCGGTCGTGTCTGCCGTGCACGATCAGGGTCGGAGCTTTGACCTTGGCCGCCTGGCGCCACAGGTTGGCCTCGCCGCGGCGGAAGTACTCGGCCACGATGCCCCTGGCTGAGCCGATCATGGCCTCGCCGGAATGCGGGACGTCGTCGCGCCTGCGGAGCTCGTCGATCGCGTCGCGCAGGCGTACGGGATGGACGTTGCCGGTGTTGGCCCAGACCATGGCCATGGAGGCGTTGATGCGCTGCTCGGCGGGGACCAGGGGGAGCCGGCTCGCCACCCAGTCGCCCAGCACGGGGATCGCGGCGGCGGCGATGCGGACGGGGCCGTACCTGGGGAGCAGGTCGGGCAGGGCCGGGGAGACCAGGGTGAGCGAGCGGACCAGGTCGGGGCGGGTGGCGGCGACCCTGACGGCGATCGCGCCACCCAGCGAGTTGCCGAACAAGTGGGCCGGGCCGGTGTGCTCCATCAGCTCGGTCACGGCTCTGGCGTGGCCGGCGACGGTGTAGTCGCCGTCGGACGGGGCGGGCGAGAAGCCCGCTCCCGGGAGATCGATGGCGTGGCCGGTGACCGTGTCTTTGAGCTCGTCCATGAGATCGGTCCAGTTGGTGGCCGAACCGGCCAGGCCGTGCACGAAGACCGCCTGCTCACCGGGGCCCGTGCCCGTCGATCGGACGTGCACCGAGCCGATCATGCGTCCCGGCCAGTGCGGGATCGGCTCCGCCATCATGTGTCCTCCTTGTCGTTCCGCGAAGGCCTCTTCTCGTTCCTTCAACGATAACCATCAGGTCTGGATGGGGCACGGAATCCGTACAGAGCGGGTTTCATGACCATCTTTCGGACATTTGGCACCCGATCATGGGGTCAGGCCACGGACGGCAGCCGCTCACCGGACCTCCTCCGGTCCGGCGTCCACTCCAATCAATGCGGACATATCGGCCTATTTAGTTTCATAAATGTCTAATGGATCTCATGCCAGACTAAGAGTGCGGTAAAAGCTGTAGCCCCCCGTTTGTGGCAGTCAAGGCCGGAAAACATGACAACCAAGCGGTACTCAGCGTGACAGCACGGGCACTCACCGTTTACGGCGGGCGAGTCGAGAAGGCGGGCATTGCGGGGCACCGCGAAAAGCGGAAGACATCCACAGGGAAGGCACGACGCCGACCCCAGACAATGATGGCCGCCGTGGCGCAATAACGCATCTCGCCGGTGACACCGGTGCGCGTCAGCATGCCTGCCCTCACCACTACGGCGAAATGCGAACGCCACCACCACTGGCGCGAGCGAGCGACCCTGCGCCATGGCAATACATATGTTCGCGGTTTTTCCGCGCCTGGGAGCGACATCGCAAACGAGGACATCACCGTTCGCGACGCCGGCACGGCCACCAGGAAAGCCCGGCCGGCACGACGGTCGATGTCATCTACGTTTCCATAGCGGAACAATCGGACATATCGAGCCATTTCATTGGATAGATGTCTAATGCGAGCAATAAGAGTGTTAATGCATAGCAAAATAGGGTGATTCCTGTTTGCCTGGCCACCGCTCCGGAAATGACTTTCGGCGGATGACTCTTCAGCAGCCGTCCAGGAACCTGTTTTCAGGCATCCGAAAACGTCGAGAACGGGGCAACAGATCCTTTAGGGGGAAAACGAAATGCCCAACCTCAAGAGTGTTATGGCGGGCCTCGCCATCAGTACGCTGCTGACCGGCGGCGTGGTCGGCCTCGGCGCCACCGCCGCCGACGCGTTCACCGGCAGGACCATCCTCAGCGGCGACGACGACGACCACGACGAGCACGTCTTCTTCGACGACGACGACGATGACGACGACGACGACAACTTCGCCGAGTTCCTGCCCTTCTTCTTCAACCACAACAACGGCTTCGACAACAACGGCCACTTCGGCGGCCGTCACTGCGGCCGGGGCGGAGGGGGCGGCTGGAAGACCAACCGTCGCAACGTCTGCGTCACCGTCTTCAACGACAACCAGAACTTCAACTTCGATCACAAGAAGGACAAGAGGCGCGAGTTCGAGAAGGACCACCGCGAATTCGAGCACAAGAACAAGAGCAGGAGCATGCGCTGACGCGCCGTGCGCTGACAGTGCAGGGATGAGTGCCCGTCTTCACGGGCGGCCACGGTTCACGTGAAGTGGATCCGGCCGGTGAGTGATGGGCTCTCGGGAGCGGTCCGCGTTTCCTTCGCGGTTCGGCCTGAGATTCACTCTCCTCGTCTCACGACAATTCCTGGTGAGGGCTTCATCGGTATCCGCCGGGGAGCCCTCACTTCGCCTCGTTCCATTTCTCGCCATTCCGCAATTCGGGGAATGACGGCCATCGGCGTCAAACTTTCCCCGAACCATAGAAACGCCTACTGTCGGGCAAAAGTGAATAATTCCGGTTTGCTGGCCATTCGGCTGGAAACATAGAGGATATGGATGGTTTTTGCTCAGCGGCCATTCAGAGTCATTTCCCGGCACTCCGGCTCTGCCGTTTTCGGGAAGTGTCGAAAACGGGGCAATCGATCCTTTAGGAGGAAAACGCAATGCCCAAGCTCAAAAGTCTTATGGCGGGCCTCGCCATCGGTACAGCGATGTCTGGCGGCGTGATCGCCGCGGGCGCGACGACGACCGCGGCCAACGCCGGCACCGCCCAGGTCAGCACCGGCGCGCCTGTCCTCATCGGGGGACACGGTTGCGGCTGGCGGCGCTGCGGGGGCTGGGGCGGCTGGTGGCGCAAGCACCACCGTAAGGACCGCATCGACATCCAGATCTTCAACAGGAACCACAACTTCAACTTCAAGCGCGACCACAAGAACGACCGCGACTGGGAGAAGCACGACGAAGAGTTCGAGTTCTCGCACGACGGCCGGAGGGGCGGCGACGGGGGCTGGGGCGGCGACGCCAGCAGCGACGGCGGCGGCGGAGGCGGCGGCGGCGAAGGTGGCGGCGGCGGTGGCGGCGGCAACGAGGCCGGCGGCGGCGGCGGAGGTGGCGGCGGCAGCGTCGGCGACACCAACAACATCGGCAGCAGCGGTGATGCCTTCGGCGGCATCGGCGGCGACGGTGGCCGCGGCGGCGACGGCGGCATTGACGCAGACATCCGCTGAGCCCGTGGCGCGCTTTCCCGCGCCACTCGGCTCCAGAGTCCGCTGACGCGGGAAACCGTGGCAACACGAACGAGTGCCCGTATTCGCATCGGATCGACATCCACCGCGAATACGGGCACTCGCCTTGTCTCTCCTCCATCACACCGGCCGTGCCGCCCACCGCCCGTCACGTACCGCCCACTGCACGGCGCACCGCGCGGCGCATGGCGCGCCGCCCACCGCACGGCGCATCCCCACCGCACGGCGCACCCACCGCAGCGCGCATCCCCACCGCGCAGCGCCCACCGCACAACGCCCACTGCACAACGCCCACTGCACAACGTCCGCTGCCCGCGGAGTGCACGAGCCTGGACGGCCCCGTCTGTGAGCACGTGGCGATCGCGGCTACCCGGACCCGCCGACGGACGCCTCCGTGAAAGCCCCCTGGCTCTTCCGGCGTGATGGCTTGGGAACTCTCCCGACGTGACGGGCCGCGATGGCGGGCGCCGTGAACCTGCCTGTTCACCACTGCCGACCGGACAGGCGCATCAACGCGATCGACCACCGCCGGCCAGGAGCCGGATCGGCGACATCGCCCAGGGCCAGGCGACGCCGTGTCCGAACGGCCCGCGAAGCCCTCGACGTCGTCGGAGTCACCGGCCGGTGAGCCCGAGGGCGATCGAGGCGACGCCCGATCAAGTCCCGCGCACATGGCACGGCCCTAAGGCGATGGACAAAAAGGGGAGTGCCCGTATTCGCAATGGATGTCGATCCTTGCGAATACGGGCACCTATTTGGGTGACCGGAGTTCATCGCCTTGGCGGACTCCGGAGTGGCGCAGGGAAACGCGCCACCTGCTCAGACCGAGACGTCAGCTGTCGTCACCGTCGAGGAACCGGTCGCGGAACTCGCGGAACCGGTAGTCCCGCTCGTCCCGGTGGTCCCGGTTGGCATTGAAGTTCTGGTTGTTGTTGTGGATAAGAATCCGGATCGTCTGGGGACGGTGGTGGCGCCGCCAGCCGCGTCCCCAGCCCCATCCGCAGCGACGCCAGCGGTGGCAGCGGGCGACCTTGGTGAGGACGGACGTCCCTGCGCTGATCTGAGTGGCGGTGCTGGCGCTGGCCGCGGTCGTCGTGGCGCCCACGGCGACCACGCCGCCGGTCAGCGCCGTGCTGATGGCGAGGCCGGCCATAACATTCTTGAACGTTTTGGGCATTGCGGTTCCCCCCTAAAGGATCGATTGCCCCGTTCTCAGAGCTTCCCAAATCCAGTACGACCGGAATATCGGGAAACGCCCCCGGATGCCCGCTAGGCGAATCATCCGTACCCTGCATATTTCCGGCCGAATGGCCAGCAAACCGACATTGTCCACTCTTGCCCGACACCAGGCATTCACATGGCTCAGCAGTAACACCTCGTGGCATATAACCGCCGCCTCTCGCCCAGCCAGGGCGGGCTTCCGGCGAACGGCACACGGCATCGGGCACAAATAGAAAGGCACCTGGACAGGCAGCACTCGCCTCGCCGGACATGGCACAGTGAGGGCTCCCTGGCCGATGCCAGTGGAGCCCTCACCAGGAATTGCCGTGGAGACCAGAAGCAGGCACTCATCCCTGCGCTGTCAGCACACGGTCAAGTCAAACCACGTCAGTCGTCGTCATCGTCGTGGTGCTTGAAGAACTTCTCGATGTCGTACTCCCTGTGGTTGTGACGGTCCCTGTCGAAGTTGAAGTTCTGGTTGTTGTTGTGGACGAAGACGTTGGTCCGGTTGTTGTGGCGACGCCCCCAGCCCCAACCGCCGCACCGCCAGCCGCAGCCGTGTCCGATGAGGACGGGCGCGCCGGAGGTGGCCTGGGTGGTGCCGGCGCTGGCCGGGGTCGTCGCACCCATGGCGAGCAGGCCGCCGGACAGACCCGTACTGATGGCGAGGCCCGCCATAACACTCTTGAGCTTGGGCATTGCGTTTTCCCCCTAAAGGATTTGTTGCCCCGTTCTGGACGTTCTCCGATTACTCGGAAAACGTCTTGGACGCCTGCTGAAGAGTCATCCGCTGAATGTCATTACCGAGGACGTAGGGGTACAAACGGGAATCGCCCTATTTTGCCGTACAATAGCTATGCTATTGCTCGCATTAAAGATTTATCTCATGACATGCTATGAATTATCACGATATGTCCCATTTGGCGGATCGCCGGGCGCGTACGAGTGCGCTTCTCACACGGCGCAGACTGGAGCCCGGTCAGACGGAAGGGCCCCTCACACAGCGTGGACCCTGGTCGCGCGTAATGCGCCCCATGCGTGTCCCACTCATGGCGGACGAGCGATCGGGAGGGTTATCGGGGCAGCTGTGGGCGCGAAGAGCATCGCCCAGGACGCCTCAATCAGGCCCGCAGAGGGCCGCAGGCAGCCTCAGGCGGACTTGCGGGCCTTGCGCTTCGCGGGGGCCTTCTCTTCGTCCTTGGACTTGCCCGCCGCTTTCTTCGCCTTGGCGGGCTCGCCGGCTTCGCGCTCCCGCTTCGCGGCCTCCACGCTGGCCCGCAGCGCGGCCATGAGGTCCACCGCCGGGCGGGCCTCCTCTTCCTCCCCGGGAGGAGGGACTTCCTTGCCCGCCACCTTCGCCTCGATCACCTGCTGCAACGCCTCGCGATAAGCGTCGTGGTACTCGCTCGCGTCGAAGTCCGACTCCATCGTGGTGATCAAGGACTCGGCCATCTTGAGCTCCTGGGGCCGTACCTCGATGTCCTCCTCGAGGAAGGCGAAGTCCGGCCTGCGGATCTCATCGGGCCAGAGCATGGTCTCCAGGACGAAGACGCCGTCCCGTACCCGCAGCGTGGCCAGGGACTCGCGCTGGCGCAGGGCCACCTTGACCACCGCCACCTGGCCCGAGCTCTCCAGGGCGTTGCGCAGCAGCACGTACGGCTTCGCCCCCTGCGCGTCCGGCTCCAGGTAGTACGACTTGGCGAAGTAGATCGGGTCTATCTGTTCGGCCGGGGCGAACTGGAGGACGTCGATCCTGCGTGACGTGCTCAGCGGCAGGCCCTCGAAGTCCTCATCCGTGAGCACGACCATCTCGCCGGACGCCAGTTCGTACCCCTTCGCGATGTCGGAGTACGGCACCTCCTCGCCGTCCACCGTGCACACGCGCTTGTACCGGATCCGGCCGCCGTCGTCGCGGTGCACCTGGTGGAACGCCACATCCTTCTGCTCGGTCGCCGAGTAGAGCTTGACGGGGATCGTGACCAGCCCGAAGGAGATCGCACCTTTCCAGATGCTGCGCATGGTCACTCCTCAGCTCGCATGGGTTTGCCATTGGGCACATACCCGTCATGGGGCAACCAATGCCATACCCGGTCGAACCGATGCTGGCCGTACCTGGGGAACTACCCTCCGACCGCGAGCGGTACGGGCTGGAGGTCAAGTGGGACGGCATCCGCGCCATCGTTCATCTTGATGGCGGGCTGAGGGTGACGGGTCGACATGGGGTGGAGTACACGCGGCGGTATCCGGAAATTTCGGGGTTCGGGATAAAGAACGCGATCATCGACGGCGAGGTCGTCGCGCTCGACCGGCGCGGCAGGCCCAGCTTCGAGCGGTTGCAGCACAGGATGCACCTGACCGATCCCGAGCCGATCATGCTGGAGCTGTACCCCGTCACGTACATGCCGTTCGACCTGCTCTATCTCGACGGCACGCCGCTGTTCGAGCTGCCCTACCGGGACCGTCGGGCACTGCTCGACGAGCTGGACGTCGGCGCTCCCCCGTACTTCCCGGGGGACTCCGACCTGCTCACGGCCACGTACGAGCAGGGGCTCGAGGGCGTGGTCGCCAAGCGGCTGGACTCGCCCTACCGGCCGGGTACGCGCTCCCCCTGGTGGATCAAGGTGAAGAACCTGATCACCAGGGAGGTCGTGGTCGGCGGCTGGAAGCCGGGGAAGGGGCGGCGGGCGGGCGGCGTCGGGTCGCTCGTGATGGGGGTGTTCACCGACCAGGGGTTCACGTACGTGGGGCATGTGGGCACCGGGTTCACCGACGCCGTGCTCGACGATCTCTATCAGCGGATGCGGCCGCTGGAGATCCCGCGCAGCCCGTTCTGCAACGAGGTTCCGTGGCGGAACCGGTGGGTTAGGCCGGAGCTGGTCGGGGAGGTGGCCTACACGATGTGGACCGACGAACAGCGGCTGCGGCACCCCGTGTGGCGCGGGCTGCGGCCCGACAAGCTCCCCGCGGAGGTGACGCTATGAAGGTTCCGGTCAAGGTCGACGGGCGCGAGCTGACACTGAGCAACCTGGACAAGGTCCTCTACCCGGAGTACGGCTTCACCAAGGCCGAGGTCATCGACTACTACAGCCGCGTCGCCCCCGTGCTCCTCCCCCACCTCCAGGGCAGGCCCCTCACCGTCAAGCGCTACCCGAACGGCGTCACCGGCCAGTCCTTCTTCGAGAAGAACGCCCCCGACCACACCCCCTCCTGGGTGCGGCGGGCCACCCTGCCCGCCCCCGGCAGCACCAAGAACCGCGAGACCATCGACTTCGCCGTCGTCGACGACCTGCCCACGCTCGTCTACTACGCCAACCTCGCCGCGCTCGAGCTGCACGTGCCCCAGTGGCGCGTCGGCGAGGACGGGGAGCCGCTGCCGCCCGACACGCTCGTGTTCGACCTCGACCCCGGCGCGCCCGCGACGATCGTCGAGTGCTGCGAGGTGGCACTCATGCTGCGCGAGGTGCTGAAGAGCGAGGGGCTCACCGCCAGGCCGAAGACCAGCGGAAGCAAGGGCATGCAGCTGTACGCCGACTGGGACTGCCGCGAGGAGCCCGCCGCGTACGCCAGGAGGCTGGCCCGGCTTCTGGAGAAAGAGCATCCCAAGCAGGTGGTCAGCGTGATGACGAAGAAGGCCAGACCTGGCAAGGTGTTCATCGACTGGAGCCAGAACAACCCGGCCAAGACCACCGTGGCGCCTTACTCCCTGCGGGCCAGGGAGCAGCCGACCGTCTCGACCCCGCTGCTGTGGAAAGAGGTCGAGGGCTGTGAACGGCCCGAGGAGCTGGTGTTCA
This sequence comes from Nonomuraea sp. B19D2, assembly GCF_040137845.1. NCBI lineage: Bacteria > Bacillati > Actinomycetota > Actinomycetes > Streptosporangiales > Streptosporangiaceae > Nonomuraea > Nonomuraea sp. B19D2. Next base: position 345,393 of record NZ_JBEFAK010000004.1, on the reverse strand, counting down.
CGGCGCCGGACGTACTCGCCAGAGTGGAGAAGCGCGGCGACCTTTTCAGCCGGGCGTAGGCTGGTTCCGTCCGCACCTTAAGGGGGACCAGAAGATGTCGGAGATGGACATACGCGGGGACGAGCTCTCCTACGACGTGGAAGAGGAGGCGGAGCTGTCGATCGAGACGCCCGAGGCCGACGCCGCCGATCAGCATCACGAGATACGCGAGAGCGCCGGCAGGCTCCGCTTCGAGCTGCCGCTCGACGTCGATCCCGCCGACGCGGCCGATCAGCACCGCGTCGTGGACCTCGACGACGACGAATATCGCTGACTACGGCCTCCGCGACGACTCGGCAGACTCGGCTGACTCGGCATCTGGGCGACCGAGCCCGCCTCACGGAGTGAGGCCGATACGACTGGCCTGCTCGCACGTAGGATGTCCGCACAGCCCGCTGAGAGACCTATGGAGACCCGTGTGACCGCAACCCCGGATGCGAAGCCCCGGGGCACCCGCCTGCCCCGACTGGCGCGCCGCCGGCAGCTGCTGAGCGCCGCGCAGGAAGTGTTCGTGGAGAACGGCTATCACGCGGCCGCCATGGACGAGATCGCCGACCGCGCAGGGGTCAGCAAGCCGGTGCTCTACCAGCACTTCCCCGGCAAGCTGGAGCTCTACCTGGCGCTGCTCGACCTCCACGTCGACGACATGGTCAACCGGTGCCGGGAGGCGCTGGCCTCCACCAACGAGAACAAACTGCGCGTGCAGGCCACGTTCAGCGCGTTCTTCGACTTCGTCTCCACGCAGGGCGAGGCGTTCCGGCTCGTGTTCGAGTCCGACCTGCGCAACGTCGCGCCCGTGCGGCAGCGCGTGGAGCGCTCGTTGCAGGAGTGCGCGGAGATGGTCAGCGCGGTCATCCAGGAGGACACCGGATGCACCAGCGACGAGGCGCACCTGCTCGGCATAGGCCTGGTCGGCATGGCTGAGGTGAGCGCCCGCTACTGGGTGACCACGCACGGCTCGATCCCGAAGGACGCGGCCGAGCAGCTCATGGCGCGGCTGGCCTGGCGCGGCATCAGCGGTTTTCCGCGTACGGCATAACCCGTTCGCTGGCCGCGATCATTTGCGCCGTTCGCGGGTACGAGCCGCCACGATGGGAGTGAGCCAGCCCATCGACTAAGGAGCCACGATGGAAGTCAAGATCGGCGTACGCTCGGTACACCGCGAACTCATTGTCGAGACCGACCTCACCCCCGAGCAGGTCGAAGAGGAGCTCAGAAGCGCGTTGTCGGTCGAGCGTGGCGTGTTCGCCCTGACCGACGTCAAGGGCAGGCGGGTCGTGGTGCCGGTGTCGTCGCTCGGTTTCGTCGAGATCGGCGAGGACGACGCCAGGCCCGTCGGGTTCGGCGGCACCCTCTAAAGGCTCCTGACCTGGGGGTACGGCTAACGCGCCGTACCCCTCCCCTGGGCGCCCTGCCTTGTCGGCGCACCGCGCCTGCTGCGCCCGCCGTAGTGGGCGTGATGCATCACGGTCGCTGCCATGTAGGCGTGATGCAGCGCGGCCACGGCTGTGTGCCGCTATCGGCGTGCGGTGGGTCCGGTCAGCGGAGAGTCCCGAGCAGGCAGGCGCGGGGTGGGCGGGGGCGGAGGGTGGCGCGGTGCCCAGGCTCCGCGGTCGGGCAGTGTGCGCTCTCCCTCCGCAGCGCAGGGCGCGAGGTCCAGCGGTTCGGCGCACATCTCGTCGTCAAGGAACTGCCGTAGCGGCGCGAGGCCCTCATATCTGGCACGGTACAACCGTTCCGCGCCCTCGCGCCGCTCGATAGACAGACCCGTGACTTTCCGCAGCCGCGGCCGCTCAGATGCCCAGGGTGGCCATGCGCTTGTTGTGCGCCTCCGTCAGTGTCGCGAAAAGTCGGGAAATATCGGCGGCACCCTCCGCCGACACCAGCAGCAACGCCAGCTCGGGCCGCGCCGAGGCCACCTGCTGCCCCTGGCTGAGCGCCTCGCCTACGAGCCGCCGGGCCCACAGCGCCAGCCGCCCGGCCTCCGCGGGCGCGGCCTCGATCCCGGCTCTGACCCGCTCGACCGCGAACTGCGAGCGCCCCTCGTCCACCAGCACCTCGTCCACCAGCTCGGCGATCGAGGGATCGAGATGCCTGGCCGCCTCGCGGTAGAAGTCGAGCGCGATGCCGTCCCCCACATACGTCTTGATCAGCGCCTGCAGCCAGTCGGCCGGCTTGGTCTGCGCGTGCCAGGCGTCCAGCGCGCCGACGAACGGCGCCATGGCCTCGTCGGGATCGGCCCCGAGCTCGGCCAGCCGGTCGCGCAGCAGACGGAAATGGGCGTACTCGGTCACGGCCAGCTCGCTCAGCGCCGCGCGGTCGGCCAGCGTGGGCGCCAGCGTGGCGGCGTCCTCCGTCATCCGCGCGTACGCGCTGAGCTCCGCATAGGCGAGCACACCGAGAAGGTCGACGACTCCTGGAGACTCCTTCATGACAGGCAGCGTACTTCGCAGAATCTGCGGGAACATACGCAAGCTCGGCCTGCGTTGTGGTATCGAGTACACTGCTCTGTGAAAGTGCGACCGCACTGTGTAAATTCGAGGGTTTCCCCCGAATACCCCCACTTCTGGGTGCGCGGTCGCTGATGACGCGAGAGGGCTGGCTCTACCGCGAGGACCCACATAACGGGGGCTGTTTCACGCCCGTCGGTCCCGGCAGGCCCGCCTTCATTTGAGAACTGAGGCAGGCCACGCTGACGACTTTCCGAGACCTCGGAGTCACACCAGAGATCGCCGATGCCCTCGAGACCGAGGGCATCGTCACACCGTTCCCCATCCAAGAGATGGCTCTCCCGCTCGCCCTGACCGGCCAGGACCTGATCGGCCAGGCACGCACGGGCACGGGCAAGACCTACGCGTTCGGCATCGCCATGCTGCAGAGCATCGGCAAGCCGCGCAAAAACCGCAAGAAGCCCCGCGGGCTCGTCGTCGTGCCGACCCGCGAGCTGGCCGTGCAGGTCAGTGAGGACCTCGTCACCGCGGCAGGCAAGCTCGGCTCCCGGGTCCTGACCGTGTACGGCGGGCGCGCGTACGAGCCGCAGATCGAGGCGCTGAGGGCCGGCGTCGACGTCATCGTCGGCACCCCCGGGCGTCTGCTCGACCTGGTCAAGCAGAAGCACCTCGACCTGAGCCAGGTCACGACCCTCGTGCTCGACGAGGCCGACCGCATGCTCGACCTGGGCTTCCTTCCCGACATCGAGCGGATCTTCAAGCTGATCCCCGCGCAGCGGCAGACGATGCTGTTCTCGGCGACCATGCCGGGCGAGATCGTCGCGTTGTCGCGCAAATACCTCAACCGTCCGACACACGTGCGAGCCGAGCACGAAAGCGGCGAGGGTGAGGCCACGCCGCAGGTTCGCCAGATCGTGTGGCGCGCGCACCGGATGGACAAGATCGAGATCGTCGCGCGGCTGCTGCAGGCCGAGGGCCGCGGGCTCACCATGGTCTTCTGCGAGACCAAGCGGGCCTGCGACATGGTCGCCGAGCAGCTCGACACCCGTGGCTTCGCGGTCGCGGCCGTGCACGGCGACCTCGGCCAGGGCCAGCGCGAGCAGGCGCTGCGCGCGTTCCGCAACGGCAAGATCGACGTGCTGGTGGCCACCGACGTGGCGGCCCGCGGCATCGACATCGACGACGTCACCCACGTGGTCAACTACGACTGCCCCACGGACGACAAGACGTACGTGCACCGCATCGGCCGCACCGGCCGGGCCGGGCGCACGGGCATCTCGGTCACGTTCGTGGAGTGGGAGGAGCTGACCCGCTGGAAGATGATCAACCAGATGCTCGGGCTCGACTTCGCCGAGCCCGAGGAGACCTACTCCACCTCGCCTCACGTCTACTCCGAGCTGAACATCCCCGAGGGCACCAAGGGCGTCCTGCCCCACGCGAACCGCTCGCGTGCCGGGCTGTCCGCGGAGCGCATCGAGGATCTCGGAGAGACCGGCAGGACTCGCGGTCGTGGTGGCCGTCGCCGCGACGAGCGCGAGGAGCGCCCTGCCCGTACGCCACGCCAGCGCCGCCGCACCCGTGGCGGCAAGGAGCTGGCGGAGACCGCAGCCGTCGAGACTCCGGAGGTCGAGCTCGTGGATGCCAAGGCGGAGGAGACTCCCGCGATCTTCTCAGCGGACGAGATCAAGGTGGCCGCCGAGCCGAAGCGGACGCGTACGCGGAGGGGGGCGGCTTCCTCTGCGATCGAGCAGGCGCTCGCCGAGGCCCCCGAGGCACCGGTCAAGCCCACGAGGTCGCGCCGGGGCGCCGGCGCCGCCCCCGAGGCTGACGCGCCGGTGGTGGCCGAGGAGGCGCCGGTGAAGAGCACCCGCTCTCGCCGCACCGCCACCAAGACCGCCGCCGCCATCGTCGAGCCCGAGACCGTCGCGAAGCCCGCGGCCGTCGCGGAGCCCGTGACTGTTGCGGAGCCCGTGACTGTTGCGGAGCCCGTGACTGTTGCGGAGCCGGAGCCGTCCTTCCTCGCGACCCCGCCACCGCCGGTGCGCAAGGAGCCGGAGCGGATCGTCCCGCCGAACCCGTTCACGGTGATCTTCCAGTCTCCCGACCTGGCCACGGACGACGACGACATCGCCCCGTCCGCCGCCACCGAGCGCAAGCAGCAGCGCCGCCAGTCCAGGGGCGGCGGCGGCAACCGCCGCCGCGCGGGCTGAGCACCGTCTGAGCAGGGCGCGCACCCGGCCGGGTGCGCGCCCTTTCGCCCAGGTAGACCCCTCCACGGTGTCGAGCTGCTGACCTCTGGGTATTGTTGCCCCACGTGAGTACGCCGCGATTCCTCGATCTGCCTCCTGGCGTCGCACCACAGAAGATCGAAACGCCGCAGGGCACGTTCGCGGCCCTGGACGCGCGACCGGTCAGTGGTGTGGTTGAGCGCTGGCCCGCGCTGCTGGTCCCCGGCCTGACGGGCAGCAAGGAGGACTTCATCGCGATCCTGATGACCCTGGCCCAGTCGGGGCGCAGGGTCGTGGCCGTCGACCTGCGCGGCCAATACGAGACGCCGGGCCCCGACGACCCGGCCGCCTACACCTGCCCGTCGCTCGGCGCCGACGTCGACGCGCTCGCCCAGGTCATCGGCGGCGGAGACCCCGTTCACCTGGTTGGCCACTCGTTCGGCGGGCTGGTGGCCAGGGAAGCGGTGATCGACGGGCGCACGCATTTCGCGTCGTTCACGCTGATGGGCTCGGGTCCGGCGGCCATCGAGGGCAGGCGGGCGATCAACGGCATGAAGCTCATGGAAGAGGTGCACGCGTTCGGCCTGGAGCACGTGTGGCACCACAGGCTCGAGCCCGAGGCGCTGTCCGGCGACGTGTCCGACGAGATCCTGGTCTTCCTGCGCAAGCGCCTGCTCACCAACTCGCCGATCGGGCTGGCGTGCATGGCCCAGCAGGTGCTGTCCATGCATGACCGTACCGACGAGCTGCGCCAGATCGAGGTGCCCACGCTCGTGCTGTACGGCGAGCACGACGACGGGTGGCCGCCCGAGGTGCAGTCGGAGATGGCGGCCAGGCTCGGGGCCGAGTGCGTGGTCGTGCCCGGCGCCGTGCACTCCCCGAACGTCGAGGCGCCGGAGACGACGGCGGCGGCGCTCGTGCGGTTCTGGAACGTGGCCGAGAAGCACTATTTGGACATAAGATTTAATATCATGTAATTATCCACTTACTATGGCGAACATCGAAGACCTCGTCGTCCAGCCGCCGCAGAGCGTGACGTGGCTGGTGCATCTCGACCGTTCGATGTGGGTGGGCGGCGTACGTGGTCTCATGCTGCAGGCACTGCACCCGCTGGCCATGCGCGGCGTCTGGCAGAACTCCAACTTCCAGGAGGACCCGTTCGGCCGGCTGCGCCGCACGGCCGACTTCGTGGGGCGGGTGACGTTCGGCAGCCCGGCGGAGGCGGACGAGATCGGCCGGCGGGTGCGCGGCATCCACAAGGCGCTGCGCATCCATGATCCCGAAACCGGCAGGACGCACCGGGTGGACGACCCCGAGCTGCTGCTGTGGGTGCACTGCGCGGAGGTGTCGTCGTACCTGGAGGTGGCCAGGCTCGGCGGGCTCGGCCTCACCGAGCGCCAGGCCGACCGCTACCTGTACGAGCAGCGCAAGAGCGCCACGTACGTCGGCCTGCACCTCGAGGACGTGCCCGGCTCGTGCGCGGAGATGGACGCCTACTTCAAGCAGGCACGCCCCAGCCTGCGCGTGACGGAGGAGGCGGCCTCGACGGTGCGGTTCCTGATGTGGCCGAGGCTGCCGCACGAGCTGAGGCTGCTGTCCCCCGGCAAGCCCGCCTACTTCCCGTTCGGCGCGCTGTGTTACTACACGCTGCCGGAGTGGGCCAGGCGGATGTACGGGGCGCTGCCGGAGGTTCCCCGCGCGACCGTCACGGCCGCGCTGAAGGCGTTCAGGCTGGGCCTGAACTCGTTGCCGGAGCCGATGCACGACCGGGCGTTCATGCCGGCCACGAGGGAGATGCTGCGGGCGTCCAGGGAGCGGCTCGGCGCGGCGGGTTACGACGTGAGCAAGGGTCTCAAGGGCCTGACCGATCCCCGTCGCTGGCCGACGGCGCTGGCCGCCTGACCGGCAGCAGCGCCCCGGCGTCCTCAATTTCCGAGAAGGCCATTGGGCCAGATCCACTGTCCCCGGCGCGTGGGGCGCATCGCGTCGATACCAGGCACCACTGGGCTGCGGACTGCTTGAGAGATCAGGCTTTCGACCCCGGCACGGGCCGCGTAGCGCTGTTTCCACTCGTCGGTGTCTTGAGCCTGGCGGGCGGCTTGGAAGGCTTCGTGGCGTTGGCGGGGCACGAGGGTCAGGCCCCCGGCGTTCGGTCGGGAGGCGAGTGCATTGTGCCCGCACAGGGCAGAGGCCGCAGTGTTCGGCGGACAAGAAAGGGAGGCCCGCCTGAGACTCTAACGACATGCCCCCTCGTTGCATCCGACCAGCGACTCTCAGCCACCACAACCATGCACGGCAAACAGTCACACTGATTGATGAATTGCTCAGCAGAGTCCTTCAGGCGGGAGGTGAAGGCCCGCGCGGGAAGGCCCCCGAGGGCCGGAGCGTGCCCTGATCCGCACTTGGAACCGGGCATGATCACGTCTGATCTTCGCTCATTTCTGGGGCCGGTCCTGGGACTGGATGTACGTGCGGATGGTGGCCAGGCTCGCGCCACCGGTCGAGCCCGCGTAGGACTCGGTCAGCTTGCATTCGAACTTCTCGCACACTGCTTTTATGATCTGTTCGCAGTGCTTCAGCATGGGTCGGTGAAGACGTCTCGCCGATATTTCGCGACAAACACCAAATGTGCGGTGAGGTCTTGGATGCAGTGATGTCCCGCTCTGATTTCGGAATTCGGTTTCCGTCGCAATGACATATACCAAACGATAAGGTGAGCCGCGTGGGGCTGGAGAGACGCAATCGTGCTCATATTGCGCGCCTGGAGTTGGACTGGCGGCAGATCGCCGTCTTGGACGGTCAGGCGCACAACGCGCGCGTGGTGTGGAACCTGCTGCACGAATTCTTCACCTTCCGTCAGGGCCGGTTCGCCTCGCTCGCGGCGTGCGACGAGGCCATCCGGGAGGCCCGTAAGGAGATCGACTGGCTCAGGGATCTGCCCGCGCAGGCGGCGCAGGCCGTGCTGAAGACCTACCGGCAGGCGTGGGCGAACTTCTTCAACCCCGGCCACCCGGCCGGGCGCCCCACGTTCAAGAGCCGCGTCCGCTCGCGAATGGCTGTGGACGTCCCCCAGGGGCGGGATCTGAACATCACCCGGATCAACCGGCGGTGGGGCGCGGTCAACATCCCCAAGCTCGGCCAGGTCCGCTTCCGGTGGACGAAAGACCTGCCGGGGTCACGAAGGGCGGACCGGACGGGAAGATCACCGGGGCGCGATTGGTGAAGGAGGCCAATGGGTGGCACATCGTGTTCCGTACCCAGACCAAGCAACCGGTGCCTCCCTCGCGCACGGGACCGGCAACGGCGATCGACCGGGGTATCACCGTCCCGCTTGCCCTGGCCACCGGAGAGAAGATCTTCCACCGCAAGGACTGGCTGACAGGCGGAGAACAAGCCCGCCTGCTCCGCCTGGAACGCAAAGCCGCCCGCCAGAAAAGAGCGGCCGAACCCGGCCGGCCCACCAGCAGCCGGCTAAGACGAACCTACGACCAGATCGCTCGCCTGCGCGCCAAAGCCAAACGCCGGGCCATCGACTGGCAACACCAGACCACCGCCAAGCTCGCCGATCGGTTCTCCGTCATCGTGCTGGAAGACCTCAAGGTCAAGAACATGATGACCTCCGCCTCCGGCACCCTCGAACAGCCGGGCAAGAACGTTGCTCAAAAGCGGAGTCTGAACCGCGCCATCGCCAGCCAGGCGTGGGGGCGCACCGCCGACTTCCTCACCTACAAGGCCACCGACAAAGGCGGCAAGGTCGTCTTCGTCCCGGCACCGGGCACCAGCCAGGAATGCCACGCCTGCCACACGATCACCGAGGGCTCCCGCGAGAGCCAGTCGCGGTTCGTGTGCAAGAACACAGCATGCGGGTGGATCGGCAACGCCGACGTCAACGCCGCCCGCACCCAGTTGTACCGGTACAACTCAGCCGCCGGACAGGCGGTCACCGGACGTGGAGGCCCTGCACCACTGGGGCCGGTGAAGCGTCAAGCACCTCATGGCGAGACTACCCGCACCACCCCGCAAGGGGTGGCCGCGTAACGGCCATGAGAGCCCTCCCCATTCATGGGAGGAGCACGTCAAGAGCTCAGATAGGGCTACGCCGCCAACGCCAGACTGCGGTGCCGAGGGTCCTGTCCTTGGGGGCCGCGCGCCGAGGCCCGCCGGCGGGGCGGGCCGGGCGGTGCGTTACTCGGCGAGGGCGTCCCACGGGCGTCGGTCGGGGGCGGCGGCCTGGCCCTCGGGGCAGTGGCGGCGGAAGTCGCACCAGGAGCAGATCGGCCCGGGATTGGGGGCGAACAGCTCGTCGATCTCGTCCGGCACCACTGCCGGCCCGACGAACTGCCGCTCTCCCGGCACGGAGGTGCCCGGCCCTGAGCGCGAGGCAGAGGCCCCCGGCACGGAGGTGCCTGGCCCTGAACGCGGGGCAGAGGCCCCCGGCGCGGCCGCTCCCCGCCCCGAGCGCGAGGTGGTGGCGCCCTTGGCGGGTGGGCTGACGAGGGTGCGGTAGCGTTCGTCGGCCTCCGACGCCTCGGTCGCGAGCTCCTCCGCGCGCCGCAGGTGGCGGGCGAGCGACTCCTCGGTGTGCCGCCACTCCACGATCTCGCCGGTGGGCAGGTGGTGGAGCTCGACCGAACGGCAGGGCGTGCGCATCATCGTGGAGGCGGCGATCGCGTAAACGGCCAGGGCGAGCGACGAGCGGGCGTCGTCCTGGGTGAGCGGGCGGCGGCCGGTCTTGTAGTCGACCACGACCAGCTCGTCGCCGCGCCGGTCCAGGCGGTCGATGCGGCCGGACACGGCGATGACCTTGGTACGGGTGGCGACCGTGCGCTCGACGCCCACAGGGTCGTCACTCGGGTCTAATGTCGCGACATATCCGGACACGAGGTCGCGGGCGCGGCCGAGCCAGTGCCCCGACTGCTCGGCGTCCCTGAACCCCTCCGTGATCCATCCGTTCGTGACCAGGATGGCGGCCGTCAGCGGCGTCCTGCGCTCGTACGGCTCCCGCCACCACCCCGCAAGTGCGTTGTGCACGCTCGCCCCGACGCTGTTGTGCGCCCAGGCGGGCCCCTTGGACGGCTGCGGCCGGTCCAGGTAGCTGAACCGGTAGCGGCGCCGGCAGTCGAGCCAGGCGTTCAACCGCGACGGCGTGCACGAATAGAGCCGCCGCGGCATCCCGTCCAGCGGAAGCTGCGTGTTCATGGCCTCCACTCCGTGGCGGCGGCCCGGTCGCTGGGGCTCCCTCGCACCCTAGTCGTCGCTCGGGTCGAGCTTGATCCCGGAGAGCTTGGTGCCGTCGGTGAGCGGGCCCTCGTCGTCGGAGTCGCCACGGGTCAACGAGCCCGACACCCAGTCGTCGAAGTGCGGCTCCAGGTCGCCGATCGTGACCTCGTCGCCGTGGACGGCCAGCACCCGCGTGTCGCCGGGCAGCGTGAACAGCCGCCCGCCGATCGAGGTCAGCTGATCGGCCAGGGCGGGGTAGTCGCCGCCCAGCTTCCCGGGGCCGTCAGCCTGGAGGGCCTTGCCGGTGAACACGGCCGAGAGCGCCTCGCAGTAGAGCGAGACGCCGCCGGGCGTGATGCCGGGCGTCTCCAGGACATCGAGCTGGACGTCGGCCACCTCGAAGATGCCGTCGTCCTCCATGTCGATGTCGGGCCAGGTCTCGCGCCAGGTCTCCCGCCACAGGGGCTTGTCCTTGGGGTGCAAGGCGACGACGGCCTCGTCTCTGCTGGCCACCTCGATGGCGGCCCCGACGTGGTCAGGCAGCCCCGCCGTGCAGATGACGGCGAGCACTTCCCGCTCGCCGACCTGCTCCAGGATCTTCTCAGCGTCACGCGCCGCGTCGATGACGATCACTTCGTCGTCGTCGCCGATGATCCAGGTGTTGTTCTCGACCTTGTGCTCGGTGCCGTCGATCTCGACGACGCCCTCGGTCACCACTCGCTCGATACGCGCTGTCACGTCTCCGAACTCTAGTCCGTCTGCCTCAGAGCGCGAATCGAGCTCAGTCCTCGAGTCTCGGGGAGAACGCGCCGAACGGCACATCCAGGTCGTGATCCCGCGCGTCGAGCAGCGAGAGCTCGGCGAGCGCGATCATGCATCCGGCGTCGGCCGGCCAGGCGATGGCCCACAGCCAGTTGCCCAGCGCCTCGCCCGCGTAGACGGCACGGTCGTCGGCGGCGCCCACGCACCAGAGCGCGGTGGGATGCCCGAGCACGTCGATCTTGGCGTTCGGCGGTCCCGAGTCGAACCCCTCGCCCGGGTCAGGACCGTCGAGCCCCGCGAACGCCGCGCCGAGCCCGATGCCCGGCTCCTCCGCGATGATAAGCAGATCGGCGGGTCCTTCCATGAGCGACGGCCCCGCCAGCGCGACCACGCTGGCGCGGGCGCCGGTGCGCTGGTCGCCCACCTCGCCGAATCCGGTCACCAGCCAGCCGGCGGGCAACGGCCAGGGCAGCCACACGGGCACCACGGCGCTCTTGCGTATGGCCTCCAGCGCCGTACTGGTCGGCGGCCAAGGAGGCTGATACGGCAGGACATCACCGTGCGTGTCACATCGAAACGCGCTCGACCACGCACTCGGCCCGTGAAGCGGGCCAAAACACCGTGGACAGGTAGGAGCCGCTCTCACAACTACCCACGGTGCTTTCTCTGGCACCGGCCCGTCAAGGGCGCTTCCCGTTGTCCCGTCGTAATCTTGGTCATGTGCGCGTAAATTGTGTCGGCGCGATTATTTTCGATGCCTCCGACCGGCTGCTTCTCATCAAGCGAGGACGTCCGCCCGGCGTGGGCCTGTGGTCCATTCCCGGCGGCCGGCTGGAGCCCGGGGAGAGCGACGCCGACGGGGTGCGGCGCGAGGTCCTGGAGGAGACCGGGCTGCAGGTCGAGGTGGGCCGCCTGGCCGGCACGGTGGACCGCCCCGGCCTCGGCGGGGACACGTACGTGATCCGCGACTACCTCGCCAGCGTGACGGGTGGCGTGCCGGCCGCCGGGGACGACGCCGCCGACGTGCGCTGGTTCGACATCGAGGAGCTGGTACGGCTGCCGCTCTCCGAAGGGCTCCTCGAGTCGCTGACCGGCTGGGGCGTGCTCTCCCGCTGACTACCTGTTCGAGGTGAGGCTGGAGGTCCACAGGATCAGGTGGTCGGCGTTGTACGTCGTGGACCGGCCGAGCGCCACGACCTCCGACCCCGACACCGCCACGGCCGTCAGCCACTGCGCACCCTGCCCGGCCAGCCGGTCCTTCGTCAGCACCATGCGGTTCCACGAAAGACCGTCCTGTGAGGTCCAGGCCGCGCTGTCGCCCTCGCCGGGAACGCCGTGCCAGCCCACCGCCACCAGGCCCTCCTCCGCCGCCGCCAGGTCGTACACCGCCGCCGCCTGCTCCGCGGGCAGCCAGGCCGTCTGCCAGCTCGTGCCGTCGTCGTCCGAGACGGCCGCGAAGGCGCGACGGGAGCCGCCCGTCACGGCCGTGCCGATGGCCACCAGCTTGTCCTGATAAGTCGTGACCCGTCGGAGTCCGGCCGAGGTGGCGTCCGGCGGGGTCACGCGCCTGCGCGAGCTCCAGTTCACGCCGTCCGGGGAGTACCAGACCACGCTGCTCTCCTGGTCGGCGCCGCCGGAGCCGCCCACCGCCACGTACCCGTCCCCGCCGGCGACGGCGTCGTAGATCCGCACCCCGGAGCCGCCCTGCGGCAGCTTCTTCGACCTGGTGAACTTGCGCAGGTCAGGCGTGAACCACATGGCGGCCACAGCCGTGCCCGCCTGGTCCCTGGACTCGCCCGCCAGCACGTACCCCTTCTTGCCCGCCGTCACCACGTGGGTCTCCAGGTAGGGGTCGTTCGGGTTGCGGGCCAGGTCGCCGGAGACGCTCACCTTCCGCCAGTTCTCGCCGTCGCCGGAGGTGACGAGGAGGGGGTCGGTGACGGCCACGTTCGTCTCGGTGGAGCCGACGGCGAGCCAGCCGCGGCCGCCGTGTGCCACGTCCTCCAGCGTCTGCCGGCCTGGACCGCCGAGGCTCATGGACTTCCAGCTCTGCCAGTCTCTGATCGTCCACAGGCCCGCGTCGCCGGAGGCCGAGCCGACGGCGACGTACCTGCCGGCGAAGCCGGCCAGCGCGGTGGTCTCGCGCGCGATCCTGGTCAGGCCCTCGACCTGGCCGAGCTGCACGCGCGAGGCGGTGCCGCGCGGGGGCGCGGTCATCAGCACGAGCTGGTTGTCGACGTCGGAGGCCGCCTGGTCGCCGCCCGCGAACAGGGTGCCGCCGTCGGCGATCGTGAACCCGCGCAGCGTCGCGCCCGGCAGGTTGCCGAAGTCGGTCCGCCTGGCCCACTGGCGCCCGTCGGCGCTGGTCAGCACGGAGTACCGGCCGAGGCTGGTCTGCGCGATCGCCGCGACACCCGACGGGTAGGAGATCAGCGACTCGACGCCGGGGCTCTCGCCGCTCAGGCCGCCGATGGAGCCGCACTGCGACCACTGTGCCCCGGTCGGGGAGCAGTAGACGCGCACGTCCCCGGTGATCACGCGCTTGCGCCACGGCACCAGCACGAACCCCTTCGGCTGCACGGCCACCGTCCCGGCACGCGGCATGGCCTCCGGAAGCTGGAAGCCAGTCGCCTGCCAGTGGCGCCCGCCGTCGGCCGAACGGAGCACCCGCGATCCCTCGCCGACCGCGGGGGCTCCGATGGCCACGACCGTGTCGCCCTTGGCGACGACCGCCTTGATCTCGCGTACTTCCAGCTCCCTGGTCTCGATCCGCTCCCAGGCCCTGCCGTCGGCGGAGCGCCAGGCCGCCGGGCCCGTCCCGCCGTCGTCTCCCGTCGTACGGCCCACCACCACGAATCCGGACGCCGTCCTGGCGATGTCGTGGATCTGGTCACCGGGCCTGAACGCGGCCAGCCCGGACTCCGCCACGGCCGTCCAGCTGTACCCGTCGGTGCTGGTCCACAGGCCGCGCTCGGACACGCCGTCTCCGCCGGCGGCCAGCCAGCGCCCGTTGCCGCCGACGACTCGCTGGACCGTGGGGGTGGAGGCGCCGTTGACCTGACCGAGCTGCCAGTTCTTGCCGCCGTCCGGCGAGAACAGGAAGAGCGGGCGCGGTGTCGGGTTCGTCGTGTCGCTGCCGACCGCCACCACCGCACGGCCGACGGAGGTCATGTCGTTGAGCTTCTGGTTGGCGCCGTCACCGGCCGCGGGGACGGTGAACAGGTCGTCTCCCGACCGCCCGGTGCCCGCCTCCAGCCGCAGGCCGGGCGCCTCGTCCTCGGTCCACTGCCAGACGAGCACGCCGGCGGCCACCAGGACCACCATGGCCAGCGACAGGACGACGGGAACGGTCCTGCTGCGGTGGCGTACGGGGCTGGACCTGCGGACGGCGGCGGGGGCCGGGCCTCTGTGGTGCCTGCCGCTCGAGCCCTGCGGGCCCGGCTGCCCCGTGGCGACGAGGAGGTCGGGCCGCGTGGGCCGGCCGGCCGGCGGCCGCCCGACCCGCCGTACCTCGGGCTCGCCGTCCTCGTCGGGCCGCTGCTCGGGCTCGGCCGGCTCCTCGTCCTGCTCGGGAGCCGCCCGCTCGACCGGGTAAACCAGCCGGTACGGGGGCTCGCTCCGGGGCGCGGGCTCCCGCTCCCCAGGCTCGGGAGAAGGCCTGGGCTCGGGGAAAAGCTCGGACTCGTGGGGAGGCTCATGCTCGGGAGAAGCCTCGGGTTCCGCCTGCCGCTCGCCGCGGGACGTCTCCTGAGGGGGATGGACGGGGGCACCGGCCACGAGCTTGTCGGGCCGGTTGACGATGCGGCGGGGGCGGCGGCGCGGCTCGGCCTCTGGCTCGGCCGTGGGCGAGCTGTACGGCATGCGCCCCTTGGGCGGCTCCTGCGGCTCGTCCTCCGGCACGGGGGCGGCGAAGGGCGGCATGCCCCAGGGCGAGGTCAGCGGTAAACCCCGCGCCCGATCGTCGGTCGGGCCCGGCGGCGAATGGCTGATCCTCGGCTCTTCCGAGGATTGTGGTTCAGACGCGTCCTCAGGACGCGGGTCGTCGTCACCCGGCGGTCGCCGAGGCGGTTCGCTGGGGCCGGAGGCCACGCGCCGTACCTCCTATTGGTCGAACTCGTCGAACGTGGAATCAGCACGCTGGTCCGTTCCACAGGAACCAGACCAGCATGACTCAGCCGGAATAGCGAGACCTCTCTAGCGAGATTCCCGGCACCTCGCGCGTGTTTTATCCGGAAACGTTATTGAGTGCCCGCTTTTTGGCTAGATACAACACACCAAACGCATACACCCCGAGCTGCACCAGCGTCCCCGACAACGCCTGCCAGGGCACGGGCACCTCTCCCTGCGCCAGCGCCTCCTCCAAGCGCCCCGCGGCGGCGGCGAGCCCGAAGGCCGCCAGGTTGTTCAGGACGTGCAGCGCGATCCCCGCCTCCAGCCCGCCGGTCCGCACCGTCAGCCAGCCCATGACGACCCCGAACCCGAACACATCGATCAGCCCGGCCCACGAATACCCGTGCAACGACATGAACAGCGCGGATCCGAGCAGGATGGACCAGGCCGGATTTCGCACGTGCGCCCCGATCGCCTGCACCAACCACCCGCGGAAGACGTACTCCTCGGCGGCCGCCTGGAACGGCACCAGCAGGACTATCACGATGAGCGCGGGCAGGAACCCGGACCACCCCGCCCAGCCGAACAGGTCGGCGTCCTCGCCGGACAGCGTCAGCACGAGCGCCTGCGTGCCCTGCCCCAGCACAATCGCCAGGACGGCCACCCCGAGGCAGCTCAGCAGCCAGGTCCGGCGCAGCCGCCCGGCCACGGACGAGAGCGTGCCGGGGCGTCTGCGCTGGACGAGCGCCGCCGTGCCCTGCACGACGAAGAGCACGGGCGCCAGCGACAACAACAGCACGACCAGCCAGAGCACCGGATCACCGAACAACCGGCCTCCGACGTCGAGCGGCGCCGGGATGCCCAGGATGGTCGACACCACCAGGCCGACCCACACCATCACCGCGCTGAGCACCACGAATCCCGCGGCGATGAGCAGCGTGCCCACGATCGCCCGCCACGGCTTCGCGGCGGCGGTCCTGGCGAGGTGGTCGTAACGCGCCCCACGAGGTGTCGGCAGGAACCAGGACGGCGGTTGGTACGGGTGGACCGGCGGCTGAGGACCGTAGCCGTAGGGAGGCCACTGCCCTGGATGATTCTCCTGCACGCATCCATTCTGTCCGCCCGGTGCGCAAAAGTTCACAGACGGGCCGGTCATTTAGGCGGATGCTCGGAGTCGTACGGCATTTCGACCCCGGGAGCAGTCCATGTCAAGGCTGGGACCTGTCATCACCCTCACGGCGGGGGCACTGCTCGCCGTGGGGCTGGGTGTCGCCAGCGTCATCGCGACACCGGCGGCCAGGAACGAGGCCGCCAGCACCGCCGCGGAAGCACCGCCCGCCGAGGAGAGCACCGCGGCTCCGTCCCCTTCAGGCGAGGCGGAACAGACAGCACCGAAGAAGATCGCCAAAGCGGACTACGGAGGCTACGTCAAGGGCAACGGCGGCCTCATCGCGATCTCGATCAGGGACGGCAAGGCCGTCGGCTACTTCTGCGACGGCAAGGCCGAGGCCTGGTTCAAGGGCACGGAGTCGGACGGCGACCTGCGGCTGTCCGGGCTCGGCAGCGCCAAGGTCACGGCCGCGCTGGACGGCGGCCGGGCCAAGGGCTGGGTCGCGGTCGGCGGCAAGAAGTGGAGCTTCGTCGCGCCCACGGTGGTCAAGCCGTCGGGCCTGTACCGGGCCACCGCGATCGTCAGGGGCGCCAAGCTCAGGGCCGGCTGGATCGTGCTCAAGAGCCCGCAGGGCGGCTTCACCCAGGTCGGCGCCGCATTCGAGGGCGACACGCAGGTGCCGATCCCGCAGTTGCAGGGCGAGCGGCCCACGGCGCCCGTGACGGTCGACAGCACCACGCTCTACCCGAAGGACGTGGACGGCTTCATCGAGGAGATGCAATGACCGCCGTACCCCAGCCATCACGCAGCCTCACCCCGCTCCTCGTGCCGCTGCTGGCCGGCGGCCTCGCGGCGCTCGCGCTCGGCGTCTACGGGCGGGTGCACACGCCCACCGGGTTCGCCGTGGGCGTGGCCGGGTTCTCCGCCGCGCTGCCGATGAAGGCGTGGCTGACGACGGGCGCGTTCGTCCTGGCGATCGTGCAGGTCGTCTCGGCCCTGTCGATGTGGGGCAAGCTCGGGATCACCATCCCGCCCGCCGTGCACCGCTGGTCGGGACGGCTGGCGTTCCTGCTCACGATCCCCGTCGCCGTCCACTGCCTCTACGCCCTCGGCCTGCAGTACGACGTGCCGCGGGTGCTCGCGCACTCCCTGCTCGGCTGCTTCTTCTACGGCGTGTTCACCGCGAAGATGCTGGCGCTGCCCAAGCGGGACGCGCCCGGCTGGACGCTGCCGGTGCTCGGCGGGCTGGCGTTCACCGCGCTGATCGGGATCTGGCTGACGTCGTCGTTCTGGTTCTTCACCGCCATCGGGCTCAAGGTGTGAAGCTCTTCGTACGCCTGAGCCCGGCGGCCCGCCCCTTGGCCGCCACGACGAGCGCCATCTTGCGCGAGGCCTCGTCGATCATCTCGTCGCCCAGCATGACCGCGCCGCGCTTCTCGACCGAGGTGTAGTACTCGTACGCCTCCAGGATGAGCTCGGCGTGGTCATAGTCCTCCTGCGACGGCGAGAACACCTCGTTGGCCGCGTCCACCTGGGAGGGATGGAGCACCCACTTGCCGTCGAACCCGAGCGCGGCCGACCTCCTGGCGGCCCGCCTGAAGCCCTCGACATCCTTGATCTGCAGGTAAGGGCCGTCGATGACCTGCAGGTCGTGCATCCTGGCCGCCATGAGCAGGCGCATGAGGATGTAGTGGTAGGCGTCGCCCTCGACGTAGCCGGGCGGCTGCTCACCGACGACCAGCGTGCGCATGTTGATCGACGCCATGAAGTCGGCCGGGCCGAACACCAGGGTCTCCAGGCGCCTGGACGAGCCCGCGATGGCGTCGGCGTTCACCAGGCCGCGGGCGTTCTCGATCTGCGCCTCGATGCCGATGCGGCCGACCTCGTACCCCATGGTCTTCTCGATCTGGGTGAGCAGCGTGTCGAGCCAGACCACCTCGGTGGCGTCCTGCACCTTCGGCAGCATCACGCAGTCGAGGAACTCCCCGGCCCCCTCGACGACCTCGATCACGTCCCGGTACGTCCACTGCGTCGTGAGGTCGTTGACCCTGACCACGCGCGTCTTGCCGGCCCAGTCGCCCTCGCGCAGCGCCGTCACGATGTTCTTGCGCGCCTGCTCCTTGGCCAGCGGCGCGACGGAGTCCTCCAGGTCGAGGAAGACCTCGTCCACGGGCAGGGTCTGGGCCTTTTCGAGGAAGCGGGGGTTGCTGCCTGGCACGGCGAGCACCGAACGACGTGAACGCATGCGCTCACGCTAGCGCCGTCCCCGTCACTCGCCTCCAAGCGCCTCCACCGAAGTGCGGCGGGTGGCGGTGAGGGCTACAGTCGGGAATGTGACCGACAACGCCGCGGCCATCGAGGAGGGTGCCAAGAAGTCCGGCATCCTCTGGCTCACGCTCGACCGCCCCCGCCTGGCCTGGCACGCCTGGCACGACGGCGCGATCTACCTGGTGACGGGGGGCGAGGAGCAGCAGCTGCCCGGCCTCGAGGCGCTCGACCAGGTCCACGTCACGCTGCGCAGCAAGGACAACGGCGCCCGGCTGGTGGAGTTCGACGCGGCGGTGTCGGTCGTCGACCAGGCCGCGGCGGCCGACGCCGTGGCGGTGCTGGCCAAGGAGCGGCTCAACGCCCGCGACAGCGAGCACCTGACCGAGCGCTGGGCCCGCGACTCCACCGTCCTGCGCCTCACGCCGGCTGTCCCGGCCACCTGAGTCGCGCGTCTCACCCGCCGACGCCGAGGGGCTGCGCACCGGGCTCCACCGCCGGTGACGGCTGGGCGCTCGCGGTCTGGGCAAGCAGCGCGCCGGACAGCACGAGCAGGCCGCCCACGATCTGGAAGACGCCCAGCGTCTCGCCGACCAGTGCCCAGGCCACCACCGCGCCGCCGATGACCTCCAGCGACGCGACCGTGGCCCCCACCGCGGCCGAAAGCCGCCGCACGGCGTTCACCCCCAGGATGTACGCGATCACGGTCGCGACCAGCACCATCCACAGGTACGCCCCCAGCACCGGCAGCGTCCGGCCGCCGTCCGGCGTGGCGGTGGCCGCGAAGGCGTCCCACGGGATGTCCCAGGGCCTGGCGAACGGGATCAGCACCACGGCCGCCCCCGCCATCCCCCAGGCGATCAGGCCGAGCGGGTCCACGTCGTCGCCGAAGCTATCGTTCATCAGGAAATATCCGGCGCAGCAGGCCCCGGCCAGCAGCCCGAGCAGCAGGCCCAGCGTGTCCAGCCGCATCCCCTGCCAGGCCTCGACGACGATCCCGAGGCCCACGACGGCCACGACCGCCCCGATGTAGGCGGCGCGCGCGAGCCGTACCTTCCGTACGAAGCGCACCCAGGCCACCACCATCACCGGCGCCATGAACTCCAGCAGCAGCGCGATCCCCACCGGCAGCCGGGTGATCGCCACGAAGTACAGCGACTGCACCCCGGCCACCGCCATCACCGCGTACAGCCCGAAGAACGGCAGCCTCGATCTGGGGATCCGCAGCGCCCGCGGCTTGACCACGGCCAGCACGGCGACCAGCAGCAGCCCCGCGCCCGCCATCCGCGTCCAGACGGCCTCGATCGGCGCCAGCCCCGCCGTGATGAGGTACCTGGCCATCGGCCCCGAGAACGCGAAACACCACGAGGACACGAACGCGAGCCCGAGCCCGGCATACCTCATAGCCCACCACCTGGCCAGTAATCACCGTTAAGCACGTTGGATACTGACATGTGAGGCGTTGGGGGCGCAATGGAGGAGCGCTGTTAGCCTGACCACGTGCAGATCTTCGTGGGCCGGCTGCCGGGGACCCCGGTCTTCGACCCCGCCGGCGACCAGATCGGCCGAGTCAGGGACGTCGTGGTCGGCCTGCGCATCGGCCGCAGGCCCAACGTGCACGGCCTGGTCGTGGAGGTGCAGCCGCGCCGCAGGGTGTTCCTGCCCATCACCCGGGTACGCCGCATCGAGGCGGGAGCCGTGGTCTTCACCGGGCGGATCAACATGCGCAGGTTCGAGCAGCGCGCCACCGAGACACTGGTGGTCGGCGAGATGCTGGACCTGACCGTCGAGGTCGACGACGAGCCCATGACCGTCTACGACGTGGCCATGGACGAGGTCAGGCCGTCCGCCTGGGAGATCACCAAGGTCGCACTCTACAAGGGCAGGCGGCGCGAGCCCCGGATCGTCGGCTGGGAGGAGGTGTCCGGGTTCGACAAGCTGCAGAAGGACCAGGGCGCCGCCCGGCTGATCGCCGCGTTCGAGTCGCTGCGGGCGGCCGACATGGCCAGCGCGCTGCACGAGCTGCCCAGCAAGCGGCGCATCGAGATCGCCCGCGCCCTCAACGACGTCCGGCTGGCCGACGTGCTCGAGGAGCTGCCGCCCGACGACCAGATCGGCATCCTCGGCACGCTGGAGCCCGAGCGGGCGGCCGACGTGCTGGAGGAGATGGGGCCCGACGACGCCGCCGACCTGCTGCACGACCTGCCGGAGGAACAGGCGGCCAGGCTGCTGGCCCTGATGGAGCCCGACGAGGCGGAGCCGGTCCGGCGTCTGCTGACCTACCCGGAGACCAGCGCGGGCGGCGTGATGACCAGCGAGCCGGTGATCCTGCCGCCCACCGCCACGGTGGCCGAGGCGCTGGCCCACATCAGGCAGCAGGATCTGACGCCCGCCGTCGCCGCCCAGGTCTACGTGACCCGGCCGCCCACGGAGACGCCGACGGGCACGTACCTGGGCGTCTCGCACTTCCAGCGGCTGCTGCGCGAGCCGCCGTCCACCCTGCTCGGCGGCGTGATCGACCCGTCGATCGACCCGATCAGGCCGGACTTCTCGCTCCGCGACGTCACCTACTACCTGGCGAACTACAACCTCGTCGCCGCCCCAGTCGTGGACGAGCTGGGCCGGCTCGTCGGCGCGGTGACGGTCGACGACGTGCTCGACCACATGCTTCCCGAGGACTGGCGCGAGAGGGCCGACCGTGACGTCTGAACGACTGGACCAGCCGCGCGCCCTGCGCCGCACGCTGCGGCCGCACTACGACCCCGAGGCGTTCGGCCGCCTTTCTGAGCAGATCGCCCGCTTCCTCGGCACCGCGCGATTCATCGTCTACATGACCGTGTTCGTGGGGGTCTGGGTGACCTGGAACGTGCTCGCGCCGCCGAACCTCAAGTTCGACCCGTACCCGTTCATCTTCCTCACGCTGATGTTGTCGCTGCAGGCCAGCTACGCCGCGCCGCTGATCCTGCTCGCCCAGAACAGGCAGAGCGACCGCGACCGCATCCAGTACGAGCAGGACCGCGAGGCCGCCGAGCGCAACCAGGCCGAGATCGAGTATCTGACGAGGGAGATCGCGGGGCTGCGGCTGGCGCTGAACGAGGTGGCCACGCGCGACTACCTGCGCACGGAGCTCGGCCGGCTCCTGGAGGAGCTCAAGGAGCGCCGCTGACGTCGAGCCTGGCGACCATCGACCGGATGCGGGAGAGCTCCTCGGCGCCCAGCAGGTCGAGGAACTGAGTCCTGACGCCGCGCAGGTAGGTCGGCGTCGCCTCGGCCAGCCGCGCCGCGCCGTCCTCCGTCAGCACGGCGAACAGCCCGCGGGCGTCGTCGGCGCACGCCTCGCGCGAGACCAGCCCGTCGCGCTGCAACCGGTCGATCAGCCTGGTCAGGCCGCTGCGGGAGAGCAGGACGCGGTCGGCGAGGTCGTTCATGCGCAGCCGCCGCCCGGGCGCCTCGGCCAGCTGCATGAGCACCTCGTACGAGGCCAGCGGCAGGTCGTGGGCGACGAGCAGCTCGCCCTCCAGGTGGCGGGTGATGCGCACCTGGGCGCGCTGCAACATCCGCCAGACCGCCAGCTCCTCGGCGGTCAGGCCCTCGTCGCGCAGGAGAGTCACGGAGTAACCTTAAGACGTTGTTGCACAGACATCTAACAGCACGGATTAACTCAGCGAGGCCTCCGGTTCATACCATGGAGGGGCATCCTCACTGGCGTCCTGCGCCTGTCACACATATACCGACAAAGGAGGGACGGCACTCCCTCGTGCCGAGACTTCGATGGCACTAACCCAGGAACAGGTGACGGTCGCCCTCGCCACCGTCATTGACCCCGAGATCCGTCGGCCGATCACGGACCTCGACATGGTCAAGAGCATCGATATCGCTCCCGACGGCGTGGTGCGCGTGGGCGTCTTCCTGACCGTGGCGGGGTGTCCGCTGAAGGACACCATCCGCCGTGACGTCACGAACGCCGTCGCCAAGCTGGACGGCGTGACTGGCGTCCAGATCGAGCTCGACGTCATGAGCACCGAGCAGCGCAAGGCCCTCCAGACCAAGCTGCGGGGCAACCGCGGGCCGGAGAAGGAGATCCCGTTCAACCAGCCGGGCTCGCTGACCCGCGTGTTCGCGGTGGCCAGCGGCAAGGGCGGGGTCGGCAAGTCCTCCGTGACGGTCAACCTGGCCGCCGCGATGGCCGCCAACGGCATGAAGGTCGGCATCGTCGACGCCGACATCTACGGCCACAGCGTCCCTCGCATGCTGGGCGCCGACGAGCGGCCCACCAAGGTCGAGGACATGATCATGCCGCCGGTGGCCCATGACATCAAGGTCATCTCGGTCGGGATGTTCAAGCCGGAGGGCAACACGCCGGTGGTCTGGCGCGGGCCGATGCTCGACCGGGCGCTCCACCAGTTCCTGGCCGACGTCTACTGGGGCGACCTCGACATACTCCTCCTCGACCTGCCTCCCGGCACCGGCGACATCGCGATCTCAGTGGCGCAGCGGCTGCCGACCGCGGAGCTCCTGGTCGTGACGACGCCGCAGATGGCCGCCGCGGAGGTGGCCGAGCGGGCGGGCTCCATCGCCGCGCAGACGCACCAGCAGATCGCCGGCGTCATCGAGAACATGGCCTGGCTGCCGTGTCCCCACTGTGACGAGCGCATCGCGGTGTTCGGCGAGGGCGGTGGCCAGACGGTCGCCGACGCGCTGACCCGCACGCTGGGGGCGCGCGTCCCGCTGCTGGGCCAGGTCCCGATCGACCTGCGGCTCCGCGAGGGCGGCGACGAGGGCAAGCCCCTGGTCCTGACCGAGCCCGACTCCCCCGCCGCCGCCGAGCTCCGGAAGATCGCGTCGAGCCTGAGCAAGCGCTCCACCAGCCTCAAGGGCCTCCACCTGGGCCTCGCCCCCCGTTGACGTCCCTCTTCAGGGTCCTTTACAGCCGCGCGCGGCGGGCACCCACCCGCCGGCGCGGGTGACCGGCCTTCCACGGGGGCGCCGGGCCGCTGTAGAGGGCCCTGAGGGCCTCAGAGGGCCATATGGGCGGGTTTGAGGGTCGGTGGGTAGATGGGTGCCAAGAGTCGGCGTCAGGTCGCTTCTGAGTCGTATGGGGGCACTTCGCCGTAACCCAGCTCGTCCACCGGCTCGGAGACGTACGGAGCCGTCGCGGCGGGCTCCAGCTCACGGGGCTTGTTGTTGTTCCAGTCGTCCTCGAGGTCGTCGAGGAGGTGCTTGCGGACGAAGTTTCGCGGGTTGAGGTCGGCGGGGTCGAAGTTGCTGAACTCCGGGCCCAGCCCCGTCCTCAGGTCGTCACGTGCGTTGTTGGCCATCCGGCGCAGATTGCGCAGCGTCTTGCCTGCCTGCGTGGCGGCCTGAGGCAACTTGTCGGGACCGAAGACGAGCAGCGCGATGACGATCAGCGCTCCGATCTCCATCCACCCGAGTCCGAACACCGTGAGCTCCTACCGCAGTCCAGCCCTTCCGAGGACACCCCCGGCCTATCCACAGACTAAGGGCTTCTCTGGGTAGGTCGGTCAGTCCCCCCGGTCATATCGCCATCAAGACGGGGTCGGGGTCGGCTCGTCCTCGGCCATAACGGTCAGCGTGGCGGTGCGGTCCTGACCAGCGCGCTGGTACTTGACGGTGATCTTGGAGCCCGGGGCCTTGCTGCGGATCAGGGCGATCAGCTCGTTACCGTCCTGCAGGGTCAGCCCGTCGATCTCCAGAATCACATCGCCCGCCTTCAGGCCGGCCTTGTCGGCAGGCCCGTTGGCGTCCACCGGCTGGCGTCCCCCACTCGGCCCCGAGGCGATCTTCACACCCTGACCCTTGTAGTCCTTGTCCAGGACGACGCCGATCTTGGGGCGCTTGGCCTTACCCGTCGTGATCAGTTCCTCGGCCACGCGCCGCGTCTGGTTGACCGGGATCGCGAAGCCCAGGCCGATGCTGCCGCTCTGGCTGGCCTCCGAACGGCCGAGGGTGGCGATGGCCGAGTTCACGCCGACGACCTCGCCCTTGCCGTTCACCAGCGGCCCGCCCGAGTTGCCGGGGTTGATGGCGGCGTCGGTCTGGATGGCGCTGATGTACGCGGTCTCCTCGGCGCTGGCGCCGGACTCGTCGCCCGCGATGACCGGACGGTTGAGCGAGCTGACGATGCCGGTCGTCACCGTACCCGTCAGGCCCAGCGGGGAACCGATCGCGATCACCGGGTCGCCGACCACGACCTGGTCGGAGTTGCCGAGGGTGATCTCCGGCGTCCCGAACGTGTCCTCCGGCTTCACCACAGCCAGGTCGGAGCCGGGGTCACGGCCCACGATGCGGCCCGAGGTGGTCTTCCGGTTGTTGAACATGATCCGGATCTCGCCGCCCTTGGCGGCCAGGGAGACGACGTGGTTGTTGGTGACCACGTAGCCGTTCTTGATCAGGAAGCCGGATCCGGACGCGCCCTCGGTGGTAGTGCCGGCCTCGATCGAGACCACGCTGGGCAGCACCCGCGCGGCCACGCCCGCCACCGAGCCCGGCTCCCGGTTGGTCGCGCCGGTCGTCGGCAGGGGGCCGAGGCTGTAGGAGGGGTCGTTGCCGTCGCTCGACCTGGTGAGCAGGTACGTGCCGACGCTGCCGAGCAGCGAGGCCACCAGTGCGATGGCCAGGGCGGTCGAGACGAGCAGGACGGTGCTCGGCGCGCGCCTGGGCCCTGGAGAGCCCTGCGCGCCCGGGGGCGGCGGCGCCCAGCCCGCGCCCATGGGGAGCGCCTGTCGTGGCGGTGGCGGAGGCGTGCCGCCACCTGCGGGACCGGACGGAGGCGGGCCGCCGAACAGCGGAGCCTCGTAGGCGCGCGTCCCGTTGTCCGGGCCGCCGCCGAAGGATGAGCCTCCGCCGCCGTACGCGGGGCTCTCGTAGGAACCGCCGTACGAAGGGCCTTCATAGGAACTGCCGTACGAGGGGCTCTCGTAAGAGGTCGGGGCGCTGAACGAAGGGTTGGTGAACGACGGGGCGCCGTAGGAAGGGCCGCTCGGTGGCGAACCGCCGTAAGGCGGCACCCCCGAGGCGGTGCGGCCCGACGGATCGCCCCAAGAGGTGCCGAACGAGGCGGGCGGCTCCGGCCGCCGGTCCTGTTGTTCAGGCGAGTCGTCCGCGGGCAGGAAGTCCGGCCGCCCCTGTGGTTCGGGGGAGTCCGACGGCGTGCGTCCTTCGGTGGGGCGCGTCTCGTCGGTCATCTAATGTCACCACTCCTTGGCTCGGCCACCGCAATACTCGCTCTTGCGGCATACGAGGGTTATAAAGCATTTGTCACGAACACCTTGTAACAAATCCCGAAACCAGATCGTATGCCCCATGTGTGGCCGAGTACGCCAAGTCCTGGTCTGTCAGGCATAGGCGGAGGTCAAGGCGTGGCGGTCGAAGGCGCGCTCGCCGGTGTGGTCCGCGGCTGCTGGAACAGCTCCACCGGGGGCGCCGGGTTGTTCTGCCCGACGCCGGAGGCCGCGAAGAAGGTGCCGAGCGCCACGGCCGCCGAGACCACCCCGACCGCCACGTAGGTCGAGCGCCGCCTACCGCGGCCCGGACCCGAACCCCCACCAGTGGCGTCCCTGCGCGGGCGGTTGTCCAGCGGAGCGATGGTGTGCGGCCCAGGAATGGGCACCCCGCCGAACGTGCGGGACGGAAAAGGGCGCTCCCTCGGAGGCAGCGGCCCTCCCGGCTCCGCCATCCGGAGCAGGGACATCGTCAGGTCGGCCGGCATCGCCGGCCCTTCCAGCGAACGCAGGCGCGATTTCAGCGCCCGCATCGACTCGACCTCTCGCCTGCAGTCAGCACAGAAGGTCAGGTGAGCCAGCGCGCGTTCGCGTTCGGTGTGGTTGAGCTCACCGTCCACCAGCGCCGAAACACGTTCTCCAAGATGAGCCATCAGAAGTCCTCCCCACGGATCACGGTCGGGGGGAGTTGGGAATTACGGGGGGCTCGATGATCGAGTGCTTCCCGCAACTGCGCCCGGCCACGGTGAATACGGCTTCGGACCGTACCCAGCTTGACGCCGAGCGTGGCCGCGATCTCCTCATAAGACAGGCCCTCGATGTCACACAGCACGATCGCGGCCCGGAACTCCGGTGCGAGCGCGTCGAGGGCGGCCTGGATGTCGGGCTCCAGGTGGGCGTCGTCGAACGCCTGCGCCGGAGACGGCTCGCGGCCGCGCAGCCGCTCGGCGGCGTCGTCGGCCAGCCCCTCGAACCTGATGCGCTGCTTGCGCCGCGCCATGTCGAGGAACAGGTTCGTCGTGATCCGGTGCAGCCACCCCTCGAACGTGCCGGGGGTGTAGCTCGACAACGATCTGAAGACCCGGACGAAGACCTCCTGGGTCAGGTCTTCGGCATCGTGGACGTTGCCGGTCAGCCGGTACGCCAGCCGATACACGCGCGCGGAATGCGTCCGCACGACTTCCTCCCACGTGGGGGGAGTCCAGTCAGACGACACGGGAGTATCCGCCTGGTGGTCGCTTTCGTCCACCAGAACTCCTCTCTCTGGGACCACCGCTACCGCCATAGTGCCTGGTTTCGTCCCTTCGTGCGCACTGCTGCCTTTGGACCGGCAAAGCCCGTCTAAACCTGCAACGCCTTTGGAGCCTCCTGAGTTCCCGTCCCGGCGCGTCTCCCCTAGGCTGCGATCGGTGCCAATCACGTGGACCAATCGCACGAAAGTGGGGGGAGGCGGCCGATGACCAGTCCGGTGGAGGCCACTCTGGCCTATGCGGAGCAGTTCCATCAGGAAGATGAGATCCTGCATGCCGCGCGACAGCGCGGGCTGGAGATGGGGGCCACACCCATTCTTCCTGGAGGCGGGGCGGCTCTGTGCTTCCTCGCCACCGCCGTCAACGCCAAGTCGGTCGTCGAGATCGGCACGGGCTGCGGCGTCTCGGGCCTGTGGCTGCTCCGCGGCATGCGTACGGACGGCACGCTGACGAGCGTCGACGTCGAGCCGGAGCACCAGCGCCTGGCCAGACAGGCGTTCGCCGAGGCGGGCTTCTCCGGCGGGCGGGTGCGGCTCATCTCGGGCCGGGCGCTCGACGTGCTGCCGCGGCTGTCGGACGGCGGCTACGACCTGGTGTTCGCCGACGGCGCGAAACAGGAGTACACCGACTACCTGGCAGAGGCGATCCGCCTGCTCCGTGTGGGCGGCATCCTGGCCTTCGGCAACATGTTGTGGCGCAACCGGGTGGCCGACCCGGCGCAGCGCGACACCGACACGGTGGCGCTGCGTGAGGTGGGCAAGCTGGTGCAGTCGGACGACCGCCTGCGCTCGGTGCTCATGCCGCTGGGCGACGGCCTGCTCGCCGCGGTCAAGATCGCCGACTAGGCGCGGGTGAGCCACTCCAGGAGGAGGCGTACGCCGAACCCGGTGGCGCCCTTGGTGAGCGTGCCCTCGTCCACCGTGCTGCGCCCGACGCCGGCGATGTCGAGGTGCGCCCAAGGACGCCGCCCCGCGAACTCCCGGAGGAACAGCGCCGCCGTGATCGACCCGGCCCCGAACCTCGACCCCGACTCGACGTTGGCCAGGTCGGCGATCGACGACTCCAGCGCGGGCTTGTACTCCTCGATCAGCGGCATCCGCCACAGCCGGTCGTCGCTGGTCTCCGCGGCCTCGAGCAGCTGCTTGGCCAGCACGTCGTCGGAGGCGTAGACGGCGCCGACGTTGCGGCCGAGCGCCACCGTGATCGCCCCCGTGAGGGTGGCGACGTCCACCACCGCGTCGGGGTCGAGCACGGCGTCTGCGTAGGCGAGCGCGTCGGCCAGCACCAGCCGCCCCTCGGCGTCGGTGTTGAGCACCTCGACCGTGCGCCCGCCGTAGTGCTTGATCACGTCGCTGGGCCGCTGGGCCGTGCCGGAAGGCAGGTTCTCGGCGGACGCGATCAGCCCGGTGACCCGTACGGGGGCGCCCAGCTCGGCCAGCGCGCCGAGCACGGCGATCACGACCGCGCCGCCCGCCATGTCGGTCTTCTGGGTCTTCATGTTCTCGGTCGGCTTGAGCGACAACCCGCCCGAGTCGAACGTGATCCCCTTGCCGACCAGCACCACGTGCCGGTCGGCCGGCTCGGCGGGCGTGTAGGAGAGCTGGATGAGCCTGGGCGGGCTGGCCGAGCCCCTCCCGACGGCGAGGATGCCGCCGAACCCGTCGGCCTGGAGCTGCTCCTCGTCCCAGACCCGCACGGGCACCCCGCGCTCGGCGGCCTGCTCGGCCAGCCAGGCGGGGTTCTTGACGGACGAGGGCGTGTTGGCCAGGTCGCGGGCGAGCGCCACCGCCTGCGCCACGACCTGCGCGCGCCGCACCTGCTCCGCGTCGGCGCCCGCGAACGCCAGCGCCCGCACCGGCTTCTTGCCCTCACTACCGATCTTGAACGAGTACGCCGCCAGCAACGCCGCCTCGGCGAACGCCGCCACGTCGCCCTCGGGCGCCACCACGGTCAGTGTGTCCCTGCCCTTGGCCCTGCGGGCCAGCGCGGCGCCGGCCTTGCGCAGGGCACGCGGCGTGCCGTCGCCCACGCCGTAGAGCAGGACACGGCCGACGCCGCCGGCCCGTGCCACAGGAACCTCGACGATCTCCCCCGCCTCGCCCTTGGCCTCGTAGTGGGCCAGCAGCTCGGTCACCGGCAGGTGCAGCTCGACCTCGGGGCTGAGGTCGGAGGCGTAGGGGACGGCCAGGAACTCGGCGCCGTCGGGAACCTCGGCGACCACCGACACAGTGGTCTCAATGGGCACGGGATCTCTCCTCAAACGTCAGCGACCCTGGCGCCGGATTACGCCAGGGTCGTGGACCAAACTGTCGAACGGGAGCTCTCAGCCGACGACGTTCTTCAACGCCTCGCCGAGCGCCTTTGCCTCGTCGGCGGAAATCTCCACGACGAGCCGGCCGCCACCTTCGAGGGGGACCCGCATGACAATGCCGCGCCCTTCCTTGGTGACCTCGAGCGGACCATCGCCGGTCCGCGGCTTCATCGCCGCCATGCGTGCATCCCTTCCTGCCTTGGGCTCCCGCGGCCCGCGATTTCCGACCGCCCATGGGGGGTGGTCGGCGCATTCACGTCTTCTGTGATGTCCTATTCTCCCGCATCGAGAGCGCTCATGGGTAACGATCTCCTCCCAGAATGCGTTGTCGAGACGTGCGTTGACGTCCAAACTGGACTTCGTGCACGCTCGCGCCGCTCTGTTCGATCTCTACGGAGACCACCTGCGCTCGCGCGGTGGACAGGCGTCCGTCGCTGCGCTCGTGAGGCTCATGAAACCCCTGGATATAGCGGCTCCCGCCGTCCGCACCGCCGTTTCGCGCATGGTGCGTCAAGGGTGGCTGAAACCGATCAGGCTGCCGCAGGGAGCCGGCTACGGGCTCACGCCGAAGTGCGTCAGACGCCTGGACGAGGCCGCACTGAGAATTTACCGAGCCGGGACATTGGAGTGGCACGGCCGGTGGCACCTGATCGTCTTCGAGCCGGTCAAGGAGCGGCCGCGCAGGGAGCGGCTCAGGGCCGATCTGGCGTTCCTCGGGTACGCGTCGCTGTCGGAGACGACGTGGATCGGTCCACGGTCATCGATGGAGCTGGACAACCTGCTGGAAAGCGAGGGCGTGCGGGCCGACCGGTTCGACTCGGCGCTCGAGGGCGACCCGCGCGAGCTGGTGGCCAGGGCATGGGATCTGGACGCCATCGGCGAGGCGTACGAGCAATGGCTGACCGAGGCTGTCACGCTGATCAGCACGCTGCCCGATGGGGCTCCAGCGGACCAGGTCTTCGCCACCAGGAGCAGGCTCGTGCACGGCTGGCGCAACTTCCTGTTCCGCGACCCGGGTCTGCCGGCCGAGCTGCTGCCCGCGGGCTGGCCGGGTGAGAAGGCCAGGGCCTACTTCGAGCAGGAGGCCGCCCGGCTGCTGCCCGCAGCCGCCGCGTTCGTCGACAGGGAGTTGATTTGATCCGCTATGACGTGGCCGACGCCGTCGCCACCATCACACTCGACCGACCAGAAGCGATGAACTCGCTGACCGCCGAGACCAAGGACCGCCTCCTCGCCGCCCTGCGCGAGGCGGCGCAGGATCGCGAGGTCAGGGCCGTGCTGCTCACCGGCTCGGGGCGCGCCTTCTGCGCGGGCCAGGACCTGCGCGAGCACGCGGACAACCTGGAGGCGGGCCGCGGCCTGGCCGACACCGTACGCGTGCACTACAACCCGATCGTCGAGCTGATCACCACCATGCCCAAGCCGGTGGTGGCCGCGGTCAACGGCGTCGCGGCCGGGGCGGGCGCGTCCCTGGCCTTCGCCTGCGACCTGCGGGTGGCCTCGGAGAAGGCGAAGTTCGCGCTGGCCTTCTCCGGCATCGGCCTGGCCCCCGACTCGGGCGCCTCGTGGACGCTGCAGCGGCTGGTGGGCCGGGGTCGCGCGGCCGAGCTGATGCTGCTCGGCGAGCCGCTCGACGCGGCCCGCGCGCTGGAGCTGGGCCTGGTCACGCGCGTGGTCCCGGCTGACGACGTGCTGAAGACCGCCCAGGAGCTCGCCGTACGCCTCGCGCACGGCGCCACCCTGGCCTACGCCGCCACCAAGCGGGCGCTGGCCTACGCCGCGACGCACTCGCTCTCCGACTCGCTGGCCATGGAGGCCGACCTCCAGGACGAATGCGCCGCCACCCAGGACCACCAGAACGCCACCCGCGCCTTCCTCGCCAAGGAACGCCCGACGTTCCGCGCCGAGTGACGTCCGCACCAGACCCGGCGGCGCAGCAGGCCGCCAGACCCGGCGCGGTGCCTGCCACCGCGCCGGGCTCCCCGCCCCCAGCCACCGCGTCCGGCTCCAACCTCCCAATCACCGCGTCCGGCTCCGTGCCCCCGGCGGGCGCTTTCGAGGGGCTCCGGGCGACCGCGCTCAGCCTGCTCACCGGCGGCGACCTCGACGCCTGCGATCCGGTCTACGCCGGACCGGTGGCCAGGCTGAGCGAGGCGGCAGGCGGCTGGCTGGCCTCGATGTCGCCCGGTGGAGCAGCCGGGAGAGGAGCCGGCCCGCTCTGGCCGGACCTGCCGCTGGACGGCCGTCCTGGCGACGTGACGGGCAGCTACGGCCGCCTCCGCCGGATCGCCACGGCCTGGGCCACGCCGGGCACCGCACAGCACGGCGACGACGCCGTCGCGGCGCGGGTGGTGGACGCACTCGACGTGCTCTACGAGCGCCACTACAACGAGCGGCTGCCCGAGACGGGCAACTGGTGGTTCTGGGAGATCGGCACGCCAGCCCACCTGAGCCGAACGTGCGTGCTGCTCGGGGAGCGGCTCGACGCGGCCAGGCTGGAGGCGTACCTGCGGGCGATCGACCGGTTCTGCCCGGACGCCGACTGCCGTACCCGTCATCCCGAGGTGTCCGAGAGCGGCGCGAACCGGGCGGACAAGGCGTCCATCGTCGCCTTCCGCGGGATCGCCGGGCGCAGCGCGGCCAAGCTGGCGCTGGCCCGCGACGGCCTGTCGGACGCGCGGGACGGCGGGCGCCGCAGCGTGTTCGGCTACGCCGAGTCCGGTGACGGCTTCTACCGCGACGGGTCGTTCATCCAGCACGAGTGCGTGGCCTACACCGGCTCCTACGGCCTGTCGCTGCTCATCGCGGTCGCCGAGACGCTCGCGCTGCTCGACGGCTCGCCCTGGGAGGTGAGCGATCCAGGGCGGCGGGTGGTGCTGGACGCGGTCGAGGGGTCCTTCGCCCCGTTCGTGCACGACGGGCTGCTGATGGACACCGTGAGGGGGCGAGCGGCCACGCGGCAGGCCTTCTCCGACGCCGTGGCCGGTCATGGCGCGATCGGCGCCGTCCTGCTGCTCGCGCGGAGCGCGCCCGAGCCGTACGCGCGCCGGTTCCGCGAGCTGGCCAAAGGGTGGATCGAGCGCGGCACGAACCGCCCCTACCTGGAGCACGCGGACGTGCCGGAGACCCGGCGGGCGGTCGCGGTCCTGGACGACCAGACCATCGAGGCGGCGACGGGACCGGTCGGCCACTTCGTGTTCCCATCGATGGACCGGGTGGTGCACCGGCGGCCCGGCTGGTCGTTCGCGATCAGCCTCTCGTCGCGGCGCGTCGCCGCGTACGAGGCGATCAACAGGGAGAACCTGCGCGGCTGGTACACCGGCGACGGCATGACCTACCTCTACACGAGCGACCTGGGCCAGTTCGGCGAGGACTTCTGGCCGACGGTGGACCCGTACCGGCTGCCGGGCACCACGGCCGGCACCCGCGACCGCGAGGACCTGTCCTTCAGCGCCTACTGCCCGGCCAACGCGTGGGCGGGCGGGGCGGTCCTCGACGGCCGGTACGGCGCCGCCGCCATGGAGCTGGCCGGCGACGGAGCCGGCCCGCGGGCACGCAAGTCGTGGTTCTGCCTGGACACGGCCGTGGTGGCGCTGGGCAGCGGCATCACCGGCTCCGACGGCCGCGGGGTCGAGTCCGTGGTGGAGAACCGGGCCACGGACGCGGAGCCGTACCTGGGGGACGGCTGGGCGCATCTGCCGGGCGTCGGCGGCTACGTGATGGATGGGGCGATGAGCCTCGTGGAGGCGCGTACCGGCAGGTGGCGCGAGATCAACCAGGGCGAGGACACGTGCGGCGCGGCCGACCCCGTCACGCGGCGGTACGTGACCTTCTGGTTCGACCACGGCGTGGACCCCATGAACGCCTCCTACGCCTACGTGGTGCTGCCCGGGGCCTCACGCGAGCGGACGCGGAGGTTCCGCGGCTCGCGTCCCGTGCGGGTGGTGGCCAACACGCCCCTGGTGCAGGCTGTACGGAACCGGGAGCTGGTGGCGGCCACGTTCTGGGCAGCGGGCGCGGTCGAGGGCGTCAGCGTGGACGCGCCCTGCGCGGTGCTCGTACGGCGGGCCGGTGGGCGGGTCTTCCTGGCCCTGGCCGACCCCAGCAGGACCGTGGACACGGTGACGCTGACGCTGGACCGCCCGGCACGCGGCGTCGTCAGGGCGGACGACACCGTCTCGGTGCGGCCCGGACGCCGGCCCGCCGTCACCGTCGAGCTCGGCGGTTCGCTCGGGCGGACCCACACGGCCGAGCTCAGCGTGAACGAGCCACGCAGCCCTCAATATGGTCGTTGACCAGGCCGATGGCCTGCATCAACGCGTAGACCGTGGTCGGGCCGACGAACCTGAAGCCGCGCTTCTTCAGCTCTTTGGCCAGCGCCTTGGAGCCCGGAGTGGTCGCGGGCACGTCGGCCATCGTGCTCGGCACGGGCGCGTCGGGGTCGGCGAAGCGCCACACCAGGTCCGACAGGCCCTCCGGCAGGTCCATGGCGGCCCTGGCGTTGCTGATCGCGGCCTCGATCTTGGCCCGGTTGCGTACGATTCCCGCGTCGCCGAGCAGGCGCTCCACGTCCTGCCCGGTGTAGGACGCGACCTTGGGGATGGAGAAGCAGTCGAAGGCGGCGCGGAAATTGTCCCGCTTGCGGAGGATCGTCAGCCACGACAGGCCCGACTGGAACCCCTCCAGCGCCACGCGCTCGAAGACCGCGTCATCGCCTCTGACCGGGCGGCCCCACTCCTCGTCGTGGTAGGCGATGTACATCGGGTCCGCCGCCATGCCGGTCCAGGTGCATCGGATCGGCTCGGTCACGAGCGTTCGTCCCCGTCCTTGCCCTGCGCGACGGGTACGGCCTCCCCGGCGTCCTGAGGCTCGTCCTCCGCCTTGCGGTCGCTCTCGCCGCTCTGCGGCTCGTCGGGCCCGTCGCCGGGCTCGCCGTCGACGGCGGCGGACTCGTCAACGGGAGCCTCTGCGTCAGCGGCACGCTCATCGGCAGCAGCCTCCTCGGCGGGAACCTCCACGTCGGGAGCCTCCGCGTCGGTGAGCTCGCTCGCCTCTGCCTCGTCCTGGACGGTCGCATCGTCGCCCTGCGGGATCCGCCACTCCGGGTCCTCCGGCGGGCGTCGCAGGTCGGCGGTGCCGTCCCAGGAGATCGTGGCCCCGCTGGACGACACGGGGTCGCCCGACTCCGGCAGCTCGCGGGCGACGGCCGGCGGCTCCGGCGAGTGCTCGGTGCGGGGCCCGGCCCCCGGCGCCGCGTAGACCTCCTGGCGCGCGTGCAGCCGGCTGGCCAGCAGCTCCGAGACCCGCTGCTCCAGCACCGCGATCCGGGTGTCCCGCGCGCTGATGGCGTTGGCGGCCCTGCGCAGGGTCTCGTCGACGCTCGCCGTGTGGTAGCCGACCAGGTTGACCGGTAGTTGGAGCGCCATGAAGTCGACCGCGGTGAGCTGCCCGGGCTCGGGCAGGTCGAGCGGCGGGACATCGGGCGGGAACTCGGTCAGCTCACCGCCCCTGCCGATGGAGACCAGGACCACGCAGGCCAGTATGGCGATGGCGGCGATGGCGAGTATGACCAGCACATTGGCATCGTACTCACATGGCGGACCGCGTTCAGCGGTCCGCCACAAGTGGCGCATTCCGTACTTACGATCGCGGCATCAGGTTCGCACCTGCCGCAGCTCGTGTCTCTCCGGGCGGTGCGCGCCGGTCAGCCGGCGGCTTCGCCCAGCTCGGCGACGCTGGGCCGGACCGGCTGCCCGCGCGACTCGAGGTGGGCGAACGCCTCGTCCACGGTGGCGGTCCAGGAGATCGCGTCGAAGACGGCGGCCCGGGTGAAGCCCTCGTCGTACAGGTGGTTCATCAGCTTCCTGAGCGGGTCGTACAGGCCCCAGGGGTCGAGGATCACCAGCGGCCGGTCGTGGATGCCGAGCACCCGCGCGGTCCAGATCTCGAAGAGCTCCTCCAGGGTGCCGATGCCGCCAGGCAGCACGAGGAACGCGTCGGAGCGGGCGTCCATGATCCCCTTGCGCTCGCGCATGTCGGCGGTGACGATCAGCTCGTCCGACTCGTCGTCCGCGACCTCGACGTCCACCAGCACCTGCGGGATCACGCCGATCGTGCGCCCGCCGCCCGCGCGGACGGCCGAGGTCACGGCGCCCATGCAGGAGACCGTGGCGCCGCCGCTCACCAGGGTGTGGCCCCGCTTCGCGAGCTCGGCGCCCACGTGTGCGGCCAGGTCGATGTACTTGTCGTCGATGTTCAGGCTGGAGGCACAGAAGACGCAGATGTTCACATCGAGGAAGCCTATTGGGGCTCGGCGTACTGGGCCTCGGCGGCCTCCAGCTCCTCCTCGCGCTGCCTGGAGCGGGCCAGGTCGGCGTCCACGATGATGCGCACGGCCTCGTCCACGTCGTCGGTCACGGTGATGAGGTCGAGGTCCTGGGGAGCGATCTTGCCGGTGCCGAGCAGGGTGCCCTTGATCCAGTCGAGCAGCCCGCCCCAGTACTCGCTGCCCATCAGCACCACGGGGAAGGACGTGACCTTGCGGGTCTGCACCAGGGTCAGCGCCTCGAACAGCTCGTCGAGCGTGCCGAACCCGCCGGGCAGCGTGATGAAGCCGCACGAGTACTTGACGAACATCGTCTTGCGCACGAAGAAGTAGCGGAACTCGATGCCGAGGTCGACATAGTCGTTCATGCGCTGCTCGAACGGCAGCTCGATGCCGAGCCCGACCGACATGGCGCCGTCCACCTCGCTCGCGCCGCGGTTGGCGGACTCCATGACGCCCGGCCCGCCGCCCGTGATCACCGCGTAGCCCGCCTCGGCCAGCGCCCGGCCGAGCGCACGGCCCATCTGGTACTCGGGCGTCCCCTCGGGTGTGCGGGCGGAGCCGAAGACCGTGACCGCCTGCGGCAGCTCCGCGAGCTGGCCGAACCCCTCCACGAACTCGGCCTGGATCCGCAGCACCCGCCACGGGTCCATGTGGACCCAGTCGGACGGCCCCTGGCGGGCGAGCAGGCGCTGGTCGTGCGTGGAGCTGGGGACGAGGTGACCGCGGACGACCGCCTGACCCTGACGGCGTTCAGGACGTGACTGTTTCATGCTCGCCACGGTAGTCCTCTTGCGCACGGTAGGCGTTACGAGCATGAAACACCAGGTCAGACACCTGGAGAAGCGCGCGGAAAAATCTTTGAAAAACTAGGGAACCGGATTTCGACTGCCCTGCGTCTAACTGCCGAGGGTGCTGCTCGGGACTGAAAGTGGCTTTCCCCGCCAAATGGCCGGCGAGGAAAGCCACTTTCATCTTGTGAGCCAGTCGAGCATGGCCCGCTCGCTCTCGACGATCTTCGACAGCGACACGTACTCGCCCTGTTGATGCGCCAGATTCGGATCCCCAGGACCGTAGTTCACGGCGGGCACCCCGAGCGCGGAGAAGCGGGCGACGTCCGTCCAGCCCAGCTTGGCGCGGGGCGTGCCGCCGACGGCCGCGGTGAAGGCCGCCGCCACCGGATGCGTCAGCCCCGGCCTGGCCCCCGGCGCGGCGTCGACGAGGCTCACCTCGAACCCGTCGAACACCTCGCGTACGTGCTCCTGCGCCTGCTCGATCGACAGGTCGGGCGCGAAGCGGTAGTTGACGGTCACCACGCACAGGTCCGGGATGACGTTGCCGGCCACGCCGCCCCGGACGCCGACCGCGTTCAGTCCCTCGTGGTATTCGAGCCCGTCGACCACCGGCAGCCGCGCCTCGTACGCGTTCAGCCTGGCCAGCACCGGCTCGATCCCGTGGATGGCGTTGACCCCGAACCACGACCTGGCGCTGTGGGCCCGCTTGCCCCGCACCGTGATCTCGGCGCGCAACGTGCCCTGGCAGCCGCCCTCGATCACGCCGTCGGTCGGCTCCATCAGCACCGCGAAGTCGGCCGCCAGCCAGTCGGGGTGGTCCCCGGCCACGCGGTTGAGCCCGTTGCGCTCGGCCTCGACCTCCTCGCAGTCGTAGAAGACGTACGTGACGTCCTTGTCGGGCGCGGGCACGGTGGCCGCCAGCTTGAGCGCGACCGCCACGCCGGCCTTCATGTCGGACGTGCCGCACCCGTACAGCAGGTCACCCTCCACCCGGCTGGGCAGGTTGTCCGCGACGGGAACGGTGTCGAGGTGCCCGGCGATCAGCACGCGCTCGGAGCGGCCCAGCTCGGTGCGGGCGACGACCGTCTCGCCCGACCTGTCCACCTTCAGGTACGGCAGCGCGGACAGCGCCCGCTCCACCGCGTCGGCCAGCGCCCGTTCGCCGCCGCTCACCGACTCGATGTCCACGATCGCGGCGGTCAGCGCGCGTACGTCCTGCGTCAGGTCAAGCATCAGGTGTTCACTCCGTGTTCGCGCAGCACCTCGTTGAGCGCCGCCTTGTCGTGTCGCTGCCCCGGCTCCAGTCGCTTGAGCACCAGCACGCACGGCAGGCCGAACGTGCCGCCGGGGAACTCCTTCTGCCGCGTGCCGCCGACGGCCACGGACCAGGCGGGGATGTGGCCGCGGGCCAGCTCCTCGCCGGTCTGCACGTCGATCACCGGGATCGAGCCGGACAGGATCGTGCCGGCACCGACGACCGCGCCCTCGCCCACCCGGGCGCCTTCGACGATCATCGACCGGCTGCCGATCAGCGCGCCGTCCTCGACCACGACCGGCACCGCGTTCGGCGGCTCCAGCACGCCGCCGATGCCCACCCCACCCGACAGATGCACATTTTTCCCGATCTGAGCGCACGAGCCGACCGTGGCCCAGGTGTCCACCATGGTCCCTTCGTCCACGTACGCACCGATGTTCGTGAACGACGGCATCAGCACCACGCCGGGCGCCAGATACGAGCCCCAGCGGGCGATCGCACCCGGCACCACGCGCACCCCGTCGAACGAGCTCTTGAGCGGGATCCTGTCGTGGTGCTGGAAGTCGCCCACCTGCGAACGCGCCATGCCGAGCACCTTGAAGCCGAGCAGGATGGCCCGCTTGGCCCGCTCGTCCACGACCACCTCGCCGCCCACCAGGCGCGCGGCCCTGGCCGCACCCTTGTCCAGCAGGTCCACCGCGCCGACGATCAGCCGGCGTGCCTCCACATCGGCAGGCGACAGCTCCGCACGGCGCTCCCACAACTCGTCCACCACCGCGGATATGGGCGAGGAGGTGCTCAGGTCACTCATGGCCACGGAGCTTATCCGGCCGGGTAGGTTCTTCAGGGTGCGCCTGCGCTTCTCCCGAGGAGTCATCACCATCGCGATCATCGTGATCGTGCTCGCCGTCGGCATCTCCGTGGGCCTCTACCACCTGCTGAAGAAGGCCACGCCGCTGGCCGTGCCCGAGGCCCACTGCACCGTGCGCACCCCTGACGGCGAGCTCTACCTCTACCCCGAGCAGGCGCAGATCTCCGCCACCATCGCGGCCGTCGCGGCGCGCCGCCGGCTGCCCGAGCGGGCCGTGGTGATCGCGTACGGCACGGCTCTGCAGGAGTCGAAGCTCTACAACCTCAACTACGGCGACCGCGACTCGGTGGGCGTGTTCCAGCAGCGGGAGTCGCAGGGCTGGGGCACCAAGAAGCAGCTCATGGATCCCGTCTACGCCACGAACAAGTTCTTCGCCGCGCTGGTCAAGGTGAAGGGCTACCGCAAGATGCCGCTGGCGGACGCGGCCCAGGAGGTGCAGCGCTCGGCGGGCGGCTACGCGTACGCGCAGCACGAGGGGGACGCCAAAATCCTCGCCGCGGCCTTCACCGGGCGTGTCCCCCAGGCCGTCCACTGCTGGTACCCGCCGGGCAAGAAGACCCCTGCGCCGCAGCCCCGCACAGAAGAGGCGCGCAAGCAGCTGGCCAGGGCGCTCGGGAGCACGGCCATCACCACGAAGAAACGCGGGTGGCTGATCGCCGCCTGGTCGGTGGCCCACGCCGAGAAGTACGCGCTGCGGCGCGTGGGGTACGCGGGGGCGACGTGGTCGAACGACATGAACCTCGAGGGCTGGCAGGCGGGCGGCAAGGCCACCGCCACCCAGGTGGAGCTCTCGTGACGCCCGCCCGCCGGGGTCAGGAGGCGCGGCGGACGATGGTGATGGAGCCGGGCGCCAGGGGCTGGGCGTAGCTGGCCGTCCAGGACTGGCCCTGGATGCGTTCGAACGACAGCAGCCGCCCGTCCAAGGCGCGGTAGTCGGCGAAGTCCAGCAGCCCCCGCTCAGGGTGGCCCGTGTCGCCCTCGCTCCGGAAGGCCGCGGTCCCCCGCTCGACTGGGAAGAACTCCATGCCCTCCATGATCAGCATGCTCTTGGCCGGCACCATGCCCTGCGTGGGCACGTCGGTCCAGAGCTTCACCTCCAGGTGCGGCGGATCACCGGCGTGCAGCTCCACGGACAGCCACTGGAAGCGGCGCGCGCGGTCCCGAAGGAGGTATTCGGTCCACTCATGTCCCTGCCACGAGATGTGCATCGCACCGAGCACCCGTGCGGGAGACCCGTGCACCTCGATCCGGTCGCCGACCCGGATCGTGCGCGGGTCGGTGTAGTCGGTGCCGGCATGCCCGGGCGCGCTCACCGGCGCCGGTAGCGGGGTCTCGACGGGAGCGACCTCAGCCGGCGGCGCGCTCGCGCGGCCCTTCCCGTCGCGCCGCAGGGTGGCCAGGAAGGCCCCGAGCAGCAGCAGGACGGTGGCGATGCTCAGCCCGAGTACGACCATGGAGGTCATGCTCATCGATCAGCTCGCTCCACTCGCGGTCTGTCTCGGCAAAAGCCCTTATCGATTTATGTGTTCAAGCCCGTACGGCTGGCTTATGACGGGCGATCCTACTGGAGGCGGCGCACCGCCGCACCGATCCGCTCATCAGTCGCCGTAACGGCGATGCGGATGTGCCGCTCACCTGCCGATCCGTAGAAATCTCCCGGTGCGGCCAAAATGCCGATTTCGGAGAGCTTGGCGACCTGATCCCAGGCGTTCTGCCCGTTCGATGCCCAGAAGTACAGTCCGGCCGTCGAATGGTCGATGTGCCAGCCCGCCTGCTCGAGCGCGGGCCGCAGCAGGGCGCGGCGGGCGGCGTACCGCTCGCGCTGCCGGTCGGCGTGCTCGTCGTCGCCGAAGGCGACGGTCATGGCGGCCTGCACGGGCCGGGGCATGATCATGCCGGCGTGCTTGCGCGTCTCCAGCAGCCGCTTGACCAGGACGGGGTCGCCCGTCACGAACCCGGCGCGGTAGCCGGCCAGGTTGGAGCGCTTGGAGAGCGAGTGGACCGCGAGCAGCCCCTCGTGGGAGCCGCCGCAGACGTCGGGATGGAGGATCGAGACCGGCTCCTCTTCCCAGCCGAGCTCGATGTAGCACTCGTCGGAGGCCACGACCGTGCCGCGCTCGCGCGCCCAGGACACCACCTTGCGCAGGTGCTCGGCGGGCAGCACCCGGCCCGTGGGGTTGCCCGGCGAGTTGACCCAGAGCAGGTCCACGCGTTCGGGGCCGAGCGCGAGCGTGCTGTCGGAGGCCGTGCCCACCGCCCCGGCCAGCCGGGCGCCCACGTCGTAGGTGGGGTAGGCCAGCTCGGGGAAGACGACCCGCCCGGCGCCCAGGTAGGTGGGCAGCCAGGCGACGAACTCCTTCGAGCCGATCAGCGGGAGCACGTCCTGCTGGTCGACGGTGACGCCGTGCCTGCGGCGCAGCCACCCGGCCGCGGCCTCGCGCAGCGCCTTGGTGCCGTGGGTGAAGGGATAGCCGGGGCTGTCGGCCGCCTGCACGAGGGCGTCCTGAACGATCTGCGGCACGGGATCGACCGGAGTGCCGATCGAGAGGTCGACGATGCCGTCGGGATGTGCGAGCGCGCGTTCCTTGTACGGCTCCAAACGGTCCCAGGGGAAGTCGGGCAGCTTGTTCACACGGTTCTCCAGGGTTGTGCGTTGCCGTACTCAAAAAGCGCACGCCAACGGGGCGCATCCGAGCCCGGATGCTCCCCGTGCGGCGTAGACCAGGACCGGCTAGTGGTCCTCACCCTGCGGCGGCAGCGCGGCCACCACCGGGTGGTCCTTGTCTATCTTCCCGACCTTCGAAGCGCCACCCGGCGAGCCGAGGTCTTCGAAGAAGTCCACGTTCGCCTTGTAGAACTCCTTCCACTGCTCGGGAAGGTCGTCCTCATAGAAAATCGCCTCGACGGGGCATACAGGCTCACACGCGCCGCAGTCCACGCACTCGTCGGGGTGGATGTAAAGCATGCGCTCGCCCTCGTAGATGCAATCGACGGGGCATTCCTCGATGCACGCCTTGTCCAGGACGTCCACGCAAGGCTGCGCGATGACGTAGGTCACCTCGAGCTCCTTCTTCTCCAGCACCATGGCATGACTCTGACCGCGGTTTGCTACGCCCTAGTATTGCCGTGCTTGCCAGCTGGCCGAAACGGAGGGTGGCAAAGTCGTGGCCGCACGCCTCGTCATCGCGATCACAAGTCAGGATATAGGTGCACGGATCACCACCCGTAGGCGCGTTCCAGGGGGATTTCGCGACGCTGTGGGCATCCTCGTGTCGTGGGAGGGCGGACTTCTAAAAGTTCGCAAAAAGGACGGCACTGTGGTGGAGATCCCTGAAGAGACACTGGTGGCGGCCAAGGTCGTTCCGGCCGCGCCTCCTCGACCTGGGCGGATGCAACAGTAAGTATTCGTACTGTGACTGTACGTACCTGCGCCGCCGCCGCAGCAGCCATCCTCGCCAGCGCCGGATGTGGCGCGTCGTCCACAGACCACAACTCGACCCAGCCGAAGAGCCTGCCGCCGGTCAACGTCCAGGCAGACTCGATGAAGGCCGGCTTCACCACCGTCGACCGGCTCGTCGAGGCCGCCAAGCGCGAGGGCCAGCTCAACGTGATCGGGCTGCCCCGCGACTGGGTCAACTACGGCGAGGTCATCGACACGTTCTCCGACAAGTACGGGATCAAGGTCAACGAGCTGGAGCCGCAGGCGAGCAGCAAGCGCGAACTGGACGCCGCCGCGCAGCTCAAGCCCGACGTGTTCGACCTGACCATGGACGTGGCCGTCTCCGGGGCCGACCGGTTCGCCCGGTACAAGGTGCAGGGCTGGCAGGACCTGCCCGACCACGTCAAGGATCCCTCCGGCGCCTGGTACGCCGCCTACGGCGGCTACATGTCCATCGGGTACGACCCGCGCGCGGTCAAGCCCCCCGCCTCCTTCGCCGACCTGCTCAAGCCCGAGTACCGGGTCGCGCTCGACGGTGACCCGCTGCGCTCGGAGGGGGCGTTCGACGGCGTGATGGCCGCCTCCATGCAGGCAGGGGCGCCGCGGCCGGAGCAGGGGGTGGCGCTGTTCGCCAAGCTCAAGCAGGCGGGGCGGCTCACCGATCTGACCAAGGCCAACGTGGTCGTCGCCTGGGACCACCTCAACGCGGCCCGCAGCGCCGCCCACCCCGACGCCTGGCAGGTGACGATCCCGCGGGACGCGCCGCTCGGCGACTACCACATGCAGGCCATCAACAAGGCGGCCCCGCACCCGGCCGCGGCCCGACTCTGGCAGGAGTTCGTGTTCTCGGACGAGGGCCAGAACCTGCTCCAGAAGGGCTTCGCCCGCCCCGCGCGCGGGGAGGCGATGCTCATGAAGGGCACGCTCGACTCGGAGCAGGCCGCGAAACTTCCCAAGGCGCCAGGGCGTCCGGTGCTCATGACGATTCCGCAGGCAGACGCGGCGAAGGCGTATCTCAAGCAGGAATGGACGAAGAGTGTCGGATGAGTCCGATGTGACTTGATATGTCGTAGGGACGTTCAGGCTCTAAAGTGAGCAGACAGCACGGCCAGGGGGCCCGTTGTCTGATCGAATGTGAGCTGATCGTCTTGCGATATGACACACCGAGCTTGGAGCGGTGGAACAGTCGCGCCTACGACAGCAGCTTCGGCTACGTCTCGACGCAGGGCGCGCCGCTGGTCGATCTGCTGGATCCGCGGCCCGGAGAGCGCGTGCTCGACCTCGGCTGCGGCACGGGCGTGCTCACCGCGCAGATCGCCTTCAGGGGCGCGGACGTGCTGGGCATCGACGGCTCGCGCGCGATGATCGAGAAGGCCATCGCGCAGTATCCGGGGATCACGTTCGCCGTCGGCGACGGGCACGACTTCACCGTGGTGGACCCGTACGACGCGGTCTTCTCGAACGCGGCGCTGCACTGGATGAGCCGCGACCCCAGCGCGGTGATCGCCAGCGTGCGCGAGGCGCTGACGCCCGGCGGGCGCTTCGTCGCCGAGCTGGGCGGGGCGGGCAACTGCGCCGAGCTGACCGCCGCGATGCTGACGGCCTGGCGCGAGTACGGCCTGCGCGAACCAGACCTGCCCTGGTACTTCCCCACCCCCGCCGAGTACGCCCGGCGCCTCGAGCAGGAGGGGTTC
Organism: Nonomuraea sp. B19D2; assembly: GCF_040137845.1. NCBI lineage: Bacteria > Bacillati > Actinomycetota > Actinomycetes > Streptosporangiales > Streptosporangiaceae > Nonomuraea > Nonomuraea sp. B19D2. The sequence goes on along the minus strand of NZ_JBEFAK010000004.1, from coordinate 302,028 downwards.
GTGGTGCGGTTGCTGGAATACTTCGACCGGCCGACCCCGCTCGACGAGTGCCCCGGAGGGGCCGCCGACTGGGTGCGGATGTTCGCCGCGTCGGTGCTCGAAGGGCTCCCGCCGGAGATCGTGGAGCCCCTGCTCCATCGCGTGAACGAGTTGGCCGCGCCCGCGCTCCGCAGGGAGACTGGCTGGATGGCCGACTACGTGCGCCTGCGCTTTGCCGCTGTTCGGCGTTGATGCGTTGTACATGATGCGTAGGGCTGTTTTGCCGGACTATGGTCTTTTCCGAGGCGGCGAGATTATGGCTGCACCGCTGCGGCGGCGTGAGGGGCTGGTGAACGGAACGGGATGAACTTCTGCCTGAGCGACCTCGTACCACCGTTGAGGTGGAGCGACGCCTCGACGATCACGCTGCTCACGGGGCAGCCGGATCTGCCGGACGCGTGGTGGCGCAGCCTGCCCATGCCGCACGTCCTCACGGCGATCGGCCCCGAGGCGTTGGGCGAGCTGCTGACGGAGATCGCCCTGGAGCACTGGCCCGCTGCCGCGGTGGGCGACGTACTGCCTGCGCTGTACGTGCTCGACCCTGACGAGGCCGACGAGCCCGCCGTCGCGATCGCCCTCGATCGGGCCGGATCGTGGGCCGGGCTGCTGACGCTGACCGGCAGGGAGCTGGTGGACCAGCCGTTCATCCAGGCGCGGCCGGTGCTGAACACGCTGTTCTCGGCGGTCCTGGGACGTCTCGCGCACCCGCAGGTGGCCGAGCCCACGGCCCAGGCGTCGCACACCGGCACGCACGAGCCCGCGCACGCCGCCGAGCCGCGTACGGCCGTGAAGCCGTCGCACGCCGCCGAAGAGCGCGAGCAGAGCGCCGACGAGGCGGAGCCCGCGGCCGTGGCCCAGGAGGCGGCACCTGAGCCGATCGCGGCCCACGAGGCGGCCCCTGAGCCGGTCGCGGCCGAGTCCGCGCCTGAGCCGGTGGAGGAGCCCGACCCCGTGGTCCGGTTTGCCGCCGCAGGGTCGGTCATCGACGACCCCGAACCCGCCGCCCACTTCTCCCCCGCCGGTTCCGTCATCGACGACCCCGAGCCCGTGGCGAGCGCGGCCGAAAAGGCGGCACAGCACGCCGCCGACAGCCCAGAGCCCGCCGAGCCCCGGCACGCGGACGCGGCCCCGGAGCCCGCCGCGGCCCCGGAGCCCGACAGGGTCGAGCACGCCGTCGAGGCGGAGCGGCCCGTGCACGATGAGGGCGCGGCGTCCCACGAGGGCGCGTCTGAGACCGGCGAGGGCGAGCCCGTGGCCGCCGAGCCGCACGAGGCCGCCGCACATCGCGAAGAGGCCGCCGCACATCACGAAGGCGAGCCGGCGGTTGCCGAGTCGGTGCTGGACGCCGACGCCGAGCCGGTCTCCGACGAAGGACGCGAGCCCGTGCTCGACGCCGCCGAGGAGCCCGCCCCCGAGCCGGCGGCCGAGGAGGCGTCGGCCCTGGAGGCCGAGAGCGCGGCCGAGGAAGCGGAGCCCTCCGAGGCACCGGCCCCCCAGCCGGAGCCCGCCCAGGCGATGGCTCCGGAGCCGGAGCCCGCCGCAGCCCAAGAGCCCGCCTCAGCCCAGGACCCCGCAGAAGCCCAAGAGCCCGCGCCAGCGCAGGACCCCGCCGCAGCCCAGGACCCCGCCGCAGCCCAAGAGCTCGCCTCGGTGCCGGAGCCGGCCCCGGCGCAGGAGCCGGTCGCGCAGGAGCCGGGGTTGCCGGAGCTCATCGAGGCCTCGTTCGCCGGGCTCGACGACAAGAGCTGGGCCGTCGCGCAGAACCGGGTCTTCACCGACGAGCCCTCCGCCGTGGACCAGCTGGCCAAGCTCTTCGCCGTCCCTCCGGCCGAGATCTCCGCGACCGAGGACGAGTTCCGCACCCGCCTCGACCACTGGCTGGCGAGCGAAGAGGCGGCCCCGTACCGGGCGCATCTGGACGAGCTGCGCAGGACCCTGGGCCCGGCCGTCCGCAAGGAGCAGCTCATCGGCGCGGCCGACTGGCACAACGTGGAGATCCGCGCCCTGGAGGTCCCCGCCTGGCAGTTCGTGCTGGCCACGCTCGCGCCCCAGCGCGAGCCGCAGCCCCAGCTCCAGCCGCAGTCGGCGTTCGGCCAGGTCCAGACGGAGTCCCCGCCCCCGGGCCCGCCGCAGTTCCAGGCGTTCGCCCCGGCCGCCCCCGCGCCGGAGGAGGCCAACGGCGACTCGGGCGAGCACGAGCCGCACCAGCCGCTCAAGGACGTCTCCCAGACCAGGCGCTGCTTCAGGCAGCCCGACGGCCGGTGGTGGCTGCGCATCGACGTGACCGCCGAGCAACTGGCCGGGGGCGAGTGCGCGCTGCCGACGGGGTTCGCGTCGTACCTGGGCCTCTCGCCCGGCGAGAGCAGGACGGTCAAGAGCGCAGCCGGCGAGCTGACCATGGCGTGGCACGGCAGACCGGTGCTCGAGTCCATCGAACGCCTCCTGGTGGACGTGGGCGCGCGCGAGGGCGGCCACCTGTTCCTGACGCTGTCGGACGAGGGCGTGCTCAGGGCCAGGCACCTCCCGGTCGCCGCGCAGGGCGCCGAGAAGATCACCAAGGCGCTACGCCTGGTCGGCTACACGGCTCCGGGAGGCACCCGAGATCAGGCGGCCAGGGTGATCGCCACGAGGATCGGCATGACCGGACCGGTCGCACTCCCCGACCTGCTCGCCAGGCTCCGCGAACGCGGGGACCGCGATCTGCTCGAACTCCTGGACTGAGCCGGTGCCGCGGCTCGCGATCGGCCCTGAGTTTCTCAGGGAGCTCAGCGCACTGGCCCAGCCGGTGCGCAGGGACGCCGTGGTCGCGCTGCGCCGGTTCCTGCTGAACGTGGCCGGCGCCCCGCACCCCGAGCGGGTCAGGGGCGGCCAGGACCCGCGGGTCGCGACCCTGCGGCTCGCCGGGGGGCACCGCGGGGTGGTGGTGCGGCAGCGGGACGTGTACTGGCTGCGTACGGTGCTGCCCGACCCCGACGCCTGGTCGTACGCGCGCCGCCACAGGTACGGCGTCAACCCGGTGATCGGCGTCGTCGAGGAGTGGGACGCCGAGGCACTCGAACGCGTCGAGCCGGCGTTACGCAGGTCGGCCAGGTCCCCCGGGCTGTTCGACCCGATCTGCGACGGCGACCTGCTGGGACTCGGCCTGGACGGGCACGCGCTGCCGCTGTTCCGGCTGATCACGACCGAGGCCGACGTGGCCGCGCTCGAACCGCTCCTCCCGCCCACCCAGCACGGCCCGCTCGCCGTGCTCGCCAGGGGCGGCACGCTCTCCGAGGCGTGGCGTGAGCTCGACGCCTGGCGCGCGACCGACGAGGAGCCCGGCCCGATCGACCCCGAGGACCTGCACGCGGCACTGCGGCGCAGCCCCGACAGGGCGGTGTTCGTCACCGACAAGGTGGAGCTGGACCGGGCGCTCGACGCCCCCGAATGGTGCACGTTCCTGCAGCCGCCGCAGCACCGGCTGGCCAGGGCCGGCCGGTACGAGCACCCGGTGCTGGTCGTGGGCGGGGCGGGCACCGGCAAGACGGTCGTCGCCCTGCAGCGGGCCGCCCGGCTGGCCGCGCACGGGTCGGGCCCTGTGCTGCTGGTGACGTTCACTCAGGGGCTGGCCGAGGACCTGTCGGCGAAGCTGGACCTGCTGATCGAGGACGAGGTCATCCGCAAGCGGATCGAAGTGGACAACGCCGAACGCCTGGCCCTGCGCATCGTGGCCGACGCGGAGGGCCGTCGCCCGGCGCTCGTCGGCCCCGGGGCGCGCACGCTGGCCCAGCTGACGGACGAAGCGCTCAGGCTGCTCTCCCTGGCGACGGGCGATCTGCTCGACGACGTGGATCCCGGGCGCAAGCCGTACCGTCACATCGTCGTGGACGAGGCGCAGGACGTCAGCCCGGCGCAGTGGCGGCTGCTGCGCGCGGCTGTGCCGCGGGCGCCCGATGACCTGTTCATGGTCGGCGATCCGCACCAGCGGGTCACCGACACGCGGGTGACGCTCGGCGCGGTGGGCATCCCCGCCGTGCAGCACACGCTCAGGCTCTCCTACCGGATGCCCCAGGAACTGCTGTCGTTCGCGATGCGGATGCGCGGCGGCCCGGCCAGCGGCCTGGTCAAGGGCATGACCGATATGTACGGCTTGCGCGCGACGCGCTACGGCGAGCGCCCGATCCTCAGGGCGTACGACACGCCGGAGTCGGAGCTGGCCGGGCTGCGCAGCACGGTCGAGTCGTGGCTGGCGGACGGCGTGCCGCCGAGTGAGATCGCCGTGGGCGCACGCAACTCGCGGCTGGTCCGGCAGGCCAGGCAGGTGCTGGGCGGACTGGACGTGCAGGCGTCGACGTTCCAGCATCTCAAGGGGCTGGAGTTCGAGCGGGTGGCGCTCATCGGCGTGGCGGAGGGCGTGGTGCCCGAGCCGCCGCCGGAAGAGCCTGACGCGCGGGCTCGTGCCCTGCAGCGTGAACGGAGCATACTATTCGTCGCCTGCACGCGTGCGCGGGCGATGCTCTATATCTCCCATTCCGGAAGAGGCAGCCCGTTTTTGTCACTCTAATCACATAGTCTGAACTGCGGATATATCTTCCCATTGCCGGTTGGACCTCAATGAACCTCAGCCTGAGCGACCTCGCGCCACCCCTGCGATGGACCCCCCCTGGTCAAATCGCGCCGATCGTGGAGGAGCCACAGCTGCCCGAGGCCTGGTGGCAGGCGATCCCTCTCGATCGCGCGTGCGCCATCGTCGGGACGCAGACCGTGGCCGGCCACCTGGCCGACCTCGCCGTGGCCTGCTGGGGTCATCTGATGATCGGCGACGTCCTTCCGTTGCTGCGCTTCTCCGACCCCGCCGAGTCCGAGCGGACGCCGGAGATGCTCGGCAAGGACGTCGTGCAGAAGCTCTTCACCGGCGTGTTCGAGCGGCTGCTCGAGCCCGCGCCCGAGGCGGTGCCCGCGCCGTCCAGGCCGGACAGGCCGCTGCCCGAGTTGATCGACGACCTCTTCGGCGCGCTTGACGACCGGCAGCGGGCCATCGCCCGCGACCGGCTCTACGCGGCGCAGCGGGCCACTCTCGACGAACTGGCGCAGCGCTTCTCGGTGACGCGGGAGCGAATCAGGCAGATCGAGCGCGACCTGCGCGATCACGTGGACGCCTGGCTCAACAAGCCGGAGGCCGCCGCCCTGATGGCACACGTCACCTGGCTGCGCGGGCGGCTCGGGTCCGCGGTCCCGGCCGACGATCTCCAGGTCGCCGTGCCGTGGCACCGTGCCGAGCTGCGCTCTCTGGGGATCCCGGCGTGGCGGTTCGTGCGTACGCTGCTGACCGGCTACGAGCAGGCCGACGGATGGCTCGTGGCGGGCGGCGCGGACGAGCTGAGGGAGAAGACGCGGCAGCTGTTCGCCGACGGGCCGCGGCCGCTCGGCGAGGCGGTGGCCATGGTCGCCCAGCTCGGCGTGCGCGAGGACGTGGCCGAGCGGTGGATCCTGGCCGTGCCGCAGCTGCGCGTGCTCGGCCAGCACGTGGTGCCGTGGCCGCGCAGCATCAACGAGAAGGCCGAGGCGGTGCTGGCGGTGGCGGGCACGCCGCTGTCTCCCGAGGAGATCCAGGAGCGCATCGGCGAGGACTACAGCCTGGTCGGCATCCGCAACCAGCTCACCGCCGACGAGCGCTTCCGCCGGGTCGACAGGAACAAGTACGGCCTGACGCGGTGGGGCGGCGACGAGTACCTGGGGATCAGGGAGATGATCGTCAGGGAGATCGAGCGGGCCGGCGGCGAGGCCTCGGTGAGCACGATCGTGACGAACCTGACCTCGAAGTACGACGTCAGCGAGAGCTCGGTGCGGGCGTACTCGGGCGGTCCCGGGTTCGAGCGCACCCAGCGGGGCTGGATCAGGGTGGCGGGCACTTCGCCGGGCGGGGAGGCGGAGCCGTACCAGCCGCGTAAGGACGTGTCGGAGACGCGGCGCAGCTTCCGCTCCCGCGACGGCCGCTGGTGGCACCGGGTGGACGTCAACGCCGAACACCTGCGCGGGTCCGGTTCGCCGCTGCCCACCGGCTTCGCGGCGTACCTGGGGATGGCGCCCGGCGGGCAGCTCACCGCCTCGACACCGTCCGGCGACGTGGTGATCAGCTGGCACAACCAGCCGACCATGGGGTCGATCCGCAACGTGCTGGCCGACTTCAAGGCGAGCGACGGCGACCACGTGTTCATGACCGTGTCGGACGGCGGCGAGTTGCTGACCCGCTACCTGCCTGCCGCGCCGGTCGGGATGCCGCCGGTGAACCGGGCTCTCTACCTCATCGGCTACACCGCTCCCATCAGCTCGGAGATGGAGGGGCTGCGGCTGATCGGGGCGAGGATCGGGATGCCCGACACGGCGACGCGCGAGGAGGTGCTCAGCAGGCTGCGCGAGCGCGGCGACCGGGACATCCTCGGCTTCCTGGGCAGTTGAGCTCTTCTGCCTGGACAGGTCAGCTCTTCGTCGGCGGTCCAGCTCTTCCTGGGCGGTTAAGCTCGGAGGATGCTCCGGATCTACGACACTCGCGCCAGGCAGGTCGAGGAGATCGCCGCGGGGCGGGCGTTGCGCATGTACACGTGCGGTCCGACGGTCTACCGCCACGCGCACGTGGGCAACCTCCGTACGTACCTGCTGTCCGACCTGATCAGGCGGGTCCTCGAGCGGCGGCGGGTACGCGTGCTGGCCTGCCAGAACATCACCGACGTCGGCCACCTGACCGACTCGGGCGCCGACAAGGTCCTGGAGCAGGCGCGGGCCGAGGAGCGCTCGGTGCGCGAGCTGGCCCGTTTCTACGAGGACGCCTTCAGGGACGACACCGCGGCGCTCAACATCCGCCCGCCGGAGCACATGCCGCGGGCGACCGAGACCGTCGACCTGATGCTCGAGCTGATCGCCAAGCTGATCGAGCGGGGGCACGCGTACGTGGTGCCGGACGGGTCGGTGTTCTTCGACGTACGAACTTTCCCGACTTACGGCGATATTTCCGGAAATCGCCTGGATTCACTTAAGCCCGCCCACCGCATCGACGCCGTGGACCCCCGCAAGCGTTTCCACGCCGACTGGGCGCTGTGGAAGCCGTTCTCCGGGGAACTGACGTGGGACTCGCCATGGGGTCGCGGCTTTCCCGGATGGCACGTCGAGTGCTCGGCCATGTCCCTGCATTTTCTCGGCTCGCGTTTCGACGTCCACGTCGGCGGGATCGACCTGCGTTTCCCGCACCATGAGGACGAACGCGCCCAGTCCAACTCGGCGGCCGGGCACGAGGTCGTCCAGCACTGGGTGCACGGGGAGCACCTGCTGTTCGACGGGCGCAAGATGGCGAAGTCCACGGGGAACGTGGTGCTGCTGTCGGATGTGGTCTCGGCCGGTCTCGACCCGCTCGCGGTGCGGATGGCGTTCATCGAACATCGGTACCGGCAGCAGATGAACCTGACGTGGGACACGTTGCGGGCCGCGGACCGTACGGTGCGGAGGTGGCGGGCGCGGGTCGCCGACTGGTCGGAGTCGCCCAGCGCGCCGATGGCCGCCGAGTACGTGCGGCGGGTCGAGTCGGCCTTCGACGACGACCTGGACACGCCGTCGGCCCTGCGGATCCTCCGGGAGCTTGAGCGTGACGCGTCGGTGGCGCCCGGCGCCAAGTTCGAGACGTTCCTGCATGTGGACCAGGTGCTGGGGCTGGACCTTTCCACGGAGATCGGCAAGGCGCGGGTGCTACCTCCGAGGGCCGGCGAGCTGCTGGAGGCGCGCGGCCGGGCGCGGGAGGCCGGCGACTGGGGTGAGTCGGACCGGCTGCGGGACTTGCTGGCGGAGATGGGGGTCCGCGTCTCGGACACCCCCGACGGCCAAACCTGGTCCTGACACCCGCCCGCTTGACGACACAGCGACGGACGCCTCGCCCTGCGACGCCCGCCTCGCTGTGAGGCACACCGGCGACGCACGCCCTGCGCCGGGTCGGTGAGACGCGGGACGGCGCAGCCCGGCGCAACGCCCACAGCGTCCGGCCGGCGAGCCCTCATCGCACCCCAGCACGCCTCCTCGTGCCCGGAGCGCGAGCCACCCGGCGCCCGCGAACAGTCCCGGCCCGCATCCCCACCCCACCCCCCCACCCCGCGCCGCAAGACGGGTGCGATGGGTGAGGTGATCGTTCTCGACCGTAACCAGCGCGCCAAAAGTCCTTCAGCGGGGGTTGTGAAGTCGTCCGGAGGAGTGATCCCGGACTGACAGACTTAGTGCCAGTTCGGCAGAGATGGAGGTGTCGGTGAGGCCCTATGCGTGGATGCCGCGACCGTTGCGGTGGTTCACTCGGGTGTTGACCGTTCTTGTCACACTGGTCCTGGTGCTGGCAGGAGTCCTCGTCTACACGGTGCGGAGGTCGTTCCCGCAGGTGGACGGGTCGCTGCGGCTGCCGGGCCTGCAAGGGAATGTGGAGATTTATCGGGATAAATCAGGAATCCCGCACATCTACGCCGACACCGCCGCGGACCTGTTCATGGCACAAGGATTCGTCCACGCCCAGGACCGCTTCTTCGAGATGGACTTCCGCCGCCACCTGACCTCAGGCCGCCTCTCGGAGCTCTTCGGCAAGGCCACGGTCGACAACGACAAGGCCATCAGGACCATGGGCTGGCGCAGGGTCGCCGAGCAGGAGCTGCCCGAGCTGTCCCAGCAGACCCAGGACTACCTGAACGCGTACGCGAAGGGCGTGAACGCCTGGCTGAGCGCCAACCCGAACGCCTCCGACCGCAGCCTCGAATACTCCATCCTGAAGATCCAGAACGGTGGGTACCAGCCGGAGAAGTGGACCGCGGCCGACTCGGTGTCCTGGTTGAAGGCCATGGCGTGGGACCTGCGCTCCAACATGGAGGACGAGATCGACCGCGCGCTGGCGCTGACCAAGCTGCCCAGGGAGCGGGTCGAGCAGCTCTACCCCGACTACCCCTACGACCGCCACTCCCCGATCGTCACCCAGGGCACCGTCGACCAGGGCCGCTTCAACCAGCGCGCCGAGCCGCGGGTCCGCGCCCCCCGAGCACTTTCCCAGGCCGCCAGGACCCTGGACGCCGTGCCGAGCACGATGGGCGCCGAGGAACGCGAGGGCATCGGATCCAACTCCTGGGTGATCTCCGGCGAGTACACCGCGAGCGGCAAGCCGCTGCTGGCCAACGACCCGCACCTGTCTCCGCAGATGCCCTCCGTCTGGTACCAGGCCGGGCTGCACTGCAGGAAGATCACAGAGGAGTGCGCGTACGACGTGACCGGGTTCACTTTCTCGGGCGTTCCCGGCGTGATCATCGGACACACGGACAAGATCGCGTGGGGCTTCACCAACCTGGGGCCCGACGTGGCGGATCTGTTCCTGGAGAAGGTTCAGGGCGACACGTACCTGTACAAGGGCCAGCAGGTGAAGCTGGAGACCAGGCAGGAGCAGATCAAGGTGGCGGGCGGCGCCCCGGTCACGATCACCGTCAAGAGCACCCGGCACGGCCCGTTGATCAACGAGGTGATGGCCGACGCCCGGCCCAGCGGCGACGCCAACGCGGTGGCGCTGCAGTGGACGGCGCTGACACCGGGGAAGACGGCCGACGCCGTCTTCGCACTGAACAAGGCGGGCGACTGGGAGGAGTTCAAGGCCGCGGCGTCGCTGTTCGACGTGCCCTCCCAGAACCTGATTTACGCCGACACCACGGGCAAGATCGGCTACCAGGCTCCGGGGCGCATCCCCGTACGGGAGATGGGCGACGGCACCTGGCCGGTCCCGGGATGGACGGGCGAGTACGACTGGAAGACGGCCCCCATCCCGTACGACCAGTTACCTTCGGTGGAGGACCCGGCGGACGGGTTCATCGTCACGGCGAACAACGCCGTCATCGACCCGAAGCGCTACAAACCCCTGCTGACCAAGGACTGGGCGCACGGCTACCGCTCCCAGCGCATTCGCGGCCGCATCAAGGAAGCCTTCAAGAAGGGCCCGGTCGACGCGGCGACCATGTCGGCGATCCAGCAGGACACGTACAACGGCTTCGCGGACACGCTGGTCCCGGCCCTGATGCAGGTCGATCTCGCGGGCCCGAGCGGCGAGGCCAGGCAACTGCTGAAAACGTGGGACCGCACGCAGGGTCTCGACTCCACCCCCGCCGCATACTTCAACGCCGTATGGCGCCAGGTGCTCCTGCTGACGTTCAACGACGAACTGCCGGAGGGTGCCAGACCCGCCGGAGGGGACCGCTGGTATGACGTCGTCGGGCGCCTGCTCGACCTTCCGGACGACCCCTTCTGGGATGACGTGACCACGAAGAACCGCAAGGAGACTCGCGACGACATCCTCCGCCAGGCGCTGGCCTCGGCGTACCAGGAGCTGTCCGACCGGCTCGGACCGGAGGTCAAGTCCTGGCGCTGGGGGGATCTGCACCAGTTGGAGCTGGTCCACGGCTCGCTCGGGACATCGGGGATAGGGCCGGTGGAGGCGATGTTCAACCGGGGACCGCTGGCAGTGGCGGGGAGCAAGGACGCCGTCAACGCCACAGGTTGGAACGTTCAGAGGGGGTACGAGATCACCGCCGTGCCGTCGATGCGCATGATCGTCGATCTGTCGGACCTGGACAAGTCCCAGTGGATCAACCTGACGGGCGCGTCGGGGCACGCCTTCCACGACAACTACTGGGACCAGACGTCGGCCTGGGCGAGGGGCGAACTGCTGCCGATGCACTCGAAGCCTGAGTCGGTCAAGAAGGCGGCTGTCCACACCCTCAAGCTGACCCCCTGACCGAGCCCCTGGGCCCGGACACATCCCGGAACGTGCAATCGGCCCGGCCTGAATGCGCCCAGAACGCATGACCGGCCGGGCCCGAACGCACCTCAGAACGCACAACCGACCCGATCCGATCACCCCGGTACGCATAACCTGCCGAAGCCGAACGCACCCCCTAGAAATGCACAATCGGCACGACCCGGAGGCATTCCGGAACGTACGAACGTGCCCCCATCCAGGTCCGACCGTCGCCCGGGACGGACGACGTGGGTCCGGCGCCGCACGCCCCTGACCGTACGACCAGGGTTGTAGACACGATCCAAACCCTGAGCCGACGCGCCGGCCCTCACCCTCCTGCCACCATGGCGCCATGAATCGCCTCTGGTATCTCATCGGAGTCCTGCTGGTGCTCGCGGGCCTCGTTCACCTGGGCGTCTTCGTCGTGGACGGCGGGCTGTGGGAAGGCGCGGTGTCGTGGCGCAAGCCGTTCACGTTCGGCGTGTCGTTCGGGCTGAGCGTCCTGACCCTGACGTGGGTCTCCCAGTTCGTACGGCTCCGCGCCCGCCCGCTGCTGCTGGGCGCCTTCGCGGGGGCGTCCACATTAGAGGTGGCCCTGATCACCGTTCAGGCATGGCGGGGCGTCCCATCGCACTTCAACATGGAGACCGCCTTCGACACCACCGTCGCGAGGACCCTGGCAGCAGGCGGCGGCGTCCTCATCGCCATCGCGATCACCATGATAATCGCCGCGTTCCGCCCTAATCCTGACGTGCCGCCGAGCACGCGCCTGGCCGTACGAGCGGGCTTCGCCACCCTGCTCGCCGCCATGGCTTTCGGCGCCGTCATGATCGCCCGTGGGGTCATCGAGGTGGTGACGGGCAACCAGCAGCTCGCGTACACGGTGGCCACCACGCTGAAGCCCGCCCACGCCGTGTTCATGCACGGCGTCCTGCTCCTTCCGGCCCTGTCCTGGCTCCTGTCCCGCACCTTGCTCCCTGAGGCCGCCCGTCTCCGCTGGGTACGCCTGGCCACCTGGCTCTACGTGACCGTGGCCGTGGCCGTCTCCGCGCTGGCCCTAGCGGGCATCACCGTCGTCACGCCGTCCACCGCGTCCATCCTGTGCGCCGCCGCCGTCTCGGGCCTTGGCATCGCCGCCCTCGCCCTGGGCACGCTGAAGGCACCGCCAGGACCGGGCACACTGAAGGGCAGGGCGGGCCTGGGCGAAGCTGCGGGCTGGCGAGAAGCCGCTCCCTCCAAGCGAGCGGAGGAGTCACTGTTACCCTCTTGCCTTGTGACTGATCGACGCCTTCTCCTCGTGCACGCCCATCCGGACGATGAGTCGATCGGCACCGGCGCGACCATGGCCAAATACGTCGCCGAGGGCGCCCACGTCACGCTAGTGACCTGCACGCTCGGCGAGGAAGGCGAGATCATCCCCAAGGACCTCGCCCATCTGGCCGCCGACCAGGACGACGCGCTCGGGCCGTACCGGATCGGTGAGCTCGCCGCCGCCTGCCAGGCGCTCGGCGTCGAGGACCACCGCTTCCTGGGCGCGCCCGGGCGCTGGCGCGACTCCGGGATGATGGCGGTGGCGTCCAACGACCACCCGAAGGCGTTCTGGCGCGCCGACCTCGACGAGGCGGCCGGGGAGCTGGTCAAGGTCATCCGAGAGGTACGGCCTCAGGTGCTCGTCACGTACGACGAAAACGGCTTCTACGGGCATCCCGACCACATCCAGGCCCATCGGGTTTCGCGCAGAGCGTTCGAGCTGGCCGCGAACCCGGACTTCGGCGAGGGCGAGCCGTGGCAGATCGCCAAGTTCTACCACACGGCCCTTGCCCGATCCGTCATGCTGCGCACGGCGGAGGGGCTGCGCGAGGCCGACGTCGACTTCCTCATCGAGGAGGTGGACGACATGCCGTTCGGCACCGCCGACGCCGACATCACCACCGAGATCGACGCCCGCCCGTGGATCGGCAACAAGATGGAGGCCATGCGGGCGCACGTCACGCAGATCAGCGTGGACGACCCGTGGTTCGCGCTGTCCAACAACATCGGCCAGGAGGTCCTGGGGGTCGAGCACTACACGCTGGCCTTCGGCGTGCCCGGCCCTCCGGTGCCCGGTCCCCCCGTCGAGGCGGGCGGGCTCGGTGAGCCGCACAACCGCGAGAACGATCTCTTCGCGGGCATCGACTAACCTCGTGCGACATGGAACATCGCAGCCAGGCCGAGTCGGCCCTGGGTGGGGCGGCGTACGGCATGCTGTTCGTGCTCGGTGTCGTCATGGGCGTCGTGGGCGGCTTCACGCATCCGGTGTGGCAGGCGGGGGCCTTTCCCCTTTCCGCGATCGCGTGGGTGCTGGCCTTGCTGGCGGTCTGCCTTGGGGCGGGCAAGCTGATGCGGGCCAGGCTCGGGACCTTCGCGACGGCGCTCGGATGGCTGTTGGTGACGATGCCGTTCGCGCTCAAGCTGGGCGCGGGTGACCTCGTGATCGCGAACGGCGCGCCCGGTTATGTGTACCTGTACGGAGGATTGGTGGCCGTTGTGGCTGCCTATTTGCTTTCGCCCACGTCAAAGGGTGGATCGTGGCTCTTGCATGGGTACCCTCAGAAGAACTCTATGTAGAGGCATAAAGTAGCGTTTGTGCATTCGATCGAGCGGCCCGCGGACCCCGCAACGTACCGCAAGGTAGTCGGCCGCTTCGCCACCGGAGTCGCGATCGTCACGACCAGGGTGGGCGACCTCGATCATGCGATGACGGTTAATTCGTTCACCTCCGTCTCCCTCGACCCGCTCCTTGTGCTGTTCTGCGCGGAGAAGGTGGCCCGCTTTCACGACGCGGTGATGGAGGCGGGGGTGTGGGGGGTGTCCGTGCTGCCCGCGTCCATGGAGGACGCCTCGCGCTTCTTCGCCCACCGGGGAAGGCCGCTGAACGGGCAGCTCGCGCGGTGGTCGCATCATCGGGGGGAGTCGGGGGTCGCGTTGTTCGACGGGGCCATCGCCACCATCGAGTGCACAACGACGGCCGTACACGATGGAGGGGATCACTCGATCGTGGTGGGCGGGGTGATGGCGCTGGACACGCCCTCGGACGGGGCGCCACTGCTGTATCACGACGGGCGGTACAAATCCCTCTAGGCCGCCCGGTGCGGATGGGCCTGGTCTGCGCGTAAGTCTCGTGCCGGGTCAAGTGGTCGTACGGATGGGCGCGGTCCGGGCAGGTGCCGGGCCGGGCGGTCGTACGGATGCGTGCGGCCAGTGCATGGGGCGGGCCGACCAAGCGGCCGTACAAATGGGTGCGGTCCGGACATGAGTCGGGCCAGGCGCTTGGCCTGGCCCGCTCGTTGGTCGCAATCCCGTGACGTTACTGGGTGGGAGTGCTGGCCGATTCCGACGGCGTGGTCGTCGGGGTCTCAGACGGGACGCTGGTGTCGCTCGGCGTCGCCGTGTTCGTCGGAGTCTCCGTGGGGATCTCCGTCGGTGACTCCTCCACCGGCGGCGCACAGGTGGGGATCTCCGTGGAGCTCACCGTCGGCGTCGCAGTGTCGGTGGGAACGTCGGTCGGTGTCGTGGTCGGAGTCTCAGTCGGCGTTTCGGTCGGAGTTTCGGTCGGCGTTTCCGTGGGAGTTTCGGTCGCTGTGTCAGTCGGAGTCGCGGTGTCAGTCGGAGTCGGCGCCGGGGTGTCGGTCACCGGCGGGCTCGTCGTGGCAGGCGCGGAGTCCGTGGTGGTCGGCGTCGCCGTGTCAGTCGGGACATCCGTCGGCGTGAGGGTTTGCGTCGGCTCGGTACTCGGCTGACAGGTGAACGTCACTGTCTCCGTGACCGTCGGGCCGGGTTCGGTGACCGTGACCGTCGGGCCAGGCTCGGTGACCGTGACCGTCGGAAGGGGCGTCACGCTGATGGCCGGCTTGCCGCGTTTCTTGTACGTGCCCCAGCCGAGTCTCTTCCTGGACTCTCCCGAGCCCTCGGTGACCGGGATGTCGACGCTGGCCGTCTTGCACGACCTGCCCTTGCACACTTTCTGCTTGACCGAGAAGAGGGCGGCTTCCGCATCCGTGATGGATACATTCAGATAGGAAACGCCTCGGCTCTTGACGACCTTCGTCGTGGCGGTGTAATCCCCGGCTGTGGGGGTCTCCGTTGGGGTCGCACTCGGGGTCGGGACGGTGGTTAACGCCACCCCCGCGCCTAGAGCGCCTAGTCGGTTGTCAGTGGATCGTAGGGGATCGGACGCTGACGTCTGGGTAATCGCGATTCCGCCGGCTCCTGCCAGTGCGACGGTGCCGAGCAGCGCGCCCAGGATGGAGAATCTCATAATCCTGCTCTTGTAGGAGATTTCAGGACGGGGGCCATTATTCCGACTTGTCAAGATTGGTCAAGGTTGAGACGCATGGAGACGCGCTTCCGGTTCCGCCGTGCGGCGAACTACATCAATCTCGCCACTCCGCTCGGTTTGCTGGTCTCATTCATCGGTGGCGCGACCAGGCAATCTGGCCCCAATGGGCTCATCCTGGCTTTCGGCTACCGCTACCGCTTCCCCATCGCGGGAGCGTTCACCGTGGGCAACGTCGTCGTGACGAAGCGGAACGCGCTGGACGACCGCCTCATCCTCCACGAGGACCGCCACGCCACCCAGTGGGCCTGGTGCGTCGGTCTCCCCATGCTCCCCCTCTACCTGCTGTCGATGCTCGTATCGGTGCTCGTCTGCGGCAACCAGGCTTCGTACAACGTCTTCGAGCGGCTGGCCAACCTGGAGGACGGCGGCTACCCCCGTGCCCCGCTGTGGTGGCGACGGCCGAAGGGCACGTCATAAGCAACGCCCCCGGAACGGCGCCCGGCCGCAACTGGCGCGGCGTTCCGCTCATGGCCGACCCGCGTGAAGCAGTGACTTCCCGATGGCAGGATTGGGGCCATGAGCGAGAGCTTCCCGCGCCTGTCTGCCAGGACCCGCCGGTTCACCCTCGGGGTGCCCAGGGGCTTCACGATCTCCCCCGACGGCGGCCGGGTGGTCTTCCTGCGCACGCAATCGGGCACCGATCCGGTGACCTGCCTGTGGGAGCTCGACACCGACACCCACGTCGAGCGTCTGGTGGTGGACCCGCGGGCGCTCCACGGCGACGAGGAGGATCTGCCGCCCGAGGAGCGGGCCAGGCGCGAGCGCAGCCGGGAGGCGGCGGGGGGCGTGGTCGCGTACGCCACCGACAAGAACGTGACGCGGGCCTGCTTCGCCCTGTCCGGCGGTCTCTACGTCGTCGAGCTGGCGAGCGGCCAGGCACGGCGGCTGGACACCCCGGGCGCGGTCATCGACCCCCGCCTGTCGCCTGACGGGCGACATGTCGCATACGTCACGGACGGGGCCCTGCACGTCCAGGACCTCGTCACGGGCGAGGACCGCGCCCTGGCCACGCCGGAGTCGGAGACGGTGACGTACGGGCTGGCCGAGTTCATCGCCGCCGAGGAGATGGACAGGATGCGCGGCTACTGGTGGGCGCCGTCGAGCGACGCGCTGCTGGTCGAACGCGCCGACGAGGCCCCGGTCCGGGTCTGGCACATCGCCGACCCGGCCAACCCCGACCGACCGGCCACGGCGCAGCGCTATCCGGCCGCCGGCACGCCCAACGCCGCCACCGAGCTGTTCGTGCTGGGGCTCGACGGGTCGCGGGTCGCGGTGCCGTACGAGGAGGAATACCTCACGACGGCGGCCTGGGACCCCCACGCGCTGTCGATCGTGACCATGACCCGCGACCAGCGCACGATGCGGCTGTTCGCGGTCGATCCGGCGACCGGCGCGTCCACGCTGGTCCGCGAGGACACCGATTCCGCCTGGGTCGACGTCGTCACCGGCGCGCCCGCGCACCTCGACGACGGTTCGCTGGTGTGGGTGGCGAGCTCCGAGGGCGGCAACCGGCTGTTCGTGGGCGACCGCGCGGTCACGCCGCCCACGCTGCAGGTGCGGGCGGTGCTCGACGTCGATCACGACAGCGTGCTGTTCAGCGCGAGCGGCGATCCGACCGAGATCCATCTGTGGACCTGGGACGGGCATTCGCTGCTGCCGGTCTCGACCCGTTCCGGGGTGTTCTCGGGGCGGATGGCGGGCGGCGTGGGCGTGCTGAGCGAGCAGAGCCTCGATGCCGAGGGTGTGTCGACCACGGTGGTGCGGCGTGACGGCATGGCGGTGCCGATCCCGTCGTTCGCCGAGCGTCCCGGCCTCGACCTGCGGGTCTCGCTCGGCCGTTCCGGCCGTCGCGAGCTGGCCACCGCCGTGCTGCTGCCCTCGTGGCACGAGCAGGGCTCGCGGAAGCTGCCGGTCCTGATGGATCCGTACGGCGGTCCGCACGCGCAGCGCGTCCTCAACCGGCGCGGCGCGTTCCTGGAGAGCCAGTGGTTCGCCGAGCAGGGGTTCGCCGTCATCGTGGCCGACGGGCGCGGCACTCCTGGACGGGGTCCCGAGTTCGAGCGGACCGTGCTCAACGACCTGGCGACCCCCGCGCTCGAGGACCAGATCGACGCCCTGCAGGGCGTGGCCGAGCAGTACCCCGACGACCTCGACCTGACGAGGGTGGCCATTCGCGGCTGGTCGTTCGGCGGGTTCCTGGCCGCGCTGGCGGTGCTGCGGCGGCCCGACGTGTTTCACGCGGCGGTGGCGGGGGCGCCGGTGACGGACTGGCGGCTGTACGACACGTGCTACACCGAGCGATACCTGGGCCATCCGGACGAGCAACCCGAGGTGTACGAGAAGTCCTCGCTGTTCGCGGACGCCGGCAAGCTCGAACGCCCGCTGCTGCTGATCCACGGCCTGGCCGACGACAACGTGGTGGCCGCCCATACGCTGCGCCTGTCGTCCGCCCTGCTGGCGGCCGGCCGGCAGCACAGCGTGCTCCCGCTGTCCGGGGTGACGCACATGACGCCGCAGGAGGTCGTGGCGGAGAACCTGCTGCTGCTGCAGGTGGACTTCTTGAAGAAGTCGCTGGGCTGAGCTATGTCCGCAGGGCGTCGAGTGCCCGGGACACGGTCAGGCCGGAGATCACGACGCCGCCCATGACGATCATGGTGAGGTTGAACGGGGCACCCAGCAGGGCGAGCTGACCCTGAATGATGCCCAGGATGACCACGGCGAACACCGTGCCGCCGATGGCGCCACGGTCACCGTACGCGATGGCGCCGAGCCCATCGGCACCACGCTCGCGGGGTCCGATGGCGCCGGGCACGCCGGTGGGCGCCGGTGAGCCGCGCTCGCCGCTCAGACTCGTGCCCGCCAGGACGACGGCGGCGAGTGCGAACACGACGGCCGACAACCCCTGAGAGCCCGGCTGTGCCGCCCCCAGTCGCAGCAGCAACAGAAACCCGCCCAAAGCGGCGAGCACGCATGATCCGGCCAGCCCGGCCAGCGGGCCCACCCACTCCTTGCTCAGCCACTGGCGAAGATCTCGCCACTTCCACACCAGTCCGCCCGCCACCGAAACGACGGCGAATGCCACGAACCCCACCACGGGCGGAACCACCAGCGGGTCGGCCAGGATGACCGTCCTACCCTGGGTGACGGCGAACAGCAGCGCGTCGCACACCGCTGCCGCGGCGACCGTGACCGCCCAGGACGGCGCCGACAGCAGCACCGTGAACGCCCCATGACCAGTCCTGCGATCCCGGCGAGCAGGAGCACGAGCAGCAGTCCGACGATCAACGGCAGCCGGGTGACGGTCACGAGGGAGGCGATGAGAGCACCGGACAGCGCGGACACGGATCCCACGGCGAGATTGGGCGTGCCGGTGCGCAGTGACAGGGACAGCCCCACGGCGACCAGGCCGGACGGCGCCGACAGCGCAAGGATGTTCAGCAGGTGCCCGTCAGGTGCGGTCAGCAGGACCATCACCACGCCCAGCACCGTGACTAACCCGAGGACGCCTTCCCAGGCCCACTGCCATTTGCTCACGCTGTTGATGTTGACAACGCCATCTCACCATCGCAAGACCCATTCGGCCCGCCGGTTCACCTTCCCGCGCGTGCGGGGCAGGCCGAGGCGGCCCGACAACCCCCAGGTCTGCAGAGGCGGTCTGACACAACCCCAGGTCTGCAGAGGCGGTCTGACACAACCCCAGCTCCCCAGAAGCGGTCTGACACAACCCCAGCTCCCCAGAAGCGGTCTGACACAACCTCAGCTCCGCAGAAGCGGTCTGACAACCCCAGGTCTGACTGCGCACCTCCGAAAACCAAACCCTGGTCCGACGCGATCCCGGCTCCCGCTCCGGCATCGTGAACGCCATGCTCAAGCCCCTCACCATCACCCTGACGCTCGGGGCCCTGCTCGGGACGGGCCCGCACGCCCTGGCGACCACGGCGGCCGCCGGCGGACCGCAAGAGTGGCAGGCCTGTCCCAACGACAAGATCGGCATGGAGTGCACCGACCTCCAGGTCCCGGTCGACTGGCAGAAACCCGACGGCCGCAAGATCACCCTCAAGCTGGGCCGACTGAAGGCCACCGGCAAGTCGGAAGGCTCGGTCCTGGTGGCCTACGGCGGCCCGGGCGGCCCCGGCATCGCGATCACCCAGTCCAGCCCCGGCTGGTGGGCCAAGCTCCGCGAACGCATGGACATCGTCACGTGGGACACCCGCGGCTACGGCGAGCAGTTCAGCGGCCTCAGCACGGGCCTGCCGTGCGCGTGGACCCGCATCCCCATCCCTGACGCCCCCCGAGACGACGCCGACTTCGGCCGCCTGTCCGACACCAACCGCGGCTACGCCGAGGCCTGTCGCCTCAAGGACCGCGAGCTGTTCGCCAACATGAGCTCGGCGGACCAGGCCAGAGACATGGAGGCGATCAGAAAGGCCCTGGGTGAGGAGCGTCTCAACTACTACGGCGCCTCCTACGCGGGCTTCTACGGCCAGGCGTACGCCCGTCTCTTCCCCAGCCGGGTCCGCACGATGGTCCTTGACGGCACCTGGAACCACAGCGCCGCCGACTGGGGGCACGAGCTGGAGGAGATGGCCAAGTCCAACGAGCAGTTCCTGCGGCGCTTCTTCACCTGGTGCGCCACTAACGACTGCGCGGACGTGCCCGGGCTCTGGCGCACGCTGATCGCCCGAGCCGATCGCACGCCCATCCCCACCAAGACCGCCAATGTCGCCTACAAGGCCCGCGACCTGCAGAGCTTCGCCCTGGCGCTGGCCCGCCAGGGCGCCACGGCCTGGCCCAAGCTGGCCCAGGCGATCCGCAAGGCCGCCAAGGGTGACGCCTCCGACTTCGTGCCGGAGCGGGGTGCCCGCTACCCCGACCAGGCCACGGGTGTCACGGAATGCACCGACTGGCCACGCTTCGCCAACCGCGCCGAAATGTCCGCCACCACGAAACGCCTGCTCCGCCTGGCCCCCAACACCGGCACCGCCAACACGATGGCCTCGGCCACTCTGGGCTGCATCGGCTGGCCCCAGCCCGTCACCAACCCACCCGCCCCTCTCCCCAAGGGCCTGCCGCCGATGCTGGGAGCAGGCGCATGGGGCGAGTCGGACGCGGTAGAACGTGTCCTGTCCCAGGTGCCGGGCAGCGCCACCATCCGCCACGACGGGCCAGGCCACACGCTGTACGGGTTCAATGCCTGCGCCCGCGACAGCATCAACCGCTACTTCACCGACCGCACCCTCCCATCCGCCAAGACGGAGTGCTGACTTGCCGCGGACTCGAGTGAACTGATCAGAGCGTTTACTGCAGCGCCCGGAGGATCAGATCGTTCAGGGCGGCCTGCTCCTGCGGCGTGAACTTGGCCAACGGGGAATCCTCGCTGAGCAGCTCCAGCAGGCGTCCACGCAGGGCGATGCCTTCGGCGGTCAGTACGAGCTGTTTGGCCCGGCGGTCGCTCGGGTGAGGGCGCCGTTCGACGATGCCCTGCTCCTCCAGCCGGTCGACGACGAACGTGGCGTTCGACGGCTCGCACCCCATGCGGTCGGCCAGGTCACGCATGGTCAGCGGGCCGGTGAGCTCGCGTAGCGCCACTGCTTGGGCGGCGGTCAGGTTCAGCGCGCCGGCCCGCTCCCTGATGTGGCCCTCGATCTGCCTGGCCAGAGCGTTGACGAGCCCGCACAGGTTCCGCTCGGCGGCGGCAAGGGCCTCACTGTCGGCGGCGGCAGTGCTGGTGGGCTGGGGCCGGGTCATAGCTAGAAGGATACCTCAAGTGTGCACATTTGCAGCTTGAATAGTTCTAGTTGTAAGTTTCCGAAGCATGAGCACTCACGAAGAGCGTTTGCGTCGGCCGTCCCCCATCCGTTCGCTGGAGCTGGGCGATCTCAAGGTCACCTACGTGCCTGATGGCGTGGTGCGGTTGAAGCCGTACGGATGGTTGCCTGGCACGACAGAGCGGGACTGGTCGGACAACGCCGCCTACCTCGACGACACGGGCAACTTGGTGGCCAGCATTGGTGGCCTGCTGGTGGAGCACGGCGAGAGAGCGCTGCTGATCGATGCCGGGGTGGGACCGCTGTCCCAACCCGACGACCCGGGCAACCCGAGGATCGGCGCGATCGGCGGCGGCGACCTGCTCGACAACCTCGCCAAGCTTGGCCGGCGGCCCGAGGAGATCGAGGCGGTGGCCTTCACCCATCTGCATCTCGACCACATCGGCTGGGCCTGGCACCCCGCGCCCGGCAGCGACCGGCCCGCGTTCACCGGGGCTGACTATCTGTTCGCCGAGCCCGAGTGGGACCAGCGCCACCTGAGCAACGAACAGGGGACGACCAACGAGATGCTGGCCGGGCTCGCGCCCCACGTACGCACTGTGCGCGAGGGCGAGGAGATCTTTCCGGGGGTCCGGGTGCTGCTGACGCCTGGGCACACGGCCGGGCACACCACGTACATGATCACGTCCGGCGACCGGCGGCTGATCGCTTTCGGCGACGCCCTGCACACCTCGGCTCAGATCCGCCACCCGGACTGGTCCGCCGCCCCAGACCTGGACTCGGCGGAGTCCACTGTGCACCGGCACCGACTGGTCAAGGAGCTGATGCGACCGGACACGATCGGCTTCGGCGGGCACTTCGCCGACGTGGTGTTCGGCCGCGTCGACGACACCGCCGACGGCCCCATCTGGGTTCCCGTGGCCTGAGCCCCGCCCCCGACTGCCACCCACTCAGGAGCAGGGGGCCGTCGGGATGCTGTCCGCCACCCACCTCACGAGCCGGTAGCAGTCGAGACACAGTGCGCCGCTCCCCACCCAGGAGGGGCGCACGTCGGGAGGCGGCGCACCAGACGCTCAGGGCGGGATGACCGTCCCAGGGAGGGTGGCTGTCCCAGAGGAAAGGGTGACAGTCCCAATGCGAGGCGACCGTCCCCAGGCGAGGTGGTGCCGCCATCCCCAGACGGGTGGACGTCCTCAGGATGGGGTGGTTGTCGGGGTGCCGTGCCAGCTGGTCCACAGGGCCGCGTACGAGCCGCCCTTCGCCACCAGTTCCTCGTGCGATCCCAGCTCGCTGATCCGCCCATCCTCCACAACAGCCACCCGATCGGCATCGTGCGCCGTGTAGAGCCGGTGGGCGATCGCGATCACCGTGCGCCCATCCAGTACGGCGGCCAGCGACCGCTCCAGGTGCCGGGCCGCGCGGGGGTCGATGAGCGAGGTGGCCTCGTCCAGCACCAGGGTGTGCGGGTCGGCGAGCACCAGGCGGGCGAGGGCGAGCTGCTGCGCCTGGGCGGGCGACACCGCCAGGCCGCCGGAGCCCACCTCCGTCTCCAGGCCCGACGGCAGGGCGAGCACCCAGTCCAGCGCGTCCACCGCCTCAAGCGCCTTCCGCACGGCCGCGTCGTCGGCGTCCGGGCGGGCGATCAGCAGGTTGTCCCGCAACGAGCCCTTGAACACGTGGTGCTCCTGCGTGACCAGCGCCACGTGGCCCCGGAGCTCGGCCAGCGGCAGGTCCACAAGTGGCACCCCGCCCACGGTCACCGATCCGGTACGCGGACCGTGGATGCCCGCCAGCAGCCGCCCCAACGTGGATTTGCCTGCCCCGGAAGGCCCCACCATGGCCAGCCGTTCCCCGGGCTGAACGGTCAGGGACACGCCGTGCAGCACGTCGCGGCCCTCGCGGTACGCGTAACGGACATCAGCCGCCTCCAGCAACTCCTCGGAGGGGCGCGAGGAGCCGGCCACCCGGTCGTCGGGCACGTTGGACACGCCCAGCAGCCGGGCCATGGACGCGCCGCCCACCTGCAGCTCGTCGATCCAGCTCAGGAACCTGTCCAGCGGGTCGATCAACTGCTGCGCGTAGAGCGTGGCGGTGGCCACCTGGGAGAGCGACACCCACCCGTTGGTGTAGAACAGGCCGCCGACCAGCAACGTGGCCACCACCGGGATCACGTAGCCCAGTTCGACGGTGGGATACCACGCGGTGCGGAGCCCGAGCGTGTACCGCTCGGCCGCGAAGGAGCGGCTGATGTCGGTGTCGGTACGCGATCGGCGGCGGGCCTGGAGCCCGAGCGCCTCCACGGCCCGGGCGCCCTCGACGGTTTCGGCCAGTCCTTCGGTCATGTCGGCATAGGCGGCGTTCTCGCGGAGATAGCCGTCCCGTGCCCGTTTCAGGTACCACCGGGTGGAGATCCAGATCACCGGGCCGGCGATCAGCATCGGCAGCATGAGCAGAGGGCTGACCAGCAGCAGCGCGCCGATCGTGATCAGGAAGGTGACCAGGGCGATCAGCGTCTCCGGCACGGCGTGCCGTACGGTCCGGGACAGTGAGTCCACGTCACGGGAGGTACGCGTGATCAGGTCGCCGGACCCGGCCCGCTCGACCGTGGACAGCGGCAGCCCGAGCACCCGGTCCACGAACTCCTCCCGGAGCTCGGCCAGCACCTTCTCACCGAGCCTGGACGAGGCCTGCACCGCGTACCGCACGAGCGCGCCCTGCAGCAGCAGGAAGCCGCCGATGGCGGCGGCCACCACGGCGATGTTGACCCTGACCCCGTACTGGACGTCCTCCACCAACCCGCCGAGCTGCCACGGCACGACCAAGCCCGCGACGGCCGCCAGCCCGTGGAGGGCGAGCGCGATCGCGAGCTGGCGTGGGTAGCGGAGCGTCAGCCGCCTGGCGTAGGCACGCACCTGTTTCCGATCAGCGACCGGCAAGATCTCACGAGCCATCTGGTCTCGCCTCTCCCCCGCATGTCAGACGAGCCGGCTCCCCGCCGGCCGCCCGCTCCCCGCCGGCCGCCCGCTCCCCGCCGGCCGCCCGCTCTCGCCGGCACGCCTGCTCTCCGCTCCAGCCACACCCACACCGCAGAAACACACCCACGCAGCGCACGGACGCGAGAAACACGCCCACGCAGCGCATGGGACCGAACCCACAACTCAGCGGCGGCGCGGTCGAGCCGTGCCCGTGGGTTCGGAACGGTCCCACCGCGGGCCGGGATGTTTCCAGAGAGGCCGACGAGGGCGGCCGGCGAGGAGGGCCGGCCACGAGCGGGCCCTGCCCACACGCCCGGGACACGAGCCGGCCCCGCCCACACGCCCGGAACACGAACGGGCCCTGCCCACACGTCCGCAGCATGGGCTCAGCCCTCTTCACGGGTCACGGTCGCGGCGTACTCCGGCGAGTCGTCCAGCAACTGCCGGTGCGTGCCCTCCGCGAGCACCCGCCCGTCCTCCACGTAAACGACGTGGTCGGTACGGTCGAGCACCAGCGGGCTGGTCGTGCAGACCAGGGTGGTCTTGCCGGCCCTGGCCTTGGCCAGGCGCTCGGCGATGCGGGCCTCGCTGTGGGCGTCGACGGCGCTGGTGGGCTCGACCAGGATGAGCACCTCCGGGTCGGCCAGCAGCGCCCTGACCAGGCGCAGCCGCTGCTGCTGCCCACCTGAGAACTCCCGCCCGCCCTCGGCAACCATGGAAGAGAGGCCGTCGGGCAGCGCCTCAACGATGTCCTCGGCGCAGGCCGCGTGCAGGGCCTGGCGCAGCTCCTCGTCGGAGGCCTCGCCGCGCACGTCCAGCTCGTCGCGCAGGCGGCCGGAGAAGAGCCGGGCGCTGTTGTCGGCGACCAGGATCCGGGAGCGGACCTCCTCGATGGGCAGCGTGGACAGCTCGGCCGCCCCGAACATGACGTCGCCGTCGGCGTAACGGCCGAGCCGGTCGGCGATGGCGATGGCGTCCTCGGGCGCGTTCGCGGCGATCGCCGTGAGGCAGCCGGGCTGGAGGGTGACGCCGCTGTACGAGTCGCGCAGCACGCCGCCCGCGCTGCTCCCGGTGCCGCCGGTGATCTCGGGCTCGATGGACAGGATCCGGATCACGCGCCCGGCCGCCACGTGGCCCTTGGTGAGCTTGTCGGCCATCTCGGTGAGCGTGCGCATGGGCCCGATCAGGAAGACGGCGTAGAGGTAGAAGGCGACGAGCTGCCCCGTGGGGATCTCCCCGGCGACGGCGAACGAGGCGCCGATGCCGGTGACGAGCGCGATGAGCAGGCCGGGCAGCACGATCTGGGCGCCTTCGAGCACCGACTCGACCCCGGCCACGCGTACCCCGGCCTGCCGGACCCGCTGGGACCCGGCGCGGTAGCGCTCGGCGAAGACCTGCTCCCCGCCGATGCCGCGCAGCACGCGGAGCCCGGCGACGATGTCGGCGGCCCTGGTGGACAGGTCGCCGGTCAGCTCGCGCTGCCTGGCCTGCCGCCTGTGCAGGGGCCGGAGCAGCGGCCCGACGGCGACGGCCATCAGCGGCACGCCGAACAGGACCAGCAGCCCCAGCGGCAGCGAGGTCGAGATGAGGATCACGGTGACGGTGACGATCGCCACGACGGAGCCGGTGCCGCGCAGCAGGATGTCCATGGAACTGCCGATGTGGGCGATGTCGGAGTTGCCGACGCTGACGACCTCGCCGGTCGAGAGCCGCTTCGGCAACGTGGCGCCCAGCCTGGCGGCCTGCCGAGCGGTCAACTGCACGGTGCGGTACGCGGCGGCCAGCCAGTTGTAGACCGCCATCCGGTGCCGCATGATCCCCGTGAACGCCTGCAGGAGCCCCAGCGCGAACAGGATCGACGCCCAGCGCAGCAGCGCCCCGGTGTCCTTGGCGGTGACCGCCTCGATCCCCTTCCCGAGCACGGCCGGCATCAGCGCCTGCACCAGCCACCACAGCGTCGCGAAGCCGATGCCCGCGATAAGGGGCGCGCCCTGCCGCCGCGCGGTCCACCACAGGTAGCGGAGCGGGCTGCGTATGTCGGGCACGCCGGGATCGGCTTCAGGAAGGGAGCGCATGGCCTGACAAGGTTGGCAAGGCGCCACCCGGCCCGGCAAACCATTTTCCCCGCCCCGGCACCCTTACAGGCACGTGACCTTTACGAAGTTCAGACATGCACCCTGTGTAACAGAGGGTCACTTTCTGTGATGGAGTGGGGGTATGAGCGCGGAGGATCTCCTGCTGAAGACCGGCCGATTCCTGCGCAGGTCGGTCACCAGCTCCGACTTGCGCACTCTCCACCTGAAGGGCGGCACGGAAGGCGACACCTTCTACCGGGACCGGTGGAGCCACGACAAGGTGGTCCGCTCGACGCACGGCGTGAACTGCACGGGATCGTGCTCGTGGAAGGTGTACGTCAAGGATGGCATCATCGCCTGGGAGACACAGCAGACCGACTACCCGAGCGTGGGCCCGGACCGCCCCGAGTACGAGCCGCGCGGCTGCCCGCGCGGCGCCGCCTTCTCCTGGTACACCTACTCGCCGACCCGGATCCGCTACCCGTACGCCAGGCGCGTCCTCGTCGAGATGTACGCGGAAGCGAAAAAACGCCTGAACGGCGATCCGGTCGCCGCATGGGCAGAAATCACGACAAATCCGGAAAAAAGGCGTAAGTACCAGAGCGCCCGAGGCTGCGGCGGCCTCATCCGCATCACCTGGGACCAGGCCGTCGAGATGATCGCCGCCGCCCACGTGCACACCATCAAGACGTACGGCCCCGACCGGATCGCCGGATTCTCCCCCATCCCCGCCATGTCGATGGTCTCCCAGGCCATCGGCTCCAGGTTCGTGTCGCTGATCGGCGGCACCATGCTCTCCTACTACGACTGGTACGCCGACCTGCCCGTGGCCTCGCCCCAGGTCTTCGGCGACCAGACGGACGTGCCGGAGTCGGCCGACTGGTGGGACGCGGCGTACCTGATGATGTGGGGCGCGAACGTCCCCGTCACCCGCACCCCCGACGCCCACTGGATGGCCGAGGCCCGCTACCGGGGCCAGAAGGTCGTGGTGATCTCCCCCGATTTCAGCGACGCCGCCAAGTTCGCCGACGAGTTCCTCAGCGTGCGGCCAGGCACGGACGGCGCCCTGGCCATGGCCATGGGGCACGTGCTGCTGAAGGAGTTCTTCGTCGAGCGCGAGACGCCTTATTTCACCGACTACGTCAAGCGCTTCACCGACCTGCCGTTCCTCGTCCGGCTCAAGGAGCACGCGGGCGCGTACGTGCCAGGCAGGTTCCTCACGGCCAAGGACCTGGGCTCGGAGCAGGAGGCGGCCGAGTGGAAGACCGTGCTCATGTCGCAGACCGGCGAGCCGGTCGTGCCGAACGGCTCGATCGGCTTCCGCTGGACCGAGTCCGGCGCGGGCCGCTGGAACCTCGACCTGGGCACCGACCCCAAGCTCACCCTGTACGGCGGCGAATCGGCCGAGGTCCTGCTGCCCCGCTTCGACGGCGGCCATTCGGTACGCAGGGGCGTCCCGGTGGCCCGGGCCGGGGACCACCTGGTGACCACGGTGTTCGACCTGCTCCTGGCCCAGTACGGGGTGGGGCGGGACGGGCTCCCCGGCGACTGGCCGGACGGCTACGACGCCGACGAGCCGTACACGCCGGCCTGGCAGGAGAAGATCACTGGCGTGCCCGCGCGACGGGCGGCGAGGATCGCCAGGGAGTTCGCGAGGACGGCCGAGTCCACCAAGGGCCGATGCATGATCATCCTTGGGGCGGGCACCACGCAGTGGTTCCACGGCGACACGATCTACCGGGCGTTCCTGTCACTCCTCCTGCTGACCGGCTGCCAGGGCCGCAACGGCGGCGGCTGGGCGCACTACGTGGGCCAGGAGAAATGCCGCACGCAGAGCGGATGGGCGCTGCTGGCGGGCGCCCTGGACTGGTCGCGGCCGCCGCGGCAGGTGCCCGGCACGCCGTACTGGTACCTGCACACCGACCAGTGGCGTTACGACCACTTCGACGCGGGCGAGCTGGCCTCGCCGCTCGCCACCGGCGAGTTCCGCGGCAAGCGCACCGCCGACCTGGTCACCGAGGCCGTCAAGAACGGCTGGATGCCGATGTCCCCCGCTTTCGACAGGAACCCGCTGGACCTGGGCGACGCCGACGACCCCATCGCCTACACCCTGGAGGAACTCCGTTCGGGCCGGCTCAAACACGCCGCGGAGAACCCGGACGACCCGCGCAACTGGCCCCGCGTGCTCACCCTGTGGCGCTCGAACCTCTTCGGCTCGTCCGCCAAGGGCGACGAATATTTCCTGCACCACCTGCTCGGCACCACCTCCAACCTGGAACACCCCGAGGAGGCGGCCCCGCGCGGGAAGCTGGACCTCCTGGTCACGCTCGACTTCAGGATGACGTCATCGACGGTCTTCTCCGACATCGTGCTCCCGGCCGCCACCTGGTACGAGAAGCACGACCTGTCGACCACGGACATGCACCCGTTCGTGCACGCGTTCAACCCGGCGATCAACCCGCCCTGGGAGACAAAGACCGATTTTTCGGCCTTTCATGCCATCGCTGGGGCCTTCAGCCGGCTCGCCAAGGAGCAGCTCGGCGTACGCAGGGACGTGGTGGCGACGGCGTACCAGCACGACACGCCGGGCGAGCTGGCGGTGACCGGCGGGCCGGAGCTGACGGTGGTGGAGCGCGACTACGGCGCCGTCGCCGGGAAGCTGGCGGCACTCGGCCCGCTCACGGAGCAGCTGGGGCTGCCGGTCAAGGGCGTGACGTTCATGCCCGACGAGGAGGTGGCCTGGCTGGGCCGGCGCTGCGGCCTGGTGCCGTGGGGCGTGGCCAAGGGCAGGCCCGAGCTCGACACCGACGCCAAGGCGTGCGAGGCGATACTCGCGCTCTCGGGCGTGAGCAACGGCAGGCTGGCCGCGCAGGGCTTCAGGCAGCTCGCCCAGCGCACGGGCACCGGCTTCGACGACCTGATCAACGTACGGCACCGCATCGACTTCGCCGACACCCAGGCCAGGCCCGTGCACGTCGCGCCCAGCCCCGAGTGGTCGGGCAAGGAGTCGCACGACCGCCGCTACTCCCCCTTCACGATCAACGTGGAGAACGGCAAGCCCTGGCACACGCTCACCGGGCGCATGCACTTCTTCCTCGACCACGACTGGATGCAGGAGTACGGCGAGTCGCTGCCGATCTACCGCCCCCCGCTCGACCTGGCCGCGCTGTACGGCGAGACCGGCACCCTGCGTTACGTGACCCCGCACAACAAGTGGTCACTGCACTCCGAGTACCAGGACAACCTCCTCATGCTGACCCTGTCGAGGGGCGGCCCCACGATCTGGATGTCGGTGGAGGACGCGGCCGAGCTGGGCGTGGCGGACAACGACTGGATCGAGGCGGTCAACCGCAACGGCGTGGTCGTGGCCAGGGCCGTCGTCTCGCACCGCATGCCGCGCGGCACGGTGTACATGCACCACGCGCAGGACCGCCTGATCGACGTGCCGAAGTCGGCGGCGACCGGCCGGAGAGGCGGCATCCACAACGCGCTGACCAGGGTGCTCATCAAGCCCACCCACATGATCGGCGGATACGCCCAGCTCTCGTACGGCTTCAACTACCTCGGCCCCACCGGGAGCCAGCGCGACGAGATCACCACGATCCGCCGCCGATCGCAGGAGGTGAGGTACTGATGAGCGAACCCGACGCAGTGAGCGGAGTGGACCGTGCGGAACGAACGGGCCGCGTAGCGAAGGAGGAGTGGTGAGCGACCAATGAGCCCGCGGATCATGGCCCAGGTCGCCATGGTGATGAACCTGGACAAGTGCATCGGCTGCCACACCTGCTCCGTCACCTGCAAACAGACCTGGACCAACCGGCCGGGCGTCGAGTACGTCTGGTTCAACAACGTCGAGACCCGCCCGGGACAGGGCTACCCCAGGCGCTATGAGGACCAGGACCGCTGGCACGGCGGCTGGGTGCGCGACAAGAAGGGCCGGCTCAAGCTCAGAGCGGGCGGCCGCCTCCACAAGCTGCTCACCATCTTCGCCAACCCCCTCATGCCCTCAATCCAGGACTACTACGAGCCCTGGACCTACGACTACGAGCACCTCACCAGCGCCCCGCTGTCCGGCGACGTCCCCGTGGCGGCGCCCAGGTCCCTGATCAGCAACGAGCCGATGAAGATCCGCTGGAGCGCCAACTGGGACGACAACCTCGGCGGCGACCCGACGCCCGACCCCGTGCTGGCCAAGGTCTCCGAGCAGGTCAAACTGGCCTTCGAGCAGGCGTTCATGTTCTACCTGCCGCGCATCTGCGAGCACTGCCTCAATCCGTCGTGCGTGGCCTCCTGCCCGTCGGGCGCCCTGTACAAGCGGGTCGAGGACGGCATCGTGCTGGTGGACCAGGACAGGTGCCGGGGATGGCGCATGTGCGTGACGGGCTGTCCGTACAAGAAGGTGTACTTCAACCACAAGACCGGCAAAGCGGAGAAGTGCCATTTCTGCTATCCGCGGGTGGAGGTCGGGCTCCCGACGGTCTGCTCGGAGACCTGCGTCGGGCGTCTGCGCTACCTCGGGGTCCTGCTGTACGACGCCGACCGCGTGAGCGAGGCGGCCTCGGTCGCCGACGAGCGCGACCTGTACGAAGCCCAGCTGGGCCTGTTCATCGACCCGCACGACCCGGCGGTGTCCAGTGCCGGGCTGCCCGCGGACTGGGTGGCGGCCGCACGCAGATCACCCGTGTACGACCTGATCAAGAGGTACCGGATCGCGCTCCCCCTGCACCCGGAGTACCGCACGCTGCCGATGGTCTGGTACGTCCCCCCGCTCTCCCCCGTCGTGGACGCGCTGGCCGAAGGGGGCCACGACGGCGAGGACGCGGGCAACCTGTTCGCCGCCATCGAGTCGCTCCGCATCCCGATCGGTTACCTGGCCGAGCTGTTCACGGCCGGCGACCCGGCGCCCGTGACCGCCGCGCTGCGCCGCCTGGCCGCCATGCGGTCGTACATGCGCGCGGTCAACCTGGGCTACCCACCAGTACTCGCGGACGCGGGCCTGCCGGAGGACGACGTGCGCGACATGTACCGGCTGCTGGCGCTGGCCAGGTACGAGGAGCGGTACGTGATCCCGACCGCCTACGGCAACATCCCGCCGGGCGTCGTGGAGGAGGGCGGGTGCCCTCTCGACTACGACGCGGGACGCGGCACGCAGAGCCCGTTCGGCGAGGCGTCGGGCCGGCCCGTCCCGGTCTCGATCGAGAGCTTCCACGGCCTGAAAGAGCGCCAGACCAGCGACGAGGTCACCCACGACCGGGTGAACCTCCTCAACTGGGACGGCCGCGGCACCCCCGCTGGCCTGTTCCCGCCCAAGAGAGGCCCCAAGAGAGGCCCCGAGAGAGGCCCCGAGAGAGGAAGGCCATGAACAGCGTCATCAGCGGGGCCGTCATCTGGCAAGCCGCCGCGCACCTCCTCGCCTACCCCGACGAGCGCTTCTGGCGCCGCCTCCCGCTGATCAGGGAGGCCGCAGAGCCGCATTTCCGGACGTTCCTGTCAGTCGCCTCCGAGCTCGGCCCCGGCGAGCTGGCCGCGCACTACGTGGAGACGTTCGACCTGCACCGGCGCTGCTGCCTCTACCTGACCTACTACACCGACGGTGACACCCGCCGCCGCGGCCGGTCGCTGGCTGAGCTGAAACAGCGCTACCGCACGGCGGGCTGGGAGCTGATGGACGACGAGCTGCCCGACTTCCTGCCGGTGATGCTGGAGTTCGCCGCGCACGACTCCTCGGGGGCCGCGCTGCTCAAGGAGCACAGGCCGGGGCTGGAGCTGCTGCTCACCGCCCTGACCGACCGCGACTCGCCGTACGCGTACGTGATCGGCACGGTGTGCGCGAGCCTTCCGCCGATCACCGCCGCGGAACGGCTCCAGGCCACGCGCCTGGCCCAGGGCGGGCCGCCGGCCGAGACCGTGGGGCGCTACCTGTGAGGTGGCCGGAGCACCTGCTCTGGGTGGTCGCCCCGTACGTCACCCTGGTGGTCTTCGCAGGCGGGCTGATCTGGCGTTACCGCTACGACAGGTTCGGCTGGACCACCCGTTCGTCGCAGCTCCACGAGAGCCGGCTGCTGCGCGTGGCCAGCCCGCTCTTCCACTACGCCCTGCTCTTCGTGATCGTCGGCCACATCACCGGGCTGCTCATCCCGGTGAGCTGGACGGACGCGATCGGCGTGAGCAACGACGCCTATCACATGAACGC
Organism: Nonomuraea sp. B19D2; assembly: GCF_040137845.1. Classification (NCBI taxonomy): domain Bacteria; kingdom Bacillati; phylum Actinomycetota; class Actinomycetes; order Streptosporangiales; family Streptosporangiaceae; genus Nonomuraea; species Nonomuraea sp. B19D2. The sequence continues at coordinate 269,829 of NZ_JBEFAK010000004.1, read as the reverse complement.
GCTCGTCTGGGGTGGTCTCGCGGGCCTGGGCACGCTGTTGGGGCTGGTCCTGCTGATCTACCGCCGCCGCACCAGCGGCCCGGTGTTCATGGCGACCACGGCCAACGACAAGACGATGTACGCGGTGCTGGCGGCGTCGATCGTGGCGGGCGTGGCGACGACGGTCGCGGGGTTCGTACCGACCGAGGTGAGCTACCGGACCACGGTCGCGCCCTGGTTCCGCGGCGTCTTGATCCTCCAGCCGGACGTCATGGCGATGGGTCAGGCCAACATTCTTTACAAGGTGCACACCGTCATCGGGATGGCGTTGGTCGTTCTTTTCCCGTTCAGCCGCCTGGTGCATGCGCTTTCGGCCCCGTTGGGCTATTTGTTCCGTCCTTACATCGTGTATCGGAGTCGTGTTCGATAGCGTGCCGGGGCGTCTGGGAGGGGCGCGGGTGCGCCAGAATCGACCCTTGTGAAGCACGGGTACACCAACAGCACAGTCGGCGACGGCGCCCTGGTCGTGAAGTGCTACCAGGGCCCGGAGGCGGCTTTCAGGCTCGGCACGGAGAGCAGATACCTGCGCCGCCTGCGCGGCCGCCTCCCGGTGCCCCGCGTGCACAAGGTCACCGAGACGAGCCTGACCACCCGTTTCGTCTCCGGCAGCCACGGCCAGGACCTGCTCGACGAGGGCCACGCCGTGGAGGTGCTCACCGAGTGCGGCCGGATCCTGTCCGACCTCCACCGGCTGGGCATCGTGCACGGCGACTTCGGCCCGCAGAACATGCTGTTCGACCCGGCCACGTTCCGGACGACCGCGATACTCGACTGGGAGTGGGCCCACCCGGGGCGCCCGATCGAAGACCTGGCGTGGTGCGAGTGGATCATCCGCAGCCACCATCCGGAGCACGTCCCACTGCTCCGCCACTTCTTCGCGGCCTACGACGGCCCGGTCCCCGAGTGGGCCGAACGCCAGGAGGCCATGCTGGCGCGCTGCCGTGACCTGCTCGACTTCTGCGCCCGCTGGGAGCCCGGCAGTGGCGGCGAGAAGCTCTGGCGCGAACGCATCGACGCCACCGCGGCCTGGACCGAGTAGCCGCCGCCTCAGCCTGCGGACGGTGCCCGCAGGGCGCGGATCAGCCTCGCGGCGTCGTCAAGCAGCGAGATTTCGCGTTCGGTGAGCGTCGGATTCGCGCCCCTGGACGCCTTGGCCCGCTCGAGCCCCTCGCCGAAGTCCATGGCGCCACCGAGCCCGGCGAGCAGCGCGGCGAGAATCGCCCGCGCCGTCCCGGCGAGCTCGCTGTCCTCATCCACCGCCACCTGCGCGATGATCACGGCCGACATGGCGCAGTCCACCCCTGGCGGCCCTTCCCGGCTGTTGCCCCAGTCGATCACCACGGGCCCTCGGGGCGTCAGCATGACGTTGTCCGGATGCAGGTCGAGATGCAGCACCCGATCATCGGGACCCTCGGACACCCGGGCCGGGATCTCGTGCAACCGCAGCAGCAGCCGCGCGAGAACCTCGCCCACCTCCTCGGGCGTGATCCCCCCGTCGAGCAGCGCCCGCAACATCGTCGGCCCGGTCAACCGCCCCATCACCAGGTCGGTGGCCTGCTGCGCACCGGGATACAGCTCGGGCACCGGGAAGCCGTGCGCGGCCACGTACGCGATGACCTCCGCCTCCCGCCGCGCGTCGAGGTCCACCCGGTAGCGCCGTAACACCCGCTCGCCGTCGATCGCGTATACGTCCGCTGTACGTCCGGACCCCAGCAGCTCACCGACCTCCATACTCACCCGCACTCTCGCTGTATAGCTGCTCTATGGCCCTCATATGGTCCCAACACTGATCGTGGATCAAGAAACACCCCCGGGAGAAAGGCAGATCACGCATGCGCGTTCGTGCAGGCATCGTCGCAGCGGGTATCGCGGCGCTGGCCGCCATCGGCATCGCCGCCCCGGCCCAGGCCGCCGGCTGGACGTACATCGGCGAGTACACCAGCCGCAGCAAGTGCATCGACATGGGCCAGTCGTACCAGCGTGAGGGCTGGGACGAATACAAGTGCGAACAGAACGCCACCGGCTGGTACTACCTCTGGGTCAGGTAGCCCCGAGTACGAACGGCGCCTCCTGATCAAGGGGGCGCCGTTCGGCGTGTGACCAGTGCTTTTCGCCGGACCCCGACGGGCGGAATGGAAATTTCGGCGGAGGTGTAACAACGGGAGGGTTCGGACCACTTCGTGGTGTCAGAAGAACGCATCCCGAACGAAGGGGCTGGGCGGTGACGGATGATGCGCACCGGTTCACCGGCATGTACGACGAATGCCGGCAACGCGTGTGGGCCTACGTGGTCAGTCGCGCCGGGCGGCAGGTGGCGGACGAGGTGGTGAGCGAGACGTTCGCGATCGCCTGGCGGCGGCTGGACGACGTGCCCGAGCCGGCACTGCCGTGGTTGCTGGGCGTCGCCAGGAACGTGCTGCGCGACAACGTACGCGCCGAGGTACGCCGGGAGGCGGTCGCGGCCGAGCTGCGGGCCTGGACCGAGGGCGACGTGGCCGATCAGGTGACCGAGCGACTGGGCGTGCTGCGTGCCCTGGCCACCCTGGCGGAGGACGATCGGGAGATTCTCGTCCTGGTCGCGTGGCACGGGCTGTCGCCGAAGGAGGGCGCGCGGGTCGTTGGCTGCTCGTCGGCGGCGTTCCGCGTACGGCTGCATCGGGCCCGCAAACGGCTCAAGCAGGCCATGGAGGCCAAGGCCACACTCAGGCCGGAAGCATCCTCCCTGCCCCACGTGCGGAACCTCAGCGAGGAGTGGTCATGAACCCCATCGACGAGCTCAGGGCCGCCAGGCCCGCCCATCTCGACGACGACCGGCCCGTCGACCCGCGCACCAGGGCCGCCGAGCTCTCCTGCGCCATGTCGATCCCCAGACCGGCCCCCAGGTCGGCCCCCAGGTCGGCGCGGCGCAGGCGCGGGGTCGCACGGCCCGCGTGGGGGCTGGGACTGGCCGGGGCCGCGGCGGCCGTGACGGCGGCGGCCGTGGTCCTCTCCATGAATGGCACGGCGCCGACGCCGCGCCCGCCCGTCGGCAGCCCCGCAAATGTGCCGAGCACCCAGAAGGTGACGTTGTCGGCCCGGGACGTGCTCCTGGCCGCCGCCGCGAAGGCGGACCGGCAACCGGAGGGCAAGGGCGAGTACTGGCACACCGTGTCGGTGCACCGGACCCTGTTCACCGCCGCCAAGGGCGGTTACCGGGTCCTGGACCAGCGACTAGACGAGGGCTGGACGCCCAGCGCCACCGGCGAGGACCAGAAGCAGTGGGGTCGCATGCAGCCCCTCGGGGCGCGCCCGGCCAGCGAGGAGGACCGGCAGGCGTGGGAGCGGGCCGGGTCCCCCACCGCGATCGAGGTCACGGTCCCCGGGAAGAGCCGGCCCATGGTCCTGCAGACGTCGCCGCGACGGGCCATGACCGGTCACAGCCCCCTGGGGGACGACGACACGGTGTTCTGGCTGGGCCGCAACGTCACCATAAAAGACCTGCGCGAGCTGCCCACCGACCCGGACGGGCTCAAGAGGCGGCTGCTGTCCTGGAAGGGTAAGGACACCGACGTGCCGAAGTCGGGCGACGCGTGGCTGTTCGTGGTCAGCAAGGGGTTGATCATGGACATGCCGGTGACGCCCGAGGTGCGCGGGGCCGCGTTCCGGATGCTGGCCGAGCTCGATGACGTGCAGGTCATCGAGAACGTCACGGACACGCAGGGACGCCGGGGCACGGCGGTGGCGATCAAGGAGCCCACCCAGGGCAACGGCGTGTCGGAGAATCGGCTGATCTTCGATGAGGCGACCGGGCGCGCGCTGGCGAACGAGAACGTCGTGGTGCAGCCGGGCAGCTTCCAGGCCGGCCTCGAGCCGGGCACGGTCTGGAACTCCAACGCGCTGATCGAGGCGGGCTGGACCGACGCCAAGCCCTAGGAGACCTGGCGGGACCCGTCGCGGGCATGATCAGTCCGTACCCCAGGCTCTCATGAAGGTCTGCACGGCGGCGCCCGCCACGTCCCGCAGCTCGCCGGCCGGGATCGTACGGGTGCCCATCTGGGAACGGGCCTCAAGCGGGCCGATGAGCAGCGCCATGAACTGCTCGGCCGCCACGTCGGGATCGGCCGCCCGCAGTCGCCCCGCGAGCGCGAGCCGGGCCAGGCGGTCGGCCAGGGCCTGGTTGAGGCGGTGGGGACCGCTCTCCTTGACGATGCCGAGCACGTCGGGGAAGCGGATCACCTCGGAGTAGAGCAGGCGGCGCAGCGCGCACGAGCGCTCGTCGGTGTGCAGCCGGAGCAGCTCGCCGGCGACGCCCTCCAGCGTGGCGCACAGGTCGTCGCCGGGGCCGGCCAGCGGCTCCAGGGCCGCCAGGCGCTCGTTGAGCGCGGTCTGCGCGGCGGCCTCCATGGCGTTCCTGAACAGGGTGGCCTTGTCCGTCATGTGGTTGTACACCGTCGGTTTGGCCACGCCCGCCTCGTCCGCGATGTCCTGCACGCACGCCTGCGCGTAGCCCAGGCGGGCGAACACGGTGAACGCTCCCTCCAGGATCGCCTGCCGCTTGTCGATGCGTCCCCGCGAGATGGTGGCCATGCCTCCAGATTGTACTTCCGGGTTCAACTTCATGGACATGCCGGTTGCATGCGAACGCATGAGATAACTATGTTGAACCCATGAGTTCAAATGATGATGATCGTCTGGACCCACGGCTGCTGGGGATCATCGGCGTGATCCTGCTCGGCGGGCTGCTGGGCATCCTCAACAGCACGATGGCCGCCGTCGCCGTCGACACCCTGGCCGGAGCCTTCGACACCTCGCTCAGCACGATCGGCTGGACGTCCACCGGGTTCCTGCTGGCCGTGACCGCCACCATCCCGTTCACCACCTGGGCCGTCGACCGGTTCGGTGGCAAGCGGCTGTGGCTGGCGGGACTGGCGCTGTTCCTCGCCGGGGCGCTCGGGGCCGGGCTGGCCTGGAACGTCGGCGCCCTGATCGTGTTCCGGGTGCTGCAGGGGTTCGGGGCCGGGCTGCTGGACCCTCTCGTACTGATCCTGCTGGCCCGCGCCGCCGGGCCGCGCCGGGCCGGGCGCGTGATGGGACTGATGGGCGTGGTCCTGTCGCTGGGCCCGGTGCTCGGGCCGATCGCGGGCGGCGCGGTGCTCTCCGGCCTCTCGTGGCGGTGGATGTTCCTGCTCAGCGTGCCCGTCGGCCTCGTGGCGCTGCTGCTGGCCCTGCGTGCGATCCCCGCGGACGCCGAGGGCGAGGGCCCGGTCCTTGCCCGCCTGGACGTGCTGGGGCTGGCGCTGCTCGGGCCGGGGTTCGCGGCCGTCGTCCTCGCGCTGTCGCAGACGGCCGAGCAGCGCGCGTTCACCGCCTGGCAGGCGCTGCTCCCGCTGGGCGTGGGCGTGGTGCTGCTGCTCGCCTACGCCGGCCACGCACTACGCGGCCGTTCGGACGGCCGCACTCCGCCCCTGATCGACCTGCGGCTGTTCACCAGCCGGGGCTTCAGCGCGAGCGTCACGATCATGGGACTCGGCGGGCTGGCGCTCTTCGCCGCCCTGTTCGCCCTGCCCCTGTACTACCAGCAGGCACACGGGCACGGCGTGCTCGCCGCCGGGCTGCTGATGGCGCCGATCGGGCTCGGCGGGGCGGTCGCCATGCCGCTGGCCGGCCGGCTGTCGGACCGCGTCGGCGCCCGCGGCCTCGCCACCGGCGGCGCGATCGTGGCCGTGCTCAGCGCGCTGGCCTTCACCGGGATCGACGCGTACACACCGGAGGTCTGGCCGGCGCTTGCGGCGTTCACGATCGGGCTGGGCAGCGGGTGCTTCAGCGCGCCCACGATGGGCTCCCTGTACCGGGCGCTGCCGCCGTCCATGGTGGCGCAGGGCAGCTCGGTGCTCTACATGCTCAACCAGCTCGGCGCGGCGCTCGGCGTCGCCGTCGTCACACTCATCCTCCAGACCGCCGGAGACGTGATGACCGGCTTCCACGGCATCTTCTGGCTCGTCGTGGCCGTGATCGTGATCGTCCTGGCCGCCGTCCCGCTCCTGCCGGGCAACCCGCGTACGCAGGCCGTACCGGAAGAAGAGCTGGCGAGGACCGTATGAAGACACTGGTGATCAGCGGCGGCACGGACGGCATGGGGCGGGCGCTCGCCCGCACCTACCTCGAACGCGGCGACGCCGTGGCCGTCATCGGGCGCGACAAGTCCAAAGCCGTCCCCGGGGCGGCGTTCATCCCCGCGGACCTGAGCCTGATCAGCGCGAACCGGCGGGTGATCGAGGAGGTCAACGCCAGCTTCCCGGTCGTGGACGCGCTCGTGCTGTGCGCGCGCTTCTTCCGTACGCACCGGTTCGTGACGGCCGAGGGGGTGGAGGGCACGTTCGCGCTGGACTACCTGAGCCGTTTCCTGCTCAGCTACGGCCTCACCGCGCCCCGGCTCATCGTGAACGTGTCAGGCCCGGGACAGCCGACCGAGCTCATCCGCTGGGACGACCTCATGCTCGAGCGCGGGTACGACGGCGTGGCCGCCCAGTTCCAGGCCGGAAAGGCGAACGACCTGCTGGGCGTGGCCTTCGCCGCGCGGCACGGCGACCGTACCCGATACGTCCTCATGCACCCCGGCGGCGTGTCGACGAGCCTGGCCGGCGAGTACGACCGGGCGACCGCCGCGCACGTGGCGAGACTCAAGAGGCACGGGCTGCCGGTCGGCGAAGGCATCAAACCGATCGTCGCCATGATCGACGCCCCGCCCGCCGAGCCGCTCAGCGCCTTCCTGCGCGAACGCCGGATCAGCGTGGACCACCCGGCGTTCGCCCCTGCCGCCGCAGAACGGCTCCACTCCCGCACGCTGGAGCTGATCGAATCGAGCGTGGCCCCGGCGAGGTGAGCTACCCCTTGTAGTTGAAGATCTGGCGCAGCGTGTGCTGAACCTCCACCAGATCCTCCTGGTCCGCCATCACCTGGTCAATGGGCTTGTACGCCTCCGGGTGCTCATCGACCAGCGCGGCGGCCCGGTTCGCGTTCCAGGTGCGGCCGCTCATCGCCTGGGTCAGGGAGGCCACGGACAGCTCCTTCTTCGCCTTGGTACGCGACATACGCCGCCCCGCGCCGTGCGCGCAGGAGTTGTACGACTCGGGGTTACCGCGACCGCGCACGATGTACGACCGGGCGCCCATCGAGCCCGGGATCACGCCCTCGTCACCGGTGTCGGCCTTGATGGCACCCTTGCGGGTGATCCACAGGCTCTTCCCGTAGTGGGTCTCCTGCTGGGTGAAGTTGTGATGACAGTTGATCGTACGCACCCGCTCCCCCTTGCCGACGACCCGGAACAGGGCGTTGATCAGGACCTTGTCCATCCGGGCACGCGAGGCCATGGCGTAGTGCTGCGCCCACAGCATGTCCTCGATGTACGCGGTGAACTCCGGCGTGCTCTGCACGAGGTACGCCAGGTCCGGATCCTCCAGGCCGACGGCCTGCTGCTTCATCAGCTTCTTCGCGCCCGTGATGTGCATCTGGGCGAGCTGGTTGCCGATGCCGCGCGACCCCGAGTGCAGCACGGTCCAGACGTGGTCCCGCTCGTCGAGGCAGACCTCGACGAAGTGGTTGCCGGACCCGAGGGTGCCGAACTGTTCGGCGACCTTCCTGGTCTGCTTCGGGTTGAGGTCTGTGTGCGGTAGCCCGAGGTCGCTGAGTGCGAGGTCGATGGACGGGTCATCGTGCCCCTTGCCGACGCCGGCGGGAATGCGGTGCTCCACCATCGGCATCAGGGCGGCGAGCGTTTCCGGCAGGTCCGCGGCCGTGAGCGAGGTCTCGGTGGCCACCATCCCGCAACCGATGTCCACGCCGACGGCGGCGGGGATGATCGCGTTCTCGGTGGGGATCACCGAGCCGACTGTCGCACCGATGCCGACGTGCGCGTCGGGCATGAGAGCGACGTGGCCGGAGACGAACGGCAGGCGTGCGGTGCGAGCGGCCTGCATGATCGCGCCTTCGTCGATCTCGCTGGCCCACGACAGCAGGTTCGGTGCGGGCTGGTTCGGCATGGGATGAATCTCCTCACTGGTTCTTGATCAGTGTGGCGTGACCAGGTAAGGAAATCCCACCTATTTTATCGAACGGGGAGTTTCGAGAGGTCCGGAGCTCGTCAGGTCAAGGTGGGTACGGCGCCGCACTCAGCCCGCTCCACCCTGACCCCGGGCAGGCCCCTGGCCCACCGACTGGTGATCTCGGCGAGCTGCGCGGCCTGCGGGGGCGTGTGGCCCAGGCCTATGGCGTACCGCGCTGATCGGGGGCCGGTCCCGAACGCGCGCGGCCAGGCGTGGGCGTCCGGCGCTCCGCTCTCTTCCAGGGCGGCGAGCAGTTCCAGCAGCCGCCCCCGCACCCGGCCGAGGGTCGCGTCAAGCTCCTCGGCACGGTCGGCGCTCACGGTCAGCACCGCCCAGGCCGCGTGACGGCGGTGGAGGGGCGGAGGGGCGAGCAGTTCCGCTGAGCGGCCCTTCTCCGTGAGCTCCCATGCCTCATAGAGCTCTTGAGTGATCAGTTCGAGGCCGCCGGGGGTGACCTGGCGGGCGCAGTTGCGTATGGGATCGCTGGGGGTCATCACCGTGATCGGGGCCGGTTCCTGCGGGGCGGAGATGGGGGTGAGGGCGATCGGGTCTCGCCAGTTCCAGGCGGCCCACGTGCTGAAGAAGAGGCCGGGCAGGTCGCCGGCGGGGCGGTCGCTCTCGCGTACGGTGTGCGCGGCCATGACCGTCCAGGCCAGGCCGGGAAGTCCGCCGAACGGGGCCGAGTCCAGGCCGCGTGCCCGCGCCCACGCCTTCACCTGCCGGGCAAGGCGGGCGAAGCGGGCGTGGTCATGGTCGGCGAAGGCGCGGATCGTGTCCGCGTCGCTGACCGCGCTCATGGCGAGCGCGGCCGCCGGACCCATTTCGGCGCGGCGGGCCAGCGCCTGCTCGGAGGAGAGCGCCCCGGTGGAGACCACGGTCAGATCCACGTCCAGGCCGGCCGCGCGGAACCGCAGGCCCGGCACCCGGGCGCCGATCACCTGGCGCAGCCGGGCGGCGGCGGGCAGCGCCGTCCGTACCCGGGCTTCGACCTCGGCCATGTCCGTTTCGCCGGGCAGCGCCGCCACCAGGTCCAGGTCCGCTTCCGGGAGCTCGCAGCCCATGCGCCGGGATCCGGCGACGTACACGATGCCCGGCTGCAGCACCTCACGCAGCCGCCGCTCCACCTGCCCAGCGTCCGAATCCGGCCGGCTTCCCTCGCCGGCCGCAGCCTCGGGCAGCCAGCGGAGCTCCCCCGTTCCCAGGGTGATCAGCGCTCGCGGGCGCATGGGCTCGTCGGCGCGACGGGACAGCAGCACCAGCTCCCCGACCTGCGCCGTCATCCCGTCCAGGCGAGTCGTGGCGAGGTGCTCCGGATCTTCGGCGCGGCCGAGCGTCAGGTGCGGGGTGAAGCCTTCCAGTCGTCCCTTGCAGCGGGGGAAGCGCCGTTCCAGCGCATGTCGTAACCGAGCCCAGGGCTCCGAGCCGTCGGCGGCGGGGTCGAGCCAGACGGTCGCGTCGTCGCGATGCCGGAAGGCACGCACCCCTTCCAGCCGGGCTGTGAAGGGTTCGACCTCGGCGCTCGCCGCTGCCAGCAACGGCGCCGCCGCCTCGAACTCCGACTCCGGCACGAAGCCGAAGAGCAGGTTGACGTGCGGCGGCCAGCGGTCGTGCTGCGGATCGTGCTTGCGGCGGACGTCCTGGATCGGCGGCCACAGGTCCCGCGGCGGTATCCACGCCACCGCCGTACGTGCCGTCGGCGACACGTCGAGCACGTCGTCGCGGTCGCCACCGGTGACGTCAAGGACCGCCTCGACCCCGTAGTGGTCGGAGACGTACAGCCCCTCGGGGGTGGGTGTGTCGCCGTGCAGGGTCGCCGAGATGACCCGGGGCCGTCCACGGAGCAGGACCCGATCCAGGCGCGCGGCCCGACCGGATCGCGAGGAGATCGCCGCCAGCGGGTTGGCCTGCGGGTCGAAGGTGGGGGTCTGGTCGGGCCCGTGCGCCTCCGTCCAGGCGTCGCGGAGGGCGAGCGCGGATGCGGGGGTATCCGTGCCGTCGTTGAAGTCGCCCAGCAGGATCAGGTCGCCGTCCACGCCGGCCAGCCCTTCGGCGATCCGGGCCAGCTCGGCTCGCCGCCTGGCCTCCCCGTCGCTGGAATGGTCGCTGGTCAAGTGAGTGGCGGCGATGACGAGAGCGCCGGTGGCGGTGTCCACGGTGATGGCGGCCACCGCCTTGTGCGGGCCGAGCTCGTGCCGGGCTGCCTCCCGTACGTGCAGCCGGCTGAGCAACAGCAGGCCGCTGTCGTCGACGTCCGAGCCGTTCGGGTCGGTGCCGATGGTGTAGTGGGCGCGTACCCAGGGGGCGGCCATCAACATCGACAGCAGCGCGGGCTCCGCCTCCTGCAGTGCGATGACGTCCGCGTCAGCCTCCTCCAGGGCCGTCAAGAGCAGCGGGCGGCGCCGGGCAGTGTCGATGCGGTCGCTGTCGTAGCGGTCCCACAGCGTGTTCCACGTCAGCACGCGCGGGGCGGCCGTGGGGGGCCTGTGTCCGGAGTGCTCGCGCCCCGAGACGGGCCGCCATCCGCCGGCGGGGTCCCAGGCGTGCGGGGTCCTGGCCGTGAAGAACGGCGGTCGCAGGCGGCGTGGGTCCCGTGCCCGGCCGGCCTCGCAGCTGTCGATGAGGTCCACGCCTGTGGCGCGGTCCCAGACCAGCTCGCCGTCCGCTTCGACGAACAGCACCCGGTGCCAGGGGATGTCGCCGCCCGGCGTGAAAGCGGGCAGCGGGACACGCTTGGGCGCCGCGTCCCGCTGGCCGACTCCCAGGACGAACCGGGACTGGTCGAACCGCGGGTCCCAGCGGACCCGGTGGTAGATCTCCTCGCTGGTACGCATCACGTCTGCTCCCCGTCCAAGGCGCCGTCCACGTCCTCGACCGTTCCGGACACCCCGACATACCAGATGCGATGGGCATGGCCGGGATAGGGCGGTACGAACCGGCGCAACTGCGCGGCGAGCACGTGCGACGGCACCGGATGGGCACGGCGGGCGTTGCGCCGGTGGAGTTCGTCCTCCTCCACCAGCACGACCGCGTGCGTCGTCAGCGCGTCGCGGCGGCGCGCCACAGCGTGGACGAGTGAGCGCTGGTGTTTGTTGAGCGAGGTGGCGTCCCACACCACGCTGCCGCCGGCGGCCAGCGCGGCGTCGAGCCGGTCCAGGCCCTCGCCGAGCACCTCCTGGTTGTCCCGCTGGTCCGCCCGCGAGCCCCTGGCCTGGCGCAGGTCGTCCAGCGAGAGGTACGCGTCGATCCCCGGCAGCCCCGCCGCGAAGGTGCTCTTCCCGCTGCCCGACGGCCCGACCAGATGCACCAGCCGGGGGAACCGCCCGGACCGCCACCGCCAGGTCGCCGCCACGGCCTCCTCCGCCGTGGCGACCCGGCCCCTGGTCCAGGCGTCGCGCGCCTCCGCCCAGCACCGGTCGGCCACCTCGGCGCCGAGCCCGGACAGGGCTTCGCGCAGGCCGGCCCGCAAGGGCTCCAGCGGCGCCGGCCCGAGGAGCCCGGCGTCCTCGGCGTGCAGGGCCGACCATTCGACCTGCTCGCATGCCTGGCCGGCGGCGCCGTCCGCATGCCCGGTCAGCACGGCCGCCGCGACGGCGTGCAGCACGCCCAGGTCGGCGGCGAGTGCCATGTGCGCCAGTCCGGCACGCCGCTCCTCGTCCGGGTACGGCCGGTGGAGGGCGACGTGCAGCCCGGCCAGGTCCGCGACCTGCCGCGCCAGCCGCATGCCCAGCGGCCCCGCCAGCCGGGCCGCCAGCCAGGCCCGCGGCATGGGATGCAGCGCGGCGGCCAGCACGCCCGCCAGCCGGGCATCCCCATGCCGCCCGATCACGTCGAGCCGACCCGCCACCGCCGCCGCGGCCCTGGCAAGGTCCTCTGGGACGGCATCCCCGGCTTCGGCACGGGCGGGATCCGCCACCCTGCCCAGAGCCGGGTCCTCGGCGGCGATGCCCGCGGCGGCCAGCAGGGCGGTCACGTCGGGGTCAGCGCCCGAGCGCACCGACCACAGCGCCGCGGCCGGGCCCAGACCGTTCGGCACGACGGTGGCGTGCATCCAGTGCGTGCCGGTCCGTACGTGCTGCGGCCGCACCCACTTGGCCACCCTCCCCGCGAACTCCTCCCGCGGGAACCCCTCGACGGCCCGCACCACGTAGCCTTCCTGCCGCTCCGTGTCCAGCCGCAACCCCCGCAGCGCCCGCTCGTCGAAGACGCCGCGCCACAGCACCGGCGGCGCCGGAATCCCCAGCTCGCGCAGGAAGGCGACCGCGCGGTCCCAGTCCAGGCACCGATCGCCGGCCCAGACCGAGAACCCGTAGAACCAGCTCTCCAGCTCCTGGTAGGCGATGGAGTGCCGGGCGTACACGTTCTCCCCGCACACCCGCCACCCGGCCGGGAGCCTCGGCCCGATCCGCCCCTGCAGGCCCTTGACCCATGCCTGGGAGGGATGGTGGGCCGAGTCCAGCGACCGGGCGTGCATCCCGTCGGAGTAAAGAGTGGTGTTCTCCCCGTCGAGCTTCTCGGTGACCACGACCTCCTGCCCCCGCAGCCCGGACAGGTCGCCCGCGCGCACGTCGTCCGGGGTCGCACCGGGTGACCAGGGCAGGTGAGGGGTGCGCGGGTAGTGCACGCGCATGATTCCCTCCCCTGACGAGCCTTCGGCCCGGGTCACTGTACAAGTGGCGAGAAAAGCGGATCCATCGAATAAACCCCGCTCAGTTGCATCACTCCCCGGAATACATCCGGTTCAGGTCCACAAGCTCTACGTCCGCGCCCTCGCGCCGCCTCCGCCAAATCGTCGGTGAATCCGGAGCGTGCGAACAGCACCAGCTTGGGCTGCTTGTCGATCCGGGCGTCGGGAAGCAGCGCACGCAGATGCTCCAGCCTCTGAAGCTGGAGACGTCCATGGGCGTGAGGGTGGCCTTGGCCGCACCGATCGCGATGATCCGATCGGTCAGCGCGGAACGACCACAGGGTCGCCGATGTCGAGCAGGGCAGGCAGATCGACCAGCAGAACATCTCCCCTGCGACGTGCCGTACCGACGAGATCCGGCTGGAAACCCTCCATCGAGAAAAGAGCCAAGACCGCCGACGCGGTGCCATGCCCATGTTCTGTCAGCACTTCTTTGAGCCGGTCCAGCCGGTCGAGATCCCCCATGCTCCGTTGGGTGACCGTCGCCTTCGCCTCGCCGATGAGGCTGATAGTCGCCCTCCCTGACCGCTTGTCCAGCGCAATGACGTCGATCTCATGCTTGGCCTGCCCCTTCCTGTCGTTGACGACGGTTCCCGTCACCAGAGCAGCATTTCCCCGCAGGGCCGGGTCAGCCTGTCCCCGGAGCCATGCTCGGGCGCAACTCTCGAAATGCGGTCCCAGAATGCGAACGACAAACGTAGGCCGAGAGCGCTGCCATGCCTCCGCCGACTGTCCGGTCTCGACGAGATCGCGCTGCGGCACAGTGATCAGGTTGTGGAATCGGATGATGGGATCGGCAACCGTGATGACCGGACGCCTTTCCCATAGCGGGTCACTCTCGTACCGCAGATATCCCGCGGCCACCAGCGCGTCGATCGGCCGAGCCATGGACGAGCGCGGCTGCTCCAGCAATCCGCCGATCTTCGCCGGACTGGTGGCCCCATTAGCGACCGCATTGATGATTGCGTAGTGCAACGCGCTGCCGGTGAATTTGGGATCCTCCCGCAGCAGATACTCCGCTGCACTTCCAGAGAAGAGCGCCTGTCGCGGGTCCAGCACGGTCGTGGGAACCCAGGCATCCACTTCCTCGGAGGTCTGCGGAGGGCTCACATTGGACAGATTGCGATAGCCGGGAGCACCGCCGAGAATCGCGTGCACTCGCAAGGCCGCTGCCGGGTCTTCGATTCCCCAGTGCCGTGCCGTGGTGGCCAGATCGAATGGATGGAGCCGGAGATCGATCGCCGCCCGCCCGCGCAGCGCCTTCGTACCGGAGAGCAGTTCGTTCATCACGGACATGGCCGACCCGCAGACAATCACTCGTCCGCCCGTCACGCCCTGACCAGCCTGGGACTGGTCGTAGAGCAGTTGTAGAAGACCAGGCAGTTCCGGGGAGTGTGCCATCCAGTACGGCAACTCATCGATGATGAACACACCCGGCGTCCCTCCTCTGCGGCGACGAGCCGTCAGCTCGATCGCTGTCTGGAGGAGCGACTCCCAACTCGCATCGGCTATCAACTCGGGACCGATACCTGCATAGCGCGCGATCTCTGCAGCCAACCGCCGCCGCGCCGCGACAACGCTCTCCTCCGCTACAGCCGAGACATAAAGCCCGTCGGCGGCCTCCGCGAGCGCACGGAGCAGGAAACTCTTTCCGATCCGGCGCCGCCCGGAAACGACGCCGAGTCGGAGGTGAGGGTCTGGGTGCTGTACGAACTGGGCCAGCGTGGCCCACTCGGCATCACGGGACAGGACTCTCGAGGGCTTCGGCATGAGCGTCACCTAATTAGTATGCTCCAAGTCATACTAATTAGGAAACACCAGCCACGGTGGAAGTGACATCGCTTGCGGCTCTCCAGCCCGCCGATACGCCACTTCACCGCGGCACTCCCGCGCGGTGGGCACGGGCGATCACCTCCTCGGGCTCGCGGTGGAGGTGGTCGGCCTGGCGGGCCGCCGCCGACAGTGGGTCGGGCCTGGTCTCACCCACGACCAAGGCCACGCGTGTCCGAAGCGGAGCAGGGCCCTGCCAATCGACCACTTGGGGTGGTGGCCGATCTCAGATTGTCGGTGCGGCCCGCCACCATTACAACACCGCCGTGCCAAGGGCCTTCGCGCTGGCAGCGAAGGTCACCGGGGTGCCGTTCACGCCGGACATGCTCGGCCGCCCGATGCTCGTGGGATCCATCGCTGCGGTTTGACCCGGCTACCTTCTGCTCGCTGATCCACCCCTTTTGGATGTCGTACGTCTCAGCGATGTACTCCGGGTTGCCGTGATTTCACCAGCGTGCGCTACATGGTTGTCCCGCCTGAGACGTCGAGGCGGTGTCCGGTGATGTAGCGGCTGTCGTCGGAGGCCAGGAAGGCGACGGTGTCGGCCACGTCCTCCGGGGTGCCCAGCCGCCCAAGGGCGGTCTGCGACGACAGCCAGGTCAACGCCTCGCCGACCAGGCGTCCTTCGTGCATGTCGGTGTCGATGACGCCGGGGGCCACGATGTTGACCGTGATGCCGCGTGGCCCGAGCTGCTTGGCCAGCGCGGCGGTGAGGACGTCGAGTGCGGCCTTGGACATGGCGTAGTCGATCGCCCTGGGCATGGCCGCTCCTCGGGTCAGCATGGTGCCCACGGTGATGATCCGGCCGCTGTCGCGCAGCCGTGGCAGGGCTTGCTGGGTGATGAAGAACGGGGCGGTGGTGTTGACCGCGAACAGGTGCTCGAAGCCTTGCCGGGTGACGCCGTCGATCTCGGCCTGGCCTCCGAGGATGCCCGCGTTGTTGACCAGGATGTCCAGCCCGTCGGCGTGGGCGTCGAAGCCGGCCCACAGGGCTTCGGCGTCGCCCGGCGCGCCCAGCTCGGCCTGGATGGCGAAGGCCTGTCCGCCGGCCGCTTCGATGGTGGCGACGGTGTCCTTGGCGGCGGCGTGGTTGCTGCCGTAGTGCACGGCGACGCGGGCGCCTTCGCGGGCCAGCCGGGTGGCGATCGCGCGGCCGATGCCCCGGCTGGCGCCGGTCACCAACGCCGTCTTTCCGGTCAATGTCATCATGATCACGCCTTTCGTCATGCGGTGTAGGGGGTGGTCGCTTTGGCGTCGCGCAGGATCCGCGCCCACCACGTCACTTGGTCGAGAAGGGTCTTGGCGGCCGTGGCCGGTCCGACGGAGTCCTTCGGCTGCCCGTCGTTGTCGAAGCACTCCCAGGCGCCGTAGAAGCTGACGGTGTCCCGGGTGGTGACGGCGTGCAGCTCGGCGAAGACGGCACGCAGGTGCTCCACCGCGCGCAGGCCCCCGGAGATGCCGCCGTAGGAGACGAACGCCACCGGCTTGGCATGGAACTGCTGGTTGTGCCAGTCGATGGCGTTCTTCAGCGCGGCCGGGTAGCTGTGGTTGTACTCGGGAGTCACCACCACGAACGCGTCGGCGGCCGCCAGCCGCGGAGTCAGTGCCCCCAGGGCTTTCAGCACCGGCTCCGGCACGGACATCGACGGGGCCGCGGCCCCGATCGGCACGTCGGCCAGATCGATCACGTCGACGTCGAGGTCAGGGCGCGCTGTGGCCTGGCCGGCGAACCAGGTGGCCACGGTCGGGCCGAGGCGCCCGTCACGGACGCTGCCGACGATGACGGCCAGCCGCAGCGGGTCATCGGTCACGGGTGTTCTCCCTTCATGGCGGCGGCCTGTCGCAGGGCCGCCAGCAGTGTGGTCTCGCTCTGGGATCCGGTGAGCGGGGGCAGGTCCTCGATGAGGAAGACCGGCACGCCGGAGGTCTGTTCCAGGACGGCGAGCAGCGGCTGTCCCTCGGTGGAGGCGCCCGGAGCGAGTTCGAAGGGCAGGAACTCCACCGCCACCTCAATGCCCTCGGCCCTGATCCGGTCGGCGGCGCGGGCGAAGCGGGTGTAGCCGAGGTAGGAGTGCACGCAGATGACATCCACCACGAGCTGGGCTTTCACGCTATGCGGCATGAGTCCCTGCCTCACGCGGCCGCGGTGGCGGGTTCGGCCGACGGGGTCCGGTCACGCAGGGGGACCTCGCGGACGAACCAGGCCAGCGCGAAGGCGAGGACGCCCAGCGCGGCCGCGCCGAGGGCCATGGCGTGGATGCCGCTGGAGACGGCGAGGTGAACCGCCTCCCGGGTGGCGGCCGGAAGGTGGGCGAGCGCGCCGGGGGTCAGCTGGCCGGAGGCGATCCGGGTGCCGTCGGCTGCGCCGAGGCGGTCGATGAGGGTGTCCTGCAGCCGGGCGGTGTACAGGGCGCCGAGGGCGGCCACGCCCAGCGAGGCACCCATGGTGTGCCAGAGGGTGACCGAACCGCTGGCCGCCCCCATGTCGCGCGGCTCGGCACTGTTGATGGTGATGATCGTGGTGGACTGCATCAGCAGGCCCACGCCCAGGCCGCCGATCAGCGTGAGACCGGAGGCGAGTGCCAGGTTGGTACCGGGCCGCAGCATGAGCAGCACGAGCATGCCGACGGTCACGGTGGCGCCGCCGAGGATCGGGTAGATCCGGTAGCGGCCGGTGCTGCTGATGAGCCGGCCGGTGCCGATCAGCACGGCGACCATGCCCAGCATGGAGGGCAGGATCAGCATGCCGCTGGCGACCGGTGAGACGCCCTGCACCAGCTGCATGTACTGCGGCAGGAAGGTGGCCGCGACCACCATGCCGACACCACCCAGGAAGCGGATGACCTGGGCGAGGGTGAAATTGCGGTCGGCGAACAACCGCAGCGGGACGATCGGTTCGGCCGCACGCCGCTCTGCGAACACCAAGGCGACCAGCGCCGCCGACCCGATCAGCAACAGCCCGAGAATCGGAGTCGAACCCCAGGCATACCGGGTGCCGCCCCAGCTGGCGACCAGACTCAGCGCCACCAGCGCCGCCGTCAGCAGCAACGCCCCCAGGTAGTCGATCCGCGCTCTGATCCGGCGCGGCTCCAGCCGTACGGCGGCGCCGATGAGCAGCAGGGCGACCGCCCCAATGGGGAGATTGACGAAGAACGCCCACCGCCAGCCCAGTTGCTCGGCGAACAGGCCGCCGAGCAACGGCCCGGCGATGAAGGCGATCGGCATCATCGTCCCGAACAGCCCCATGAGCCTGCCGCTGTGCCGGGGCGGCACCAGTTCGCCGATCAGCGCCAGAGCCCCGGTCATCAGGCCTCCCGCGCCCAGCCCCTGCACCATCCGGAAGCCGACGAGCTGGATCATGTCCTGCGCCACCCCCGACAGGCCCGATCCCAGCAGGAAGACCACGATCGAGGCCGTGTAGACCGGCTTGCGGCCGTACAGGTCGCCGAGTTTCCCCCAGATCGGGGTCGCGGCGGCCATGCAGATCAGGTAGGCCGTGGCCACCCAGGAGAAGTACTCCAGGCCGCCGAGATCCCGCACGATCGCGGGCAGTGCGGGCCCGAGCATCATGCCGTCCAGCGGGGCTGTGATCATGCCGAGCAGCACCCCGATCACGCCCGTGCGAAGCGATCGATCCACGCGTCCCCTCCATTCGCGTACTGCGTACTCGAAATGGGACCATAGCCATTCAGGTACCATGTACGCAAATAGGGAGAGGGGCACAGGTGGCCGACGAGGAACCGACCAGCATCTGGATGCGGCCAGAGCGGCAAGAACGCTCAGGGCCGGGACGGCGCCCCGGCTACAGCCGCGCGCAGGTCACCCGGACGGCCGTCCAGATCGCCGACGCCGAGGGGGTGGAGGCCGCGACCATGCGGCGGATCGCCTGCGAGCTGGGCACCGGCGCCATGTCGCTCTACCGCTACGTGCCCCGGCGCGACGACCTGTTCGACCTCATGATCGACCTGGCGATGGGCGAGCTCGAGCTTCCCGGCAGCCCCTCCGGTGACTGGCGAGGCGACCTGACGCTCCTGGCCCGGCAGATCCGCGCCGCGGGCCTACGTCATCCCTGGCTGATCGCGCTGCTCACCAGCCGGCCGACCCTGGGCCCCAGTCTGCTGCGCGCGCATGAGTTCGCGCTCGGCGCGTTCGACGGGATCGGACTCGACATCGACGACGTCACCGGCTTCGTCGGCATGCTCAACGACTACGTCAACAGCGCGGTCCGCCGCGAGATCGGCTGGCTGGAAGAGGCCCGCCGCACCGGCCTGGACCCCGAGCGCTGGAAGCGCGACTACATCGGGCCGTACGTGCGCCAGGTCGTCGAATCCGGCGCCTTCCCGCTGTTCAGCCGGTCAGTTCTCGACTCACGCACCGCCCATCTCACCCCCGACGAGCGCTTCCAGCACGGGCTCGACCGCATCCTCGACGCCATCGCCGCGCTCATCACATCGCCCCGCTCCGGCTGACCAGGAAGGCAGTTCCGCTCCCGCGCAGGAGCAGGGGGATGTGCACGAACGGACCGACCTTCGAACGCTTCCTCCGCCGACAGCCGTCACTGGTGCCCCTGAACGCAGACGCGCCCGACCCTACATGCGTGATCACTCTCTAGGCGGCAGTGCTCTCGTAGTCACGGTAACCGTCCTCGATGCCGGTCAAGATCCTCTCCAGCCGGAAATAGGGCGTCGCGAACAGGACGCTGTCGCGCAGTGCCTCGAAAAGGTGGTTCCATGTCCGCAGTTCGGAGGTCTCGGCGATCAACAGGTCACTGCAGTCGGCAGTGAACGACTCCGTGTCGATCCACCTCACCTGCACGTCCCGATGGGCACTCAGCACCGGCTCGAGTGAGGCCACGACGGCGCGGCGCTGCCCGCGGTCGAGGGCGAGCCAGGCCGGCAGGGCAGTCAGCTGCACGACGATCACCCAGCGCATTTCTGTAGCACTCGCTTCACTCATGATTCCGGACTATACATGTAGCGACTGGTACAGTAAAAGCATGGCTCGACCGATCGACAGCGCCCGCCGCGCCGACCTGCTCGACGCCACGATGCGCTACGCCGCCGAGCACGGGGTGGCCACGCTCTCCCTACGCCCGCTCGCGACCGCGCTGGGTACGAGCTCCCGCATGCTCATCCACTACTTCGGCAGCAAAGAGGAGCTCGTCGTCCAGGCGCTCGCCACGGCACGACCCGACATCCCCGCCCTGCTCGCCGAACGGCAGCAAGCCGGTCACTCGCCCGCCGAGATCGCCACCGCTCTGTGGCGCGACCTCACGACCGGTGGCGAGCAGGAGCCGCGCACCCGCCTGCTTCTTGAAGTGATGGCGCTCGCCGTCACCCAGCCCCACCTCTACGGCCGGCACGCGGCCGACGCCGTCAACCAGTGGGTCACCCCGCTCGCGCACAGCCTGCATACGGCGGGCCGCGACCGGCGAGACGCCCAAGCGAGGGCGACGATGCTGGTCAGCGGCCTGCGCGGGCTCGCCCTGGACCGCTACGTCACCGGCGACCGGCAACGCACGGACGACGCCGCCCACCTGCTCATCCGCACCGCGACCGCGGACAGTGACTAATCCACCCAGGGAGCAGCCGCATGCGCCGGCAGGTCCACTCGGAAGAACCGCTGTACGCCGGCCGCTGGCTCGATGTACGCGTGGCCGATGTGGAGCTTCCGGACGGAAGACATCTCGATCACCGGCTCATCCGCACCGCGCCGGGAGCCGGCGCAGTGGTCATCGATGAGCAGAACCGCGTGCTGCTGATCTGGCGGCACCGCTTCATCACCGACACCTGGGGCTGGGAGATCCCGATCGGCAAGATCGATGACGGCGAGGAACCCCACCAATGGCATCTCCGACTCCGAGCACCACATCTTCCGCGCCGACAGCGCCGAGTACATCGGGCCGCCCACCGAAGCATGGGAAGCCGAGCGCATCGAACGGGTACCGCTCGGCGACGTCCGCCGCCTGATCGACAATCGCGACATCGTCAGCGGCACCAGCATGAACGCACTGCTCCACCTCCTCAGCGCAGTCAGCTGAACGGTGCCGAAGGCCGACTGAAGCCATGACACGGTGCATCCCGCAGCGACTCACGTCGGCACAGACCAAGACCATGCCAACGCATTGTCGATTCGCGCCGGTCGGACGTCGGGGCAGAGGTCTTCCTCTTCGATGCGGTCGCCGCAACCGGCAGCCGCGCGTGCGGCGTATTCGGCATCCAGGTCAATACTGGGGTTGAGCAGGCGGACGGCGGCGGAGCTACTTGCTCCGCCGCCAGACGCACAGCGTTTCTCCTGGCCGGGCCCGCGAGCGCGTCCCCCGTGTCAGACCCGGGCAGCGCTGAGTTCGGTGAGCAGGGCGTCGAGCACGTGCATGGCGCGCCATGCCTTGGTCATGCCGAACTGCGCGGAGAACCGTACGACGGCACGAGCCTCCTCCGGTGTGGCGCCGGCGCCCAGGGCGCGCGTCAGGTGGGCGCGGAAGCTCTCCTGCAAGGTCTGGAAGAGCACGTCAACGGTCATCGTGATGAACGCGCGCTCACGGACCGACAGCAGCCGCATGTCGGCGCGCATCCGTGACTGCAGGTCCATGTAGATGCCGAACGGCGCGTCGAGGGCGGCCACAGCCTGCCGCATCGGCTCGGGGAGCGGGCTGCCCGAGCCGTTGGCGTTCACCTCGTGGCCCTGGCCGGTGGGGGCGGGCACGGCGTGCTCCCGCTCCAGCTCGATCAGGCGGGTGAGCGCCGCCAGGGCGGCGGGGTAGCCGCTGTCGTAAGCGACGAAGCGGAGCAGTTCGCGCAGGTCGTCGGCCGACAAGCCGCAGTCGACCGCCCTCGCCACGTGCTGTTGGAAGGGCAGGCCGAGGGTCTGCTGACAGACGTCGGCGGTGAGGCACAGCAGGACCTTCTCGCGCGTGGTCAGCTCCGGGATCTCTTCCCAGAGCAGGCGGTCGGTGGCGGCGCTCATCTCAGCGAACACCGGATCCAATGCCTTCACCTGGTTCTCCATGGGAAATTCTCCTTATGAAAACGACTGTAGCGCTACGAGCGTAACGCAACAGTCGTTCACCTACAACACGGAGCCATGGCATGAGACCGTTACTGTTCATCAACCACAAGCCCTCCTTTCGCCTTGGCCACGAGCATGAGCGTGAACTGCAGGCCCTTCAGGCAGCGAAGCTGATCGAGGAGGTGCTCGCTGATCGGAATCTGCACGTGGTGGTGGCCGGAGACTTCGACGCGCCGCCAGAGGCGGGCAGCATCCGCTTCTGGAGCGGCCCGCAATAAGAACGGAAACTGGCCATTGGAGACGGGTAGACGCATCGACTACCTCTTCGTCCGCTGTCACGGAAACGGCCCGACGCTACGCCTGGTGGACTGCTGGCAGATCTTCAACCAGTCGGTGAACGGCGTCTGGACCAGCGACCACTTCGGCCTTGCAGCGGATCTGGAAGAGGCCCGGCAACGTCGCTGCCAGTGATCTGAGAGCGCGCTGCACAAGGTGGTGCCATAGCCGTGATGTTGCATTCACGGCGGATCTGCGGTTCCGCGTGGTGGGGTAACTGGACTGCCTGAGCCGACATCAAATCTGGACGGGTTTCAACGCTGAAACGGCCAAGCAGGACGCGCAGGCGGAGCCTGCGCGTTGGGGAGAGCGTCTTCGCGAAGCGAAGCCCTACAGGGGTCGAGGCTCCGACTCGACTGGGAGCGACGCCTGAGCCCCGAGCGCGAAGCGCCTCTTTGCGAAGCCCTTTTGCTCGGGGCGGGCATCAGACGGCTCACCACCCAGATGGGGCAACGGGCGGGAGGAGCCGGTCCGCCTACTACTTGGCGTTGGCCTTGAGGTAGTCGGAGTTCATGCGGGCGATCGTGTCCAGCGGGATGCCCTTCGGGCACACCGCCGTGCACTCGCCCGTGTTCGTGCAGCCGCCGAACCCCTCCGCGTCCATCTGGTCCACCATGGCCTTGGCGCGCGAGAGGCGTTCCGGCTGGCCCTGGGGCAGGAGGCTCAGGTGGGTGATCTTGGCGGCGGTGAAGAGGGAGGCCGAGCCGTTGGGGCAGGCCGCCACGCAGGCGCCGCAGCCGATGCACGTGGCCGCGTCGAAGGCCGCGTCCGCGTCCTCCTTGCGTACGGGGACGCTGTGGGCGTCCGGGGCCGAGCCGGCCGGGACCGAGACGAAGCCGCCCGCCTGGATGATCCGGTCGAAGGCGCTGCGGTCCACGACCAGGTCCTTGACGACCGGGAAGGGGGCCGCACGCCACGGCTCGATGGTGACCTCGGCGCCGTCCTCGAAGTGGCGCATGTGCAGCTGGCACGTCGTCGTGGCGCGCTGCTCGCCGTGCGCCACGCCGTTGATGACCATGCCGCACATGCCGCAGATGCCCTCGCGGCAGTCGTGGTCGAAGGCGATCGGGTCGTCGCCCTCCAGGATGAGGCGCTCGTTCAGGACGTCCAGCATCTCCAGGAAGGACATGTCCGGGGAGATGTCCTCCACCCGGTACGTCACCATCCGGCCGGAGTCGGCAGGCCCGCTCTGACGCCAGACCTTAAGGGTCAGGTTCATGCCCGGGGCTCCTTCGCTTCGCTCAGTCGCCCGAACCCGGGCATGAACAGGTTGCTGTGTCTGATGGTTCGCTCGCTCCGCCCGCTCACTTGTAGCTCCGCTGGGTCATCTTGACGTACTCGTACTCGAGCGGTTCCTTGTGCAGCACCGGCTCACCGGAAGGGGAGAACTCCCAGGCCGACACGTGCGCGAAGTTCTCGTCGTCGCGCAGCGCCTCGCCGTCGGCGTCCTGGGACTCGGCGCGGAAGTGGCCGCCGCAGGACTCCGTGCGGACCAGGGCGTCCAGGCACATGAGCTCGGCCAGGTCGAAGAAGTCGGCGACGCGTCCGGCCCGCTCCAGCACCTGGTTGAGCTCCTCGGCGGTCCCGGTCACCTTGACGTCGCGCCAGAACTCCTCGCGCAGCTCGGGGATGCGCTCCAGAGCCTTGCGCAGCGACTCCTCCGTACGCTCCATGCCGCAGTAGTCCCACATGAGCTTGCCCAGCTCGCGGTGGAAGGAGTCAGGGGTACGCTCGCCGTTCACGGACAGCAGCCGGTCGATCTTCGAGCGGACCTTGATCTCGGCCGCCGCCACGGACTCCTCGTCCACGTCGCCGAACGGCCCGGACGCCAGGTAGTCGCCGATGGTGGTCGGAAGCACGAAATATCCGTCGGCCAGGCCCTGCATCAGCGCTGACGCGCCGAGGCGGTTGGCGCCGTGGTCGGAGAAGTTGGCCTCACCGATGACGAAGAGCCCCGGGATCGTCGACTGCAGGTCGTAGTCCACCCACAGCCCGCCCATCGTGTAGTGGACGGCCGGGTAGATGCGCATCGGCACCTCGTACGGGTTCTCGCTCGTGATGCGCTCGTACATCTCGAACAGGTTGCCGTACTTCTTCTCCACGGCGTCGCGCCCGAGGCGGTTGATGGCGTCGCGGAAGTCCAGGTACACGCCCAGGCCGCCGGGGCCGACGCCGCGGCCCTCGTCGCAGACGTTCTTGGCGGCGCGGGAGGCGATGTCACGCGGGACCAGGTTGCCGAAGGCCGGGTAGATCCGCTCCAGGTAGTAGTCGCGCTCCTCGTCCGGGATGTCGCCGGGGGCACGGTCGTCGTTCTTGCGCAGCGGCACCCACACGCGGCCGTCGTTGCGCAGCGACTCCGACATCAGCGTCAGCTTCGACTGGTACTCGCCGGAGACGGGGATGCAGGTCGGGTGGATCTGCGTGTAGCAGGGGTTGGCGAAGTACGCGCCGCGCTCGTGCGCCCGCCAGATCGCCGTCGTGTTGCAGCCCTTGGCGTTCGTGGACAGGAAGAACACGTTCCCGTAGCCGCCCGTGGCCAGCACCACGGCGTCAGCGACGTGGCGCTCGATCTCACCGGTCACCATGTCGCGCACGATGATGCCGCGCGCCCGCCCGTCGGAGACGATCAGGTCGAGCATCTCGTGCCGCGTGTACATGGTCACGTTCCCGGCCGCGACCTGCCGCTCGAGCGCCTGGTACGCGCCCAGCAGCAGCTGCTGCCCCGTCTGGCCGCGGGCGTAGAACGTACGGGAGACCTGGGCGCCGCCGAACGAGCGGGTGTCCAGCAGGCCTCCGTACTCGCGGGCGAAGGGCACGCCCTGCGCCACGGCCTGGTCGATGATGTTCACCGATACCTGGGCGAGGCGGTAGACGTTCGACTCGCGGGCGCGGAAGTCGCCGCCCTTCACCGTGTCATAGAAAAGGCGGTAAATGCTGTCACCGTCGCCGCGGTAGTTCTTCGCGGCGTTGATCCCGCCCTGCGCGGCGATGGAGTGCGCGCGGCGCGGCGAGTCCTGGTAGCAGAACGACTTGACGTTGTAGCCCAGCTCGCCCAGCGTCGCCGCGGCCGAGCCGCCCGCCAGCCCGGTGCCGACCACGATCACGTTGAGCTTGCGCTTGTTGGCGGGGTTGACCAGCTTCGCGCTGAACTTCCGCTTCTCCCACCGCTCCTCGACGGGCCCGGCCGGAGCCTTGGTGTCCCGGATCTCCGGGCCTTCCGAAAACCTAATCACTTCACAACTCCGAACGTGATCGCGAGGGGCGGGGCCAGGAAGCCGAGGACCAGCACGATGGACAGCAGCCCCGCGATCGGCCGAAGAGCCTTGTCACGCGTGTGGTTGGCCCAGCCGAGGGTCTGGAAGGCACTCCAGACGCCGTGCCGCAGGTGCATGCCGACCATGACGACGGCCACCACGTAGATCAGGGTCACCCACCACCGGGACGGGTCGAAGCCGGCGATCATCCGGTCGGCGGGGGCGGAGTCGTACCCCTTGGGGTTCACGACGCCGAAGGTCAGGTCGAGCAGGTGCCAGATGACGAAGAACAGGATCGTGAGGCCGCCGAACCGCATGATGTGCGTGGCGTAGCCGTTCGCCTGCGACTTCTTGGCGACGTACTTGACCGGCCTGGCGTGGCGGGCCCGCCGCGCCAGCGAGATGGCGGCCCACATGTGCAGGACGACCGACGCGACGAGCCCGATCTCGAGCACGGTCAGCACCGTCCGGTACGGCACGATCGGCTCGAGGAGCGTGCGCAGCGCGTACGCGTACTCGTTGAACGAGTCCTTGCCGAGGAAGATCTTGAGGTTGCCCAGCATGTGGAGGACGAGGAACGACACCATCACGGCCCCCGTGACGGCCATGACGACTTTCTTGCCGTTCGACGAGCGCAGGAACCCGCCGGGCCTCCTGCTCGTTGGAGCGTTCTTGGGAGATGTAACAGGCGCGGTGGCTGCGCCGCGCTCTATCGTGGCAGTCACATCTTCAAACGCTAGGTATCCAGCAATGATCCGTCCAAGTCATGATGGGTCTGGTTTCGATAGCCTCCGGCTATGAGGCTTGGTTTGTACGGTCGCGTACGCTGAGGACACCCACTGGGTGCGAGGAAAATCACATGCAGTTGCAGCAGCTCGCGTACTTCGTCGCCGTCGCGGAGGCCCGGCATTTCACCCAGGCCGCCGAGCGCATGCGGGTCGCGCAGCCGTCGCTCAGCAAGCAGATCAAGGCCCTGGAGGCCGATCTGGGCGCTCGCCTGTTCTCCCGGGCGCGGGGCAACGTCACGCTGACCGCCGCCGGCGAGGCCCTGCTGCCGCTCGCCCGCCGGATCCTCGCCGACGCCGACACCGCCAGGCAGGAGGTGGCCCAGCTCGCCGGGCTCCGCAGGGGCCGGGTGCGGCTCGGGGCCACGCCCTCGCTCTGCGCGGGGCTGCTGGCCGACGCGCTTGCCCGCTTCCACCGCGCGTACCCCGGCATCGAGCTGCTGGTGGAGGAGGGCGGCTCGCGTGACCTGATCAGGGCGCTGGCCCGGGGGCAGCTCGACATGTCGCTGATCATCATGCCGCTGCAGAGCGACGACCCCGCGCTGGTGACCGAGGAGATCCTCAGGGAGAACCTCGTGGTCGTCTCCCCCTCGCACGAGCGGTTGAAGGGCCCGTACATGGAGATCGAGGCCCTGCGCGGGCGCCAGATGGTGATGTTCAGGCGCGGCTACGACCTGCGGGAGGCCACGCTGGCGGCGTGCCGGCAGGCGGGGTTCGAGCCCCGGTTCGCGGTGCAGGGCGGCGAGATGGACGCCGTGCTGAGGTTCGTGGAGGCCGGGCTGGGCGTGGCCGTGGTGCCCTCGATGGTGCTCGACGGCCGCCCCGGGCTCTCGGGCACGCCGCTCGCTCCGCCCGGGCTCAGCCGTACGATCGCGCTGGCCCACCGGAAGGACGTCGAGCCGACCAGGGCCGCCCAGGCGTTCAGGGAGACCCTGCTGTCGTTCGTCGTGGAGGCCGGTCACGAGGGCACGCTTCCACAAGGGGTGGAGCTCATCGCAGAATGAACATCGACAGCCCGACTCTCCCGTGAGGCGTTTGTGACGGCAAATCTTTCAGAGACGCTGACGCTGCTCCTCGTCGAGGACGACGACGGCGACGCCTTCCTCGTGGAGGAGCTGCTCAAGCAGGCCGACGCGCCGCCGAGGATCTTCTGGGCGCGCAGCCTGCAGGAGGCCAAGGCCAAGCTGACGCCCCAGATCCAGTGCGTGCTGGTCGATCTCTCGCTCCCCGACGCGCACGGGCTCGAGGCGCTGGAGGAGGTGCTGGTGCTGGCGCCGCACAGCGCCGTGCTGGTGCTCACCGGGCTTCGGGACACGCACGTGGGCGTCGCCGCCGTGCAGGCCGGCGCGCAGGACTTCCTGGTCAAGGGGGACATCGACGCGCGGCTGCTGGCCAGGGCGATCAGGTACGCGATGGAGCGCAAGCGGGCCGACCTGGCTCAGCTCAGGCTCGTGCAGGCGGAGCTGACGGCCCAGGAGAACTCCAGGCTGGAGAGCGCCCTGCTCCCCGACGCCCTGCTGCACACCCAGGCGATCGAGCACGTCACCCGCTACCTGCCCGGCAGCGGCGGAACGCTGGCCGGCGACTTCTTCGACACCGTGCAGACCCCCGACGGCTCGGTGCACGTCGTGGTCGGCGACGTGTGCGGGCACGGCCCCGACGAGGCCGCGCTCGGCGTGGCGCTGCGCATCGCCTGGCGCACGCTGGTGCTGGCCGGCCAGACGGACGACACGCTGCTGCGTACGCTCGACGCCCTGCTGCGTGCCGAGCGCAAGGCTCCCGAGATCTTCACCACCCTGTGCATGGCCACGATCACCCCCGACCTGCGCAACGCCAGGATGCGGGTGGTCGGGCACCCGCCGCCCGTGCTCGTGCGTGACGGCGCCGTCCAGGTGGTGGACGGCACGCCCTCCGGCCCGCCGCTCGGGATCTTCATGGACGCGGAGTGGTCGGTGATCGACGTGCCGCTGGGCGAGGAGTGGTCGATGATGCTCTACACCGACGGGCTGATCGAGGCGGTCGTGGGCGAGCGCGACGAGATGCTCGGCGTCGAGGGCCTGCTCGACCTCGTACGCGAGCACGGCGCCATCGACCTCGACCGGCTCATCACCCGGGTGGGCACGCTGAGCGACGACCTCGCCGCGGTCCTGGTCCGCAGGAGGAGACCATGAGCATCCACCCGCTGCCTCCGCCCAAGGAGCCGACCGGGCTGGGCAGGCTGCCCGTGGCCCGCTGGTTCCTGATCATGGGCGTGGTGGCCTTCGTCGTGCTCCTGGCCGGGATCGTGGTCGCGATGATGATGAGCTCGCGCGCCCGCGCGCTGGCGAAGGTGCCCGCCGTCGAGGCGCAGCTCGACCGGCTCAACGTGGCGCTGATCGTGCTCTTCGCGGTGATGCTCGTGTTCGTCGCGGCGCTGGCGTTCATCATCCGGTACGCCGTGCTGAAGCCCGTCGACCAGCTCACCCAGCAGGTGCGCAAGGTCGCCGCCGGCGACTTCGACCACACCCTGCACGTCGACAGGCCGGCCGAGCTGGCCGAGCTGTCCAGCCACGTCGACTCCATGCGCGACCGCATCGTGTCGGCCTGGCGGGTGGCCACCGACCAGGCGGAGGAGCTGCGCAGATCCAACGGGGAGCTGGAGCAGTTCGCGTACGTGGCCAGCCACGACCTGCAGGAGCCGCTGCGCAAGGTCGCCAGCTTCACGCAGATGCTGGAGCAGCGCTACGGCACCCAGCTCGACGAGCGGGCCAAGCAGTACATCCACTACGCCGTCGACGGCGCCAAGCGCATGCAGCTGCTGATCAACGACCTGCTCGACTTCTCCAGGGTCGGCCGGGTCCCCGGCGAGAAGACCGCGATCGACTCGGGCGCGGCCCTCGACAGGGCGCTGGAGAACCTGTCGGCCACGATCGAGGACACCCAGGCCACCGTCACCAGGGACGAACTGCCCAAGGTCAGGGCCAACCGGCTCCAGCTCGCCCAGCTGTTCCAGAACCTGATCGAGAACGCCGTCAAGTTCCGCTCCGAGGCGCCGCCGCGCATCCACATCGGGGCGAGCAGGTCCGGCGACATGTGGGAGTTCAGCTGCTCGGACAACGGCATCGGGGTCGAGCCCAAGTACGCCGACCGCATCTTCCTGATATTCCAGCGACTCCACCCCCGCGACGTGTATCCGGGCACTGGCATCGGGCTGGCGCTGTGCCGCAAGATCGTCGAGTACCACGGCGGACAGCTCTGGCTCGACGGCGGTGCCGAGGGCCAGGGCGCGACGTTCCGCTGGACGTTGCCGGCGGCTGGAGACGACGATGAATGACTGGCGCCCGATCGAGGTGCTGCTGGTGGAGGACGACCAGGGCGACATCCTGCTCACCAAGGAGGCCTTCGACTTCAACAAGGTGCGAAACCGGCTCAACGTGGTCAACGACGGCGAGCAGGCGATGGCGTACCTGCGCAAAGAGGACGGCTTCGCCGACGCGCCGCGCCCCGACCTCATCCTGCTCGACCTCAACCTGCCCAGGATGAGCGGCATGGAGGTGCTGGCGGAGGTCAAGGCGGACGCCACGTTGCGGACGATCCCGGTGGTGATCCTGACGACCTCCGAGGCGGAGGAGGACATCCTGCACAGCTACCGGCTGCATGCCAATGCGTATGTGTCCAAACCGGTGGATTTTGAGCAATTTATCCGGGTTGTCCGGCAAATCGATGATTTTTTCGTGACAGTGGTTAAGTTGCCTGCCCAAGGGCAGCGTTCCTGACGGGCCTACGTGACAGGAATCACAGCAAGTCATCGAAATTGTGAGTGACCCCGCTCACAATTTCCCATGCTGTCGTCGTAACGTATCCCCCACCAACGCGCGCCTGAGCGGCTACCGCACGCGCGCCCAGCGAAACGAACCACGGACCCCATGCGCGATGGTCCGCGGGAGGTGGAGAGGTCCGCGATGACCCAGACGACGCCCGAAGCCCCTGTCAGAAGGCAGCGAGCGCAAGTCAAGGTGCGCACGCTGCGCACGGACAGATGGTGGCTGGTCCCGCTGCTGACATTCCTCGGGCTCAGCTCGTTCCTTGTCTATGGCGTGTGGGCGATCATCGATAACAGCTATTTCGTCGATCCCTACATAGCGCCGTTCTCCTCGCCGTGCCTGGCGACGTCGTGTCCCGAGGGGGCACGGCTGTTCGGCTGGGCGCCGTTCGGCGACTGGTACGCCCTTCCGCCGGGGCTGCTGATCCTCGGCCTGCCGGGCGGGTTCCGACTTACCTGCTACTACTACCGCAAGTCCTACTATCGCTCGTTCTGGCTGTCACCGCCGGCGTGCGCCGTCCAGGAGCCGCACGGCAAGTACACCGGTGAGCGGCGCTTCCCGCTGATCATCCAGAACATCCACAGGTACTTCTTCTACGCGGCCATCGTGATCGGCCTCGTCCTGGCCTACGACGCCGTCCTGGCGCTCATCCACAAGCCGCTCGGCCTGGGCACCTGGATCCTGATCGCCAACGCCGTCCTGATCAACGCCTACACACTGTCGTGCCACTCCTGCAGGCACATCACGGCGGGCCGGCTCAACCACTTCTCCCGTCACCCGCTGCGCTACCGGGCCTGGACGTTCGTCTCCAAGCTCAACGCCAAGCACCAGCCCCTCGCGTGGGCCTCGATGTTCTCCGTCATGGGCGCCGACCTGTACGTCCGCCTGGTGGCCAAGGGCATCATCGCCTTCCCGTACGCGTAAGGACCAGCTTCAGTGGAAAACTCGCTTAACACAGAGCGTCACGAATACGACGTCGTCGTCATCGGCGCGGGCGGCGCCGGCCTGCGGGCCGCGATCGAGGCCCGCCAGCAGGGCAAGAGGACCGCGATCGTCTGCAAGTCGCTGTTCGGCAAGGCCCACACGGTCATGGCCGAGGGCGGCGCGGCCGCCGCGATGGGCAACGTCAACCCCGACGACAACTGGATGGTGCACTTCCGTGACACCATGCGGGGCGGCAAGTTCCTCAACAACTGGCGGATGGCCGAGCTGCACGCCAAGGAGGCGCCCGACCGCGTCTGGGAGCTGGAGGCCTGGGGCGCGCTGTTCGACCGCACCAAGGACGGCAAGATCAGCCAGCGGAACTTCGGCGGGCACGAGTACCCGCGGCTCGCACACGTGGGCGACCGTACCGGGCTGGAGCTCATCCGCACGCTGCAGCAGCGCGTCGTCGCACTCCAGCAGGAGGACTACGAGAAGCACGGCGACTACGAGGCCTACATCAAGGTCTTCGCCGAGTGCACGGTCACGCGGCTGCTCAAGGACGGCGACCGGATCTCCGGCGCGTACGGCTACTGGCGCGAGTCCGGAAATTTCGTGCTCTTCGACGCCCCGGCCGTGGTCCTGGCCACCGGCGGCATCGGCAAGTCGTACGTCGTCACGTCCAACTCGTGGGAGTACACCGGTGACGGCCACGCCCTGGCCCTGCTCGCCGGCGCCAACCTGATCAACATGGAGTTCATCCAGTTCCACCCCACCGGGATGGTCTGGCCGCCGTCCGTGCGCGGCATCCTCGTCACCGAGTCCGTACGCGGTGACGGCGGCGTGCTGCGCAACTCCGAGGGCAAGCGCTTCATGTTCGACTACATCCCGGACGTGTTCAAGGACAAGTACGCGACCACGGAGGAGGAGGGCGACCGCTGGTACACCGACCAGGCCAACAACCGGCGCCCGCCGGAGCTGCTGCCGCGTGACGAGGTGGCCCGCGCCATCAACGCCGAGGTGAAGGCCGGTCGCGGCTCACCGCAGGGCGGCGTCTTCCTCGACGTCTCCACCCGGCTGCCGGCCGAGGAGATCAAGAAGCGGCTGCCGTCGATGCACCACCAGTTCAAGGAGCTGGCCGACGTCGACATCACCGCCGAGCCCATGCAGGTGGGCCCGACCTGCCACTACATCATGGGCGGCGTCGAGGTGGACGCCGACACCGGCGCGGCGGCCGTCCCGGGGCTGTTCGCCGCGGGCGAGGTGTCCGGCGGCATGCACGGCTCCAACCGGCTGGGCGGCAACTCGCTGTCCGACCTGCTGGTGTTCGGGCGGCGGGCGGGCGCGGGCGCGGCGGCGTACGTCGACTCGCTCGAGACCAGGCCCAAGGTCTCCCCCGAGCTCGTGGCGGAGGCCCGCGAGGAGGCGACGGCGCCGCTGGGGCGCGACGGCGAGAACCCGTACGAGGTCCACCACGAGCTCCAGCGGACGATGAACGACCTGGTCGGCATCATCCGCAAGGCCGAGGAGGTCGGCGAGGCGCTCCAGGTCGTGGAGAAGCTCAAGGAGCGCGTGCGGCTGGTCGGCGCGGCCGGGTCCCGCATCTACAACCCCGGCTGGCACCTCGCGATCGACCTGCGCAACATGGTGCTGGTCTCGGAGTGCGTGGCGCGCGCCGCGCTGTTGCGCGAGGAGAGCCGCGGCGGCCACACCCGCGACGACTTCCCCGGCATGAACCCGGAATGGCGCCGCAAGCTGCTCGTCTGCTCCACCGAGGACGGCTCCGCGGTCAAGGTCGAGGAGAAGCTCCAGCCGCGCATGCGCGACGACCTGATCACCCTGTTCGACGGGGACGAGCTGAAGAAGTACCTCACCGAGGAAGAGATGACCGATTTCGACGGGATTTCGAAATGAGCTACAAGGCGAAGTTCAAGGTCTGGCGCGGTGAGGGCGGCGAGGGCAAGCTCGAGGACTTCACCGTGGAGGTGAACGAGGGCGAGGTCGTCCTCGACATCATCCACCGGCTGCAGGCCACGCAGGCGCCCGATCTGGCGGTGCGCTGGAACTGCAAGGCGGGCAAGTGCGGCTCGTGCAGCATGGAGATCAACGGCAAGCCGCGGCTGGGCTGCATGACCCGGATGTCCACCTTCGAGGAGGACGAGACCATCACGGTCACGCCGATGCGGACGTTCCCGGTCATCAAGGACCTCGTCACGGACGTGTCGTTCAACTACCAGAAGGCCAGGGAGGTCCCGTCCTTCACGCCGCCCGCGGGCGTCCAGCCGGGCGAGTACCGGATGCAGCAGGTCGATGTCGAGCGGTCCCAGGAGTTCCGCAAGTGCATCGAGTGCTTCATGTGCAACAACGTCTGCCACGTGATCCGCGACCACGAGGAGAACAAGGCCAATTTCTCCGGCCCCCGGTTCCTCATGCGGATCGCCGAGCTGGACATGCACCCGTACGACGTGGCGGACCGGCAGGAGGCCGCCCAGGACCAGCACGGACTGGGCTACTGCAACATCACCAAGTGCTGCACCGAGGTCTGCCCCGAGCACATCAAGATCACCGACAACGCGCTGATCCCGATGAAGGAGCGCGTGGTGGACCGCAAGTACGACCCGCTGGTGTGGCTCGGCAACAAGATCTTCAAGCGCGCCAAGTAGGCACGCACGAATGAGGGGGGCTGGATCTCCAGCCCCCCTTTCGTTCACTTCTTGCGGCCCCAGCGCCTGCGCTTGGGGTCAGGCATCTCCTTGGTGGTCTCAGGACGCTCCTCCTGAGCCTGCTCCTCCTGAGCCTGTGGCAGCGGCTGGATGGCCGTCACGTCCGCCTCGGGGGCCAGGTAGGGCGGCGGCTCGTACTCCTGCTGCCGGGACTCCGGCTGGAACAGGGACTGGCCCTGCCACGGCTCCGTGTCGCCGGACTCCGCCGCCGAGGCCGGCCCGAGCGGGCGCTCCTGACCCGCGCCCTCGTAGGGCTCGGAGCCGCCCGGCGGGATGTCCGACGGCGGCGCCGGCGGGACCAGGGGCTCGAACGGGTCGCGGTACTCCTTGGGCGGCTCGTGGTTGAAGGAGTCGAACTCGTCCGGGTGCAGCACCACGGGCTCCGCCGGAGCCTCCGGCACGTACCCCTGAGGCGGGTACCCGGGCTCCTCGTACACGGGGACAGGCCCGGCCGGGTACGTCTGCACCGGCACGAAGCTGATGATCGGCGCGTACGCCGTGCCGCCCGGGTAGCCGGGCGCGGGGAAGCCGGCCGTGGCGTAGTAACCGGGCCCGGCGGGGTAGCCGCCGCCCGGAGGCATGTCCGGGCGTCCCGCCTGCGGCCCCGCCTTGCGTACGGCCGCCGCGTGGGCCATCCTGCGCAGCCGCCCCTCGAAGATCAGGACGGCGAAGAGCGCGAGCAGGACCAGCACCAGCGCCGGGATGCTGAGCTTCTGCGCCAGCGACTTCTGGTCGAACTCCGGCGCGGCGTTACGCAGCTCCAGCGGCACCTCCTCGGAGGAGGCGGGCTGCGTCTCGGTCGGCGTCGGAGGGGCGCTGGTCGCCGTCTCGACCGGCGCGATCGACGGCATGTCGACGGACGCCTCGGCGGTGTTGCTCGGCGAGATACTCGGCTCAGGCACCTCCACGCTCTGCGTGGGCAGAGGCTGGAGGTTCTGCGTGGGGGTGCTCTGCGGCGGGGTGGTCGCCGGGGGCGGCGTGGTCTTCTTCGGCGTGGAGGTCTTGGTCGGCTTCTTCGGAGTCGAGGTGACGGTCCTGGTGACCGTCGTCTCCGGCTGCTCGGGCTCCGGCGTATCCGCCGTCTCCGTGACCGTTACGGTGGTCTCCGGCGGGCTGTCGCACAGCTCGCTGGCGTCACAGGGGTCCACGGGCTCGTACGCCGACACGGAGGCGCTCGCGCTCTGCATGATGAACGGAGTCACTCCGGCGCCGGCCAGACCCAGCGCCAGGACGATAGCGGACACGGCCGTCGCTCGAGTGCGTGCCACCGGTGCCCTCCGCGCAGTCCCGAAACCTTGGTCAAGGGAATACTAGTCGGGTCAAAGTAAGAGTAAAGCCGGGATTAACCTACGTTTTGCGTTTTTGACGTCTTTGTACCGTGCCAATCAGCCACAGAGCGCCCAGCAGCACACCGATGCCCATGGCGGCGAACGGCAGCCCCGTTGCGCCGCCGTCCAACGGGCTCGCCCATCTGACGGGCTCGACCCGCTTGCGCGCCACGGCCACCCCCCACGGCCACGGCGCCACCCCCTGTGCCGCGTCCGCACCGAGCGAGGGCAACACCGCGGGACGGGCTCGCATGGGCTGCCGCAGCGCGTCGGCTCCGTGCTTGTGCACGCCCGCCTGCCGCTCTTTGGCGCAGTCCTTGTCGCTCTCCTGCCGGCCGGGTTCTGGGCTCCTCGTCGCGATCCCGGCCCCTGCCGCCAGTGCCGGCGCCGGGCCGGACGCGACCGCCGCCCGGTCCGCGTCGGCCATCCCGTTCACGCGCACCCCGAAGCGCTGAACGTCTCCCGTCCTGATCCACTTCCCCGGCCCGCGCGCATGCTCGAGCACCAGTGACATCCGGTCAGCCGCCACGGGGACGGTCGGCACCGCCAGGATCAGCGCCCCCGCAATGACCCAGCCACGCCGCATCACTCCCCACTCCCTCGCGACAGATGTCACCCGTAGTAGTCATTGTGTCACGCAGGGGGATGTCTTAATCGCGGGAAAGCAGGAGATTTTCCACCGTTTTCATAACAGGCAGATCCGCGCCCAGCCAGTCGACGGAGTAGTACTCGCCGGGCCCCAGCCACCGCAGCGCCAGATGCTCGCGGGCCTCGGGCACGCCGGAGGCCAGGGAGCAGAGCCAGACGCGCAGAACGTACCCGTCGGAGAGCGGCCAGTCCCCGCCCACCCGCTCGCCCACCGCGACCTCCACGCCGAGCTCCTCGCGGCACTCCCGCACCAGTGCCTCCGCCTCGCTCTCGCCGGGATCCACCTTCCCGCCAGGGAACTCCCAGCCGCCCGCGAGCGCGGCGGGCTCCGCGCGCTGGGCGGCGAGCACCTGGGCCCCCGGGGCGACGATCACCGCGGCCACCACGACCGTGTCGAATTCGTTCACAAGGAAGGATTCTGCAGCTTCTTGAGCTGCGCGAGAACGTCGGGGTTCTGCAGGGGACGGGTGAAACCCATGCGATTGGCACGCGCCTGGTAGCTCGTGACCTTGATCGGCCCGCACAACCGGCACCTGGCCTCCAACATCTTGCCCTTCGACACGACCAGCCCCACATGGCCGGGGTTGTCGGCGGAGGTTCCCGGGCCGGCGTTGAAGAACACCAGGTCTCCCGGCTGCTCCTGGCCGCCTAAAACCTTCTCCCCGAACGGCCACTGCGTGAACGTCGTACGCGGGATCGTCAGCCCGGCCGCCCGGTACGCGGCGTAGATCACGCCCGAGCAGTCGAAGGCGTCGGGCCCCGTCCCGCCCCAGAGGTACGGCTTGCCGCGCTGCGCGAGCGCGTACTCGAGGATCTTGGCCACGACGTCGTTCGGCGCGGCCTCCACCAGCGGCTCGTCGCACTCCTCCGAGGCCTGCGGCGGCACCTTGACGTCGCCCGACTTGGCATATTTCCTGGCGATCTCCACGACCTGGTCGACGTACCACCAGGCCCGGTTGTAGACGAACAGCGCCTGCCGCACGTTCTCGGGCGCGCCGTTGCGCTTGAGCATCCTCGCGGCGCCCAGAATGGCGTCGGCCGGGTTGTAGATGTCGCCCACGCCGTCACCGTCGCCGTCGGACGCGTACCCGGTGAACTTCGACGACATCGGGACCTGGGCCTTGCCGCCCCACGTGGAGATCAGGAACTGCATCGGCCCGGCCGCGCCCGCGTAGTTGGTGCCGCTCTTGACGCCGGGCAGGTTGGAGCGGCCGTGGTCGGTCTCGCGCTTGCCCACGGCGGCCAGGATGTTCCACTGGACGCCGATCTTCTTGCCGTACTCCTTGTACAGCTCCAGGTATTTGGGAGGAATGTCGGCCGTGCCCGAGTCGGACACGTCCTCCACCTGCTTGCTGTCGTTGCAGTCGGGCGAGGTGCCGCCGTCGCTGAGGAACGACGGCATCGAGATCAGCAGCATCGGCGACACGATGACCGCCGCGAGCAGCAGCAGCCCGGCGGCGCCGATCAGCAGGGCGAGCCGGGCCCGGGAGAGCTTCACCCCGAGGTGTCCCCCTCCTCGTCGCCTTCCTGGCCCTCCGTGGCAGGCCGGATGTCGAAGATCCGCCAGTCGTCCACGAGCTGGCTCACCGTGACCGCGTACTCCTCCGTGAGCTGCTTGGCGCCGCTCTTCGCGGCCTCCTGCCGGGTCGCGGTGACCACGAAGACGATGGAGGTCTTCTCGATCTGCCTGATCTCCTTCAGCCTGGCCGTGGCCGTGGAGACGATCTGGTCGTCGCGGTTGTGCTCGACGGTGCCCGCCGAGGTGACGGTCCTGGTCAGCTCGTTGCCGAGCTCAGGCGTCGTGAACACCTTCACGCGGGCCGCGTACGCCGCCGGGTCCTCGTCGTACCTGAAGGTGCCGTACGCGGCGGTGAACCGTTCGGCCAGGTCCGCCGCCGCGGCGAGCTGCTCCTTCTTCATCGGCAGGTACGAGTACACGTCGAACGGCGCGTTGCTCGCGGTCGCCAGCGGCGTGCTCGGCCCGGCAGGCGCGCTTGCGGCCCGGGCCGGCTCCTGCTTCGACTCCGCCGGGTCGTCACTCGAGTCCGGCCACATCGTCAGGTAGATGCCGACCGCGGCGATGACCACGACGATGGCGGCGAAGGCCACCCCGCGCTTGTCACCTCGCTCCGCCATGTTCAGTCCTTGTCCTTGCTCGGTTTGAGCCAGAACGGCACGGAGGGGCTGTCACCTCCGGAGCCGTTGCCGTTGCTGCTGCTGCGCAGCCAGAGCGGCGGGGCCTCGGAAGTGCGGGACGACGGCTCGTCGGAACCGAAGATCCGGAGGCCCGGCGAGCTGCCCGGCACCCTCGAACCGCCGTTCGGCCGGGACCCGCCGCCGGACCTCGAGCCGCCGCCCGACCCGGAGCCGCCGAACAGCCCGCCGCCGGACCCGCGCGAGCGCGTGCCGCCCGAGCCGCCGAACCGGGAGCCGCGCGCCCCCCCGGACGAGCCGCCCCTCGACGGCGAGCCGCCACGGGACGCCCAGCCGCCGCCGGACCCGCCGCCGAACCAGCCGCCCCCCGAGCCGCCGGACCCACCGCCGGACGGGGCGGCGCCGGACGTGCCGGCCACCCGAGGGCCGCTCGCCGCGGGACCGCGCGTGCGGGTGGGCGTGCCCAGGTTGAGCGGCGGCGCCGTGCCCCTGCGCGGCTCCAGCGGCGCCCTGGCGCCCCCCTTGCCGCCCTGCTGGTCGGTGTCCAGCGGCGCCGCCGTGGCGGGGATCCTGGCACCCGTGGTGGCGCCCTCGCCCTCCTCGGCGCGTACCCGGGCCTGCCCCGCGGTGGCCGCGGCCGTGGCCGCCGCTCCCGCCGGGTTGCCCGCGCCGGCCGCCCTGATGAGCGGCTCGGCCTTGCGCAGCCCCCATCGGCCGATCCTGGCCGAGGCGACCGGCGGCAGCACGCCTGCCGAGCGCTCGAGCACGGACGAGCTCGCGGCCTCGCCGAGCATGCGCGTGGCGACCGAGTGACCGCTGATGGAGGCGAACAGGTGCTGGAACGGCCTGCGGTAGAAGAACACCGCGATCGTCAGCAGGGCCATGAACAGCACCTGCATGCCCCATGGCATGGCCGTGGAGATGATCAGCGCGTACCCGTACACGAGGACGCTGAGCACCAGCGTGAGCACGGCCTGCCTGAGCAGCGTGCCGATGAGCATCTCCACCCAGCGCATGGCGACGATCCGGCCGCTGCCCGGATGCACGCCGATCAGCAGGAACACGGGCCCGAGTATCAGCAGCAGCAGGAAGCCCACCTTCAGCACCAGCAGCGAGACCGCCACCAGGAAGATGAGCACCCCGGCCACGATGGCCGCGATGAACGCGCCGACGGCCACGCCGAGCCTGTTGGACCAGTCGCGGCCGGAGAAAACCGCGTAGACGGGGTCGTTCTTCAGCTTCTCCGCCAGCGAGGCGTACTCCGACTGGCGGGCTCCCCTGTCAGGCGCCGGCTGGCCGGCCGCGGTCCGCGGGATCGACTGCATCTCCAGCACCTTGCGGCCCCAGTCGCGCACGATGGGCTGCTGCGGGTCGGCGGTGCCGAACAGGCCCACCAGCCACGGCTTGCAGACCAGCGTGGACCACAGCGCGTCGGCGTTCTGGTCGACGCCCGGCGTGCCGGCCTGGGCGTACCCGCCGGGCTTGACCTCCGGGGCGGCCTGGCCGGGAGGGGGCAGGCAGGAGGCGCCGCCCGCGCCGGGCAGACCGGAGAAGGCCGAGTTGACGACCTCGCCGGTCTTGTCCGTGACGACCTTGCCCAGGCCGGTGAAGTCGCCGGGACGGCTGAGGAACCAGACCGCCACGGTGACGGCCAGCACCATCCAGATCACGCCCTCGGCGGTCGTGGTGGCCCGCTTGCGGATCAGCCCGTACCAGGCCAGCCAGATGGCGCCGAGGATGACGACCGGCTGGAGGAAGGGCCAGTACATGGCCTTGGAGAGGTTCGTGACGATGTCGTCGACGACGTCCTTGATCGACTGGAGCGGTCCCTCGGTCGCGGCGGCCTGGTACGTGGTGATCGTCAGCCGGTCGACGGCCTTGGCCGCGGTGAAGATGCCGTTGGCCCACATGTTGCCGAGCACGGCGACGTAGTCGGAGCAGCTCAGGTCGTGGGTGTGCCAGAACTGGCCGCTCATCCCGAACTGGGAGTAGTTGGTGGTCGGCGCCTGCGCCCCGGCCTGGGCGGGCGCCTGGATCAGGCCGTCCAGGCCGCCCCCGACCATCTCGGGGTTGAGCGGGCCCGACAGGTCACACGGGGCCGCGGCGGCCGGGGCCGACAGGCCGCCCACGACGATCGGCACCACGAGGATGCCTGTCACGAGCGCGAGAGCCAGCGCGAGTCGTCGCGATAGCCGGATCTTCATGACCGTACCTCCTGCGCTCTGCTCACGCCCCCTTGAAGATCATCATGCCCGGCACCGTCGGGTTTGTCGTGTGTCGGGTTCGTGTCGAGCCATCGGAGAAGTTCCTCGGAGATCAGGTCTACTCCGATCCGCCCCGCCCTGCCATCCAGATCACGGAATACGCATTCGCCGTTTCCGAGCGAGCGCAGCACGGCCTTGTGCTCCTCCGACGGCTCCACCCCGAGCAGGGACATGACGTGATCCACCTCCACCCGTTCGGTGGACCTGAACGCGAAGACGGACGACAGGCAGTTGGTCACCTGCTCGTTCAGCAGGTCTCCCGCGTTCTGGGAGACCAGCACGAGAGCGGTGTTGCGGGAGCGGCCCATCCGGCTGACCTCGGGCACCAGCTTGGCGCCCTCGGGCGTGGAGGTGATCGCCCACGCCTCGTCCAGGAAGATCGCCTTGGGGGCACGCCGGTCGAGGCCGTTCATCAGCCTGCGCGCGAACTGGGAGACCAGGTAGAGCAGCGCCACCGACAGCCGCTGCTCGTAGGAGTAGTCGTCCCTGGTCGTGGCCACGTCGGGCAGCGTGAGCCCGCCCAGCGTGAACACCGTCGTCCACCCCTCGCTGTCGATCTGGTCGCCGCCGGAGGGGTCGAAGCAGAGCCTGGCCAGGTGCATCTCCGACATGGAGCGCAGCACGGCGCCCAGGTTCTTCGACGCGGGGTCGTCGGCCTGCTCCAGGAAGTCGACGACCTTGCCGAGCGAGGGGTCGGGGCCGTTGGACACCGCGGCCACCGCCTGGATCATCGCCGACTCGCGCTCCTCCGACATGCGCGGGAGCAGCAGCCGCAGCGTCTCGGTGGCCATGGTCTTCTTCGCCGCGATGTCGTCGCCGAACGAGAACGGGTCGAGCAGCCCCGGCGCCGCCGACCCCAGCGGGATGACGCGGGCCTTGCGGCCGCGCTTCTCCAGCAGCCGCACCAGCGACTCCGCGTCGCCCTTCGGGTCGATCACCGCGACCGTCACGCCCCTGAGCGCCATCTGGTAGATCATCAGCAGCGCGAGCGTGGTCTTGCCGCCGCCGGGCTCGCCGGTGATCGCGATGGCGGTCGGCCGGTTCCGGGTGGCCGCGACCAGCGGGTCGAAGTGCACGATGCTGCGGGCCCTGCCGACGGTCTCGCCGATGTACGGGCCGAGCCAGCCTTCCTTGCCACCGTCGTCGAGCCGGTCGCCGAGGTCGACCGTGGCGGTGGCCATGCCGCCCGCGATCGTGCGCAGCGGCTGCCGCTGAGCGTAGGCGTTGACGCGTACCTTCTCGCCCGGCAGCGACTCGCAGAACAACGAGAACTGGTCGCCCGTCGAGTTGACCACGTCGATGCCCATGTCGCGGTAGTGCTCGACGACCGCCTCGACGCGCTGCACGCAGATGTCCTCGGTGGGGGCCGACACGACCAGGCGGTGCCAGCCGTACACGAAGGGCAGCCGCTCCTTCGTGATGCCGTGCTCAAGCAGCCGGGCCGCGTCGATCTGCTCGGCCAGCGCGAGCGGCGCCTCCGCGCCGGCCTCGCGGATGTGGTGGTCCATGTCGCGGGCGTGCGCGAGCTTGCGCGCGACGTCCTTGGACGCCTTGACCGGTGGGATGAGCCGCATCCGCGAGGAGATCTCCACGGGGAACGGGAGCTGGTCGGCGAAGTGCATCCACGGCTCACCGTCGGGGAACGGCATGAGGTCGGGGAAGCGGGCGAACGACAGGTAGGCCACGTACGAGTCGCCCTGCGGCTGCACGATGCGCAGCAGCGACCTGCCGTTGTGGATCTCCCCCTCCACCAGCGCCTCGATCTCGCCCCTGCCCCAGCGCCGCTTCGGGCTGGCGCTCGGCGGCGGGTCGCCGAGCGCGCCCGCGGCCGCGTGCTGGAACAACCACGCCACCTCGACGGAGGTGGCGTGCCTGGCGTAGAGGGCGCTGGACGCCAGCGCTCTGCCGAGGCGTTCGGCGGACTCGGTCCACCGCCCGATCTCGCTGTCGGGCACGTGGTCGTCGTCCATGCCGAGCGCCTTCTCGGTCTTCTGGTAGAAGCCGAAGACCTGGGCGAGCACGCCGGCGCCGAGCTGCTTGCCGCGCGGGCCGAGCCGTACGCCGAGGAAGACCTCCTTGGACCAGAAGTCCTTCGCCCAGACGTGCCGGTACATCTCCTCCAGATAGTCGCGCCAGCCGGGCCCCTCGTCGGACGTGGCATTGAGCGCCATGGCCCACTCCGCCGCGGGGTACGTGCGGTGCGCGACCCTCAGGTGGACCTCCGCGTCGGGCATCCTGATCGCGGCCAGCGCGATCGTGATGTTGGTGGCCAGCGCCTCGCGCTCCTCCGGGGTGACGAACTCGTAGCTGACCGTCGGGAGGCGGAAGTACGCCCATGCGCTGGTGTCTGTGAGCAGGATGCGGTCGTCGAAATAGCGGACCGCGAGGCGCTGGTGCGCTCGTGACGCCCTGCTCATGCCGCCCCCTCGGCGCATGAACGGGCCAGACCTGCTCGCTTGTTCACTTATCGCTCACCGATTCTCGTGCCCGGGGGGTCACTCGCCAACTCCTCTTCGCTCGCTCGGACGGTCTGTGCCTGTGCCGCGAAGCCCGCGACCACGACGCCGGCGAGGGCGAGGAAGGCCCGCCTACCGGCCGCGCGCAACTGCCCGGGGTCGACGACCTCCGCGCCGTCGGGCGCCAGGCCGTCCTCCCAGGGGACCCTGACGATGG
Organism: Nonomuraea sp. B19D2; assembly: GCF_040137845.1. NCBI lineage: Bacteria > Bacillati > Actinomycetota > Actinomycetes > Streptosporangiales > Streptosporangiaceae > Nonomuraea > Nonomuraea sp. B19D2. The sequence continues at coordinate 227,298 of NZ_JBEFAK010000004.1, read as the reverse complement.
CCCGGCACCTGCCCCTGGCCACCGACTCCGCCTGCTCGACGTCGGCCATCGAGCGCCTGCTCACGCCGTTGACCACCATGACCGCGCGCCTGCGCAGGTCCGCGCAGCCGTGCCCGTCGAGCCACTCGTACGTCATCGCCACCGCCTCGGACGCCTCCTCGCTCGCGGGGACCACGAGGACGAGCTGGTCCGCGTACGGCAGCAACCTGGCCGCCAGCGCGGGGGCCGGGTCGATGACGGCGAGCTTGTAGTGGCGGTCGAGCAGGCGCATGGACTCGCCCAGCCGGTGGTCGGAGAAGAACGACCGGTCCGCCAGCCGCTGCTCGGCACCCGCGTCGGTGTCCGCGCTGATCACCTCGAGCCCCGAGGCGGTCCTCGTCGTGTACCCACGCATCGTGAGATACCCGCTGACGCGGTCGAGCCCGGACAGCAGCGAGGTGAGGGTTTCGGGCGTCTCCGGCTGGATCTTGCTGGTCAGGGTGCTGCCGCCGGTGCTGGCGTCCACGGCGACGACCCTGTCGTCGCGGTATGTGGCGAAGGTGTGGCCGAGCATGAGCGCCGTCGTGCTCTGTCCCGCGCCGCCGGTGCAGCCCAGGACCACGACCCTGCGGCTGCCGCTGAACACGCCCCTGGCCCTGGCCTCGTCGATCTCGGAACCGTCGGTGCGCACCCCGCCGCCGCCGACGACCACCTGAGCGATCCGCCGCCACCCGCCGGAGTCGCGTCCCACCACGGACTCGACCCGCCGCACCCGGCCCTCACTGGGCCTGGGCACAGGCACGGGCGCCACCAGCCCACCGGCCCCGTCACGCCGATCATCACCCGACCCACCACGGTCGGCGTCCGAGTCGCCCGCCGGCTCTGCGGTTCGACGGGTGTCCGAGTCCCCCGCCGGCTCGGCGAGCCCTTGGGCGTCGGCATCATCGGGCACGGTGGCAATCCCCTGCGGGCCGCCGCTCTGCGACGCGTCATGCGCCACGCCCTCCGGCACAGCGCCCGGGCGCCGCGCCACCGACCGCTCCAATTCGCCGCCTGCCGCACCGGATCCCGGCGCCTCCACACCGCCTCGCGCGTCAGCGACCTCGCCATCCTGCCGCGGGCTGCCGGCACCGATCGGGACACCGGCCACTTCCGGGGCGCCCGACGCGGTGCCCGGCGGCTCGGCCGGGTCCTGCGTGGCGGGCGAGTCAGCGGCAGTAGGGGCGTCCTCCGTTCGGGCGTGCTTGGGGGCAGCGGGTCGGGGCAGCGGCTTGGCGTCGGGGTTGAGCGGGGGCCAGACGCGCTTCGTGCCCGGCAGCACCGGCGCCGGGCCCAGCCGGGGCGGTTGTCCCTTCCTGTGCTGGTCTCGCGCGACCTCGTCCTCGGGCCGCTCGTCCTCACGCCGCTCCCCCTCCGGGCGTCCCGCCGGCTCGGGAGGGGCGTCGGCGCTCGCCGCGAGCTTCCTCAGCCGCCGCAACGCCTCGGTGTCGATGGGCTTGCCGGTGGCGGCCTTGCGGTCGTCCCCCGCGTTGAGCGGCACAGCGGCCGCACGCGCGGTCGGCGCCTCATCGGGCGATCCGTCCCCGGCCCCCGGTACGGCCTCCTGGCCCCGCTCCTCGACAGGGGGCTCCTGCGCCGCGACGTGTGCCCGGGCAGCGGGGGCGGCCTCCCTGGTGCCGCCACGCTCCCGCACAACGGCGGCCTCTCCCGCGCCACCACGCTCCCGGACGCCGGCGCCCGTTGTGCCGCTGCGCTCCAGGGCGACGGGCTCGGCCGTCAATCCCTCGTGCGCCGCGGCCCGCGGCGCCTCCTGGCGGCGTCCAGAGCCGCCTGGAAGGGCTTCCTCGCGCCGCAGCACACCCGACTTGGACCCTGGGGCCGGGGGCGGGGCCGCCTGGCGTGTCCGGGCCTTGAGAGCGGGCGCCGTACCGCGGCGGGTGCCCCAGCGGCTGGTGGTCGGCTCCGCCACGGGAGCCTGGGAGGCGGCGGCAGCCGCGGCCGCGACCGCAGGGCGGACCTGGCGGGGACCGGCGATCCGCTGGCCCTCGCGCCACCGCTGCGGCTGGCGGGCCTTGCGGGGCGCCTTCGACTTGGCCCGAGCGGGCATGGTGCGCCAGACGCGGGCGGAGAAGGTGATCGTCTCGGGCTCCGACGTGGGCGCGAGGCGGTACCACGCCTTCGGCTGGCCCAGATAGCGGAGCTGGGACTCGAGGAGCTCGGTGAGCCGCTTGCCCTCGATGACGGGACGGGTGGACAACCAGGTCACGATCCCCGGCGGCACGAGGAACAGCACGTGCCAGGGCATCTCCACCGGCACGCCCACCAGGACCAGCAGGAGCGACCACGGGACGAACACCCCGACGAACACGCCGATCCAGACGATCGGGAGCGGCATCGGCAGCCGTAGGTCGTACAGCTTGTAGAGCCGCTTCTCGATCCGCCAGATGTTCGTATATGTGGGCAGGTCCACGCCGGTCCTCCTCTCCACCCGCTCGTACATGACCGCCGCGGAGCGGTCTCAACCCTTACTTGATGCCCAGTGCGCCGGCGATCGCCTTCGCCGTCACCTCGATGATGTTGGGAACGTAGAAGATCACTCCGATGGCTACAGCAAGTATGAGGAACTGCACGAATCGCGTGATCTCGCGGGTGAAGAGAAAGAAGAGCGCGACCACGGAGACGACAACCAGGAACAAAGGGGCGAAGAAGCTGCGCAGGAAGTTGGCAAGCCCTCCGGTGTCCGGGCCTGTCGGTGCCGGCGTCGGCGACATTTCGATCAAGGTGAGCACTACGGTCTTCAAGGTCACTTCTTGTCCTCCCGGGGGGTATCGATCAGCAGCGCGGCCGTGCCTCTATCCAACGACCCGACCGGCGCCGCGGATGTCGGCGACGAACCACTTGTCGCCCTGCTTCTCGACGGTCAGCCGGTAGGCCATCTCCAGCGTGCCGCCCACCGTCGCCGGGTCGGTGGTCCCGGGGGTGGCGGGCGTCTCGTTGTTGGGCACGACCCACACCACGACCGCCTGGATCTCTCGTGTGGCACCCCCCACAGGCACCACGACCTTCTTCAGCTCCTTGAACGTGAACGTGCCGCCGAAGCTCGGCAGAGTCTTGCCCGCGGCGACATAGCGCTGCAGGCCGGCGGTGTCACCGAGGGCGTAGTCGGTGAAGAAGCCCTTCAGTTGCTCCTTGAGCTCGCTCGCGGTCGCCTCGTCGGTCTCCGGCGCGGCCAGTTGCGGCACGTCGGCCGGGGCAGGGGCGGGCAGGACCGCGGGCCGGCCGACGACGGCGAACCTGCCGCCGGCGTCATCGCCCGAGTAGTAGACCGGGACGGACAACATCAGCCTGCGCCGGCCTGACTGGAAGGCCACGCTCACCACCGCGTTGCGGGCGTCGCTCGCCTCGATGTCGTACGGCTGGATGGCGACGGCCGCGAGCTTGCCGTAGCCGTCCCACCCCATTTGCGGGTCCATGCCGTCGGCCAGGAACGCGGCGAGCTTGCCCGACCTGCTGGCCGCGTCTTCCGGATTGAAATTGAGATAGACCCCGGCGAACTGGGCGGCGAAAGCCATGCCCCGGTCCGCGGGAAATCCATGGTGAGCTGGGGTAACGGCATTGGGCGTCGCAGTCTCTTGCTGGGTAAATCGCTCAAATGGGGCACGAACCCCATTCACTACGATAACCACAATAAGCGCCCAGAGAACGATGCGGCCGACCCATACCAGCCACCGTCCGCCGCCGCCCGACCAGCCGCCGCGCCGCGGCCTTGGGGGCGGCGGCGCGTCGAAGTCAGCTGTGTCGAGGCGCGCGGAAAGCTCGGGGTCGCCAGCGATCCGAGGATCGTGCTGGACGGTAGACCTACGAGCCATCACGCCTCCGCTCGCGCCGATCCCCCCGGCTGGCGCGGTGTCGTCCGTTGCCGATCCCCATCATCCGCGGTGAAGTAGTCACCCTATCCGGTCTCCGCCATTCTTCCAGGAAAGCCACGCCCATGCTGCGGCATGACCGACCTGACGGCAAACCGGATCGGACGGCAGGCGCCATTGCCGATTCCTGTCAGTTCCCAGTGGAATCGGCTTTTGACCAGGCCAGACGCCTGAAAGCGCATAGCGCGACAGTCACGAATTCCTGTCCAACAGGCATGGACTCTCGCGACCTGCGGATTTGGTATGGATCGCGCGGCGACCCCCGGCCGTCAGGCGGGCTCCGGGTCCTGAGTGGGCCTCGGCGGCCGCCTGCTGTGCAGGTCCACGACCGTCGGCTGCACCGCCCGCTCCAGGGAGCCGCGCAGGTCCGCCAGCATCTCGGCGGCATCACGCTCACGCATGCGCGTCGCCATCTCGTTGCGCTCGTCGACCTTCCTGCGGAGGTACGCCTCGCGGTTGACGCGCAGGCCGTACATGAGCTCGACCCTGATCAGGGCGAGCTCCTCCTCAAGGCTGATGCCCGCGAGCGTGGGCGCGGGGCGTCGTTTCCGGATGATGCGACGGATCATTGAGGGCCTCCCGAGTCAGCGTGAACGCCGTGACGATTCGACGCGCGGGGGCCCAAAGTGGTTGACGCATCAGTTTTCCCGGCATCAGAGACGTCGTATCAAATCCCGGGACCAGACGTCTGAGGGGGCTTCACCGCCGTCCACCGTGGCAACTTAGCGTAGCGAATGACAACGCTGCGTGATTGACCCGGAGACACGCGGCAGCCCCCGTCGGCTGAGGCGCTCAGACGTTGAAGCGGAACTCCACCACGTCGCCGTCGCGCATCACGTAGTCCTTGCCCTCGATGCGGGCCTTGCCCGCCGAGCGGGCGCTGGCGATGGAGCCGGCCTCGACCAGGTCGTCGAAGGAGACGACCTCGGCCTTGATGAAGCCGCGCTGGAAGTCGGTGTGGATCACGCCGGCCGCCTCGGGCGCGGTGGCGCCCTTGGGGATCGTCCAGGCCCTGGTCTCCTTCGGCCCGGCCGTGAGGTATGTCTGCAGGCCGAGCGTGTCGAAGCCGACCCTGGCCAGCTGCCGCAGCCCCGACTCCTCCTGGCCGACGGACTGGAGCAGCTCCAGTGCCTCCTCCTCGTCGAGCTCGACCAGCTCCGACTCGATCTTGGCGTCCATGAAGACCGCCTCGGCGGGCGCGACCAGCGTCGACAGCTGCTCCCTGAACCCGGCGTCGGTCAGCTCGTCGGCGTCGAGGTTGAACACGTACAGGAACGGCTTGGCCGTCAGCAGGTGGAGGTCGCGCAGCCCCTCGCGGTCGAGCCCGCTCTCGAAGATGGTCTTGCCGGTCTCCAGCACGCTCAGAGCGGCCTCCGCGGCCTCGAGCGCGGCCTTCTTGTCCTTGTTGTTGCGCGCCTCCTTCTGCAGGCGCGGGATGGCCTTCTCGACCGTCTGCAGGTCGGCCATGATCAACTCGGTGTTGATGGTCTCGATGTCGCGCTTGGGGGAGATCTCGCCGTCCACGTGCGTGACGTCCGGGTCGCTGAAGACGCGTACGACCTGGCAGATCGCGTCGGTGTCGCGGATGTTGGCGAGGAACTGGTTACCCCTGCCCTGCCCCTCCGACGCTCCCTTGACCAGGCCCGCGACGTCGACGAACTCGACCTTGGCGGGCAGGATCCGGACCGAGCCGAAGATCTCGGCCAGCTTGGGCAGGCGGTCGTCGGGCACGCCCACGATGCCCACGTTCGGCTCGATGGTGGCGAACGGGTAGTTCGCGGCGAGCGCGTTGCCGGACTTAGTCAGCGCGTTGAAGAGCGTGGACTTGCCGACGTTGGGCAGACCGACGATACCGATGGAGAGACTCACGGGTGTCAAGTTTACGTGCTGTGCGTAACGGGCGTGTCGGGCGGGAACGGTGCGCCGGAGTCCTGCAATCATCGATCGAGTGGACATCGTCTCGCTTCTCATCGGTCTGGCCGCCGGTCTCGTCATCGGGTTCCTGGTGGCCAGGACGCGGGCGGCGGTGCGGGTGGCCGAGGCCGACGCGCGGGCCAAGTCGGCCGCCGACAAGCTGGTCTATGTCGAGGAGCAGCTCGCCGAGCGCTTCCAGGCCCTGTCCACGCGCGCCCTCGACGTCAACAACGTGCGATTCCTCGAGCTGGCCGAGACCAGGCTGGCGGCCACGCGCGCGGAGGCCGCGGGCGACCTGGAGCAGCGCAGGCAGGCCGTCGAGCACCTGGTGGAGCCGCTGAAGGACGCGCTGGCGCGGGTCGAGTCGCAGCTGCGCGACACCGAGTCGGGCCAGCGCGCGGCCCGCGCCGAGCTGGCCAAGCAGATGGAGTTCGTACGGCAGAGCAACGAGCAGCTGCGTTCCCAGACCACCGCCCTCGTCAGGGCCCTGCAACGGCCGGAGGCGCGCGGCAGGTGGGGCGAGCTCCAGTTGCGCAGGGTCGCCGAGATCGCCGGCATGCAGCGCCACTGCGACTTCGACGAGCAGGTCACAGAGGGCTCCATGCGGCCCGACATGGTTGTCAGGCTCGCCGGGGGCAAGAACATCGTGGTCGACTCCAAAGTCTCGCTGGCGGCCTATCTGGAGGCCGCGGAGGCCGCCGACGAGTCACTCGCCTCGGTCCGGCTCGACGCCCACGCCAGGCACGTACGCGAGCACATCGACCGGCTGGCGGCCAAGTCCTACTGGCAGGGGTTCAACCCGTCGCCGGAGTTCGTGGTGCTGTTCATCCCCGGTGAGGCGTTCCTGGCCCCGGCGCTCGAGCGCGATCCCGGGCTGCTGGAGTACGCCATGACGCGCCGGGTCCACATCGCCACGCCGACGACGCTGATCACGATGCTGCGCACCGCCCACTACGCCTGGCAGCAGGCCGCGCTGAGCGAGAACGCGCGGGCGGTGTTCGAGCTGGGCAAGGAGCTGTACGAGCGGCTGTCCTCCCTGGGCAGGAACGTCGACTCGCTCGGGAGGGCACTGACGCGGGCCGTGGAGGCGTACAACAAATCGGTCGGGTCGCTCGAAAGCCGCGTCCTGGTCACCGCGCGCAAGTTGCACGATCTGGGCGTCGTGGACCGCGATCTCGACTCGCCCGACATGCTCGAAGACCTGCCCAGACCCCTGGCATCCCCGGAACTGCTGGAAACCTCGCCTCTGCTTTCCCACTCGAACGGTAAGTTGGCCAACGGGTCGCAATAAATGGGGGTGGGGCATTGGGTGAGAAAAGGCGTTCCGCGGTCAGGCTGACCGCTCGCGGCGCCATCGCGCTCGCCCTGGTCTCCACCTTGGCGGGATACGTGCTGGCGGCGCTGCTCGGCATCCAGCACATCGTGGGCGCGGCCTTCGTGCTGTCGAGCCTGCTGGGCGTGCTCATGGTCAACCGGCGCGAGCTGCTGTCGCTGGTGGTGACGCCGCCGCTGGTGTTCTTCTGCGCCACGCTCTTCGTCGAGCTCGGGCGGGCGTTCGGCTCGGTGTCGATCGTGCAGTCGCTGGCGCTGGGCCTCTACACGTCGCTGACCAGCGGCGCGCCCTGGCTGTTCGCGGGCTCGGCCGTCGTGCTGGGCGTCGCCTGGCGGCGCGGGCTGCGCGACAACGTACGCGACCTACGGGAAGAGCTGAAGGCGGGCGCGGAGGCACCGCGCCCGCGACAGACGTTCGTGCCCGAGCCGGAGGGCTACTTCGAGCCCAAGGTGTACGGGACGCCGCGCGGGGACGACTAGGACGCCCGCAGGTCCTTGCGCAGCTCGTGGGGCAGGGCGAAGCGCATGCTCTCCTGCACCGACTCGACCTCGGTCACGTCGCCGAACCCGTGCTGGGCCAGCCGCGCCAGCACCTCCTCGACCAGCTCCTCCGGGACGGAGGCGCCGCTGGTGACGCCGACCGTGGTGACGCCTTCGAGCCACTCGTCGCGGATGAAGGTGGCGTTGTCGACCAGGTATGACGCCTGCGCGCCGTAGTCCTTGGCCACCTCGACCAGACGCTTGGAGTTTGACGAGTTCTCCGAGCCGACCACGATGACGAGCTGCGCCTCGGCGGCGATCTCCTTGACCGCCACCTGCCGGTTCTGCGTGGCGTAGCAGATGTCGTCGCTCGGCGGGTCGATCAGCGTGGGGAAGCGCTCCTTGAGCCGGGACACCGTCTCGGTGGTCTCGTCGACCGACAGCGTGGTCTGCGACAGCCACACCAGCTTGCTCGGGTCCTTCACCTGCACCTTGTCGACCGCGTCGAGCCCGTCGACGAGCTGGATGTGGTCAGGGGCCTCGCCGGAGGTGCCCTCGACCTCCTCGTGGCCTTCGTGCCCGATCAGGAGGATGTCGTAGTCCTGGCTCGCGAACCGTCTCGCCTCGTTGTGCACCTTGGTGACCAGCGGGCAGGTGGCGTCGACGGTGCGCAGCCCGCGCTGTCTGGCCTCCTCGTGCACGGCCGGGGACACGCCGTGGGCGGAGAACACCACGATCTCACCCTCGGGGACCTCCTCGGTCTCGTCCACGAAGATGGCGCCCCTGGCCTCGAGCGTCTTGACGACGTGGGTGTTGTGGACGATCTGCTTGCGTACGTAGATCGGCGCACCATACTGCTCCAAAGCCTTCTCGACCGCTACCACGGCTCGATCGACTCCGGCACAGTAGCCGCGGGGCTTGGCTACGAGTACTCGGCGGGAAGTAGGGGTCTGGGGCTCCATACTTTCTATGCTACGTGGAGCGGCCATCAGGCCCGCGCGTGCGTGGTTGCCCGCGGTTTGCCAGACTAGCCGTCCCATACTGACCTCCCAGGGAGACGTCATGTCCCTCAGCGACGTGATACGCAACATCGCTAAGACCGTCACCAACAAGGACGAGTTGAAGGAGAAGGCCAAGGACCTTCCGCTCCTCGTCATCCAGACCACGCTCAGCGCGGCCGGCCAGGCGCTGCTGGTCGTCGACCGGGTGAAGAACTCCATCAAGAACCTGGGCAACAAGGAGGAGCGCGAGGAGGAGTCGCACGACTCGCGTCCCTCCGCCGCCGACCAGGTGGCCGCGGCTCCGGCCGCGGAGGAGGACAAGCCCGCCCGCAAGGAGCCGGTGATCTTCGCGCCGCGCCCCGGCGCGGCCGAGCCCAACGGCGCCGCCAAGACCAAGCCCGACCCGGTCATCTTCACCCCGGCCGGCAAGTCCGAGTCCGCGGCCACCGCCGACGCCGAGACCCCCGTCGCGTCCAAGCCCGCGGTCGCGGAGGAGCCCGCGGCCGAGCCCAAGGCCGCCGCCGAGCCCACGGCCACCGTCGTGGAGCCCGCCGCCGCGGAGGAGCCCGCCGTCGCGGAGAAGACTGCCGTCACGGAAGAGCCTGCCGTCGCGGAGAAGCCTGCTGAGGCCGAGGCGAAGGCCGCCGTCGTGGAGGAGGCACCCGAGGTCAAGCCGAAGGCCGCCCGCAAGACCACCAGGAAGCCCGCCGCGGCCAAGAAGCCCGCGGAGAAGCCGGCCGAGGAGCCCGCGGCCGCCGCCGAGCCGACCGCCGCAAGCGTCCCCGCGGACCTGGCCGAGCCGCTGCCCGGCTACTCCGAGCTGACCGTCGCGTCCCTGCGCGCCAGGATGCGCGGCAAGACCGCCGAGCAGATCGGCGACTTCCTCGCCTTCGAGAAGGCCACGAAGGCCCGCCCCGAGGTGATCAAGATGTTCGAGAACCGCCTGGCGAAGCTGCAGGCCGGAGAATAGTCACTCCGACCCCGTAGCCTTTCGCCATGACCGAGAAGACCTCACCCGAGTCTCCCCTGCCGATCCGCACGGTCCTTCAGATGGTGGGCGGATGGATCGGCAGACTCGGCACGGTCTGGGTCGAGGGCCAGATCACCGACCTCAGCGCGCGCGGCGGCACGGTGTTCATGACGCTGCGCGACCCGGTCGCCAACGTGTCGGCCAAGGTCACCACCCCGCGCGGCGTCTACGAAGCCGCCACGCCGCGGCCGGCCGACGGCGCCAGGGTCGTGATGCAGGTCAAGCCCGACTTCTGGGTCAACAGAGGCTCGTTCGCCTTCACCGCGCTGGAGATCCGCCCCGTCGGCGTGGGCGAGCTGCTGGCCAGGCTGGAGCGGCTCAGGCAGCTGCTGGCCACCGAGGGGCTGTTCAACGCCGACAGGAAGCGGCGGCTGCCGTTCCTGCCCAGCACGATCGGGCTCATCTGCGGCCGTGACTCCGCGGCCGAGCGCGACGTGCTGGAAAACTCCCGCAGGCGCTGGCCCGCCGTGCGGTTCAAGGTCGAGGAGGTGGCCGTCCAGGGCCCCTACGCGGTGGGCGAGGTGACCGAGGCGCTGCGCAAGCTCGACGCCGACTCCTCGGTCGACGTGATCGTCATCGCCCGCGGCGGCGGCTCGCTGGAGGACCTCCTGCCGTTCTCCGACGAGACGCTCGTACGCTCGGTGGCCGCCTGCCGCACCCCCGTGGTGAGCGCCATCGGCCACGAGCAGGACAGCCCGCTGCTCGACCTGGTGGCCGACCTGCGCGCCTCCACCCCCACAGACGCGGCCAAGAAGGTCGTGCCCGACGTCGGCGAGCAGCTCACGCTGGTGCGCCAGCTCCGCGACCGGGGCCGCAGGGTGATGAGCGGCTGGCTCGACCGGGAGATGTCCTGGCTCACGTCAGTACGCTCGCGGCCCTCGCTGGCCGACCCGGTCCGCGAGCTGGAGCGCCGGGCCGAGCAGGTCGACTCGCTGCGCGAGCGGGCCAGGCGCTCGCTGTCGGGCTCGCTCGACCGGGCCGGCGACGACCTCACCCACCTGCGTGCCCGCCTGATCGCGCTGTCCCCCGCGGCCACGCTGGAGCGCGGTTACGCCATCGTCCAGCACCCGTCGGGCGAGGTGGTGCGCCTGGCCAAAGACGTCTCCCCCGGCTCCCTGCTGACGATCCGCCTGACCGACGACCGGCTGACCGTACGCACGGAAGAACCCGGCGAAACGTGAGCGATCCGGGGTCCGCGTCCGGCACACGAGAGTGCCGTGCAGGGCGCGCCCTCCCCTAGCGGCCCTGCTCCTGGCCGCGTATGACCGTCTCGGCCAGCCACGCCAGCCTGGCCTTGATCTGCTCGTGAGTCATGGCGCGCTGCTCCTGCTGGAAGGCGATCAGGCAGGCGTTGGCCTGCGCGAGGAGGGCGTCGGCCAGGTAGGTGGCGTCGGCGCGCGGGCAGGCCTGGGCGATCAGGCCGGCCAGGTGGACGTGATGGACCTGGTACGGCCCCCCGAACCTCTGCGCCTTGTCCCCCTTGTCCAGCAGCAAGAAGAGCCCCTGTTGCGCCACGATGCGGTCGACCAGCGCGTACAGGAACGCCGTGATCCGCTCGGCGGCGGGTGCGCCGGGGCCGAGGGGCGGCGGCCCGGAGAAGAAGGCGGTCTGGAAGCGCCGCTCCTGCTCGTCGATCAGGGCGTAGACGAGCCCGCCCCGGTCGCCGAAGCGGCGGTAGACGGTGCCGACCCCGACGCCGGCGACCCTGGCCACCTCGTCGAGTGAGAGTTCGTCGGCGCCGTGCTCGGCGATCATCCGGGCGGCCACCTCAATGATCTTCTGCCGGTTTCGCGCGGCGTCGGCCCGCTCCGGCTGGGGTTGCCCGACGACGGGCAACAATCGACGTCCGCACACAGCTGCAGCATACCGATGACAACCGGAGCGATCTCCGGTTAAGCTCCGAACCGGAGAGTCCTCCGATTCACGGGAGTAAATGATGCCCAGCGAGTTCAACCAGCAGATCATTGACGAGTTCCGCGCCAACGAGGGGCGGGTCGGCGGCATGTTCGAGGGCAGTCCCCTGGTGCTGCTCACGACCACAGGAGCCAAGAGCGGCAAGCCGTCGACCACGCCGATGTTGTATCTGGCCGACGGCGACCGCTACGTCGTCATCGCCTCGAACGCCGGCTCGGACCGTCACCCTGCCTGGTACCACAACCTGCGCGCCACGCCTGAGGCGACGGCGGAGGTGGGGACGGAGACGTTCGAGGTCAAGGCCGTGGTCGTGGCGGACGCCGAGCGCGACCAGCTCTATGCGCAGATGGCGGAGAAGTGGCCGGGCTTCCGCGACTACGAGGCCAAGACGAGCCGCCGGATCCCCGTGGTGGCGCTCTACCGGACCGCTGCCTGACCTCCGCCACCGGTGCCGCCGGCGCCGTCGTGAGGACACGCCGCCGGGAAGGCGGCTGGCCGGCGACGGAGACGCCGCCAGTGGGACGAGCCGTCAGAAGGGTGCGTTCATGGGAGGGCGAGGCTCATGGAGGGGGCGGGACTGTCAGAACGGCGCGTCGTTGGAGTTGCCCGCCGTGGGCTCGGAGCGGCGCGCCATGGCGGCGGCGAGCTTGACCCTGGCCCCCTGGAGCCACTCCTCGCAGACGGCCGCCAGCTTCTCGCCGCGCTCCCACAGCTCGATGGACTGCTCCAGGGTGAGCCCGCCGGTCTCCAGCCGGCGCACCACCTCGGTCAGCTCCTCGCGCGCCTGCTCGTATGAGGGTGCCTTCTCGTCTGCTGCCACGAGCACCACCCTAGACGCGCCGGCCGACATCCGCAGAGCAGGCGTACGTGAAGCGCGGCGCGGTCAGCCCTTGGGGCGCTGCTGCAGGACGGAGGCGAGCTCGGCCAGCTCCGGCCAGTCGGCCGTACCGGTGATGACGAGAGTCACCTCGGGCAGGACACGGATCAGCGAGCGCTGGTTCTTGTCCTCGCGGAAGCGCTGCTCCCACGGCACGCCGCCGACCTGCTGCGTGCCGACGGCCTTGTCGGAGTTGGCCATGCGGCTGGCGAACCCGGCCGCCGGCTGCTCGTTGCTCTGCGCGAACATCACGTGCTGGCGCTTGGCCGTGGCGTAGCCGAGGTAGAGGACCTGCGCGCCGTTCTCCCCCTTGGCGATCTTGTTGCTGTTGGGGATCCAGCCCGCCGGGTCCTTCTGCGGGGCCCACACGCCGTACGGCACCGAGTGGCCGAAGTTGGCGACGGTGATCGAGTAGTCGAGCCGCGGAATGTGCTCCTCCCGGCTCTGCGGGGTGACCAGCAGGAACAGCGCGGCCGCCGCGAGGCAGACGAACAGCGCTACCGCGTAGCCGTAGAAACCTTGAGTGAACCGTCGCACAGTTGGCGAGGTTACCCGCTGGTGGGGGCGGTCGCCGAAGTGGCCGGACGGATCTGGCCGATGATGGCGAGCACCTCCTCGGCCAGGCCGCGGTCTCCCGTACGCACCACCTCGGACACGGCCGCGGCCAGCGCGCCCGTGACCACCACGACCAGCGCGCTCTCGTCCTCGAACAGCGCCGCGTTGAGCTGCGCCCACTTGCGCAGCCTGTCACGCATGACCACGTCGAAGCCGGGCGGCCCGTCGCCGCGCAGGAACAGGTCGGCCAGCTCGCGCTCCTCCAGGCACCCTTCGAGATAGGCGTGGGCGGCACTGATGAACACGCGCATCGGGTCGGTCTCGCCGGCGGCGCGAGCCGCGCGGGCGGCCTGCTTGGTCCGCTGCGTCTGCCTGGCCTGGAACTCCTCAAACAGCGTGAGGTAGAGATCGGCCTTGCCGGAGAAGTGGTGATACAGGCTGCCCACACTGGCGTCGGCCCTGGCCACCACGTCGGTCACGCCCGCCTCGGCGAACCCCTTGGAGACGAAGACCTCCCTGGCGGCGCCCAGGAGCGAGCTCCGCGTGGCCGCGCCGCGCTCGGACGTGCGCGGCTGGACCGCCATGTTCTCCACATCGCTCATTCAGATCTCCTCCATGGCGGGGCGCCATGCCCCATGGTGGAGGCAAGATCCTTCACGTGCACACGGTATGGCGCAAAATCCGTTCCCCGTTATCACAGGGCAACCCAGTCGAAGCTTACCCAGGTCGCCCTCCATGAAGAATCCGTCGGAGTCTGAGCAGATTATCCCCCTCTGGGCGGGAATAGAGGGGCAACTACGATCGACGTAGATTTCCCACAAGGAGGCTGCTCATCATGTCCGATCAGACATCCGTACCGCCCGCGCTCGCCACGGGAGAGCACGCCCCTGACCGGAACCTGGCGCTGGAACTGGTCCGCGTGACGGAGGCGGCCGCGATGGCGGCGGCCAGGTGGGTCGGCCGGGGCGACAAGAACGGCGCCGACGGCGCGGCGGTGAACGCCATGCGCCAGCTGATCAACACGGTCTCCATGAACGGCGTGGTGGTCATCGGCGAGGGCGAGAAGGACCACGCCCCGATGCTGTTCAACGGCGAGCAGGTGGGCGACGGCAGCGGCCCCGACTGCGACGTGGCCGTGGACCCCATCGACGGCACCCGGCTGACCGCGCTGGGCATGCCCGACGCGGTTTCGGTGATCGCGGTGAGCGAGCGCGGCTCGATGTACGACCCGTCGGCCGTGTTCTACATGGAGAAGCTGGTCACCGGCCCCGAGGCGGCCGACGTGGTCGACATCGAGGCGCCCGTCTCCGCGAACATCAACGCGGTCGCCAGGGCCAAGCACTGCTCGCCCTCCGACGTGACCGTGGTCGTCCTCGACCGGCCCAGGCACGAACGGCTGGTCAAGGAGATCAGGGAGACGGGCGCGCGGATCAAGTTCATCACCGACGGCGACGTGGCCGGCGCGATCATGGCGGCCCGTACGGGCACCGGCATCGACCTGATGCTGGGCATCGGCGGCACGCCGGAGGGCATCGTGGCCGCGTGCGCGCTCAAGTGCCTGGGCGGCGTGATCCAGGGCAAGCTCTGGCCGCGCGACGACGCCGAACGCCGCAAGGCCCTGGACGCCGGGCACGACCTCAACCAGGTGCTCACCACGAACGATCTGGTCAGGTCCGACGACGTGTTCTTCGCGGCGACCGGCATCACGCACGGCGAGCTCATGCAGGGCGTACGGTTCCGCGCGGGCTCGGCGGTGACCGAGTCGCTGGTGATGCGCGGCCGGTCGGGAACCATCCGGAAGATCGAGAGCGAGCACCAGCTCTGGAAGCTGCGGGCGTACAGCGCGATCAACTTCGACACCGCGGGCTGAGCGCACCGCCGGCGGCCGGGCGCGCCCCTGAGCGGCGTGGCGGAGCGGTGGTCAGCGGCGGCGCTTGCGGCGGGGGGGCTCCTTGACCTTGATCTCGCCCACGAAGTTCGTGGTCCGCACCTCGACGACGGGCGCGCCGGGGTCGGTCGGCTGCTTGGTCAGGCGGACCGACTTGCCCTTGGCGACCCTGATCACCTCGAGCCCCTCCGGCACGTGGATCTCCAGCCCGCCGAAGACCAGAGTGGCGTTGATGATGACCTGCCGGTTCTGCAGGATCGCGTCGCGGAAGTCCAGCTTGGTGGTGCCGAACATGGCCGTCACGTCCAGCTCGGCCGGCACGACCCAGCGCCCGCCGCGCTGCTCCTGCTTGAAGATGGCCGACACGGGGCGGCCGTCCAGGTTGAGCGGCTGCTGGTCGGCGGGCAGCAGGTCGGCGGTGAGCTCGGCCAGCTGGCCGAGCGTGCGCGCGGAGTAGAGGACGCCCAGCCGCTCCTCCAGTTCGTCGAGGGTGAGCCGGCCGTCGGCGTGCGCGTCCTGGAGCACCTGGGCGATGCGCTCACGGTCGGCGTCGGACGCGCGGAGCTCGTGGGGTGGCGGCACGTCGTTCGCCGCCGGCGGTCGCCGGGCCGACACAAACTCCTCGGCCAGCCGCTCTCCGACTTCCTGCAGCTTCGGCAGCCACGATCCCGCGCGTTCGTTCACACATCCGACGATAACCGGCGCCCGCGAGAATCGCTCGCGCCAAACGGACCCGCATCAGCGGATTCGCGCCAGAAGTCCGGCAATCTCCTCTGCCAGGTCCACGTTCACCTCGGCGTGGCGGTTGAGCAGCCGGTACCACAAGCAGCTCGGCGACCAGGCGAGCGGCCCAGTGCGCGGACAGGTCGTCGACGCCCGTGACACCGGCGCGACGCGGGCGCTGTTCGAGCGGCTCGGCACCGTCGATCATCTGATCATCACCGTGACGGGCCGCAGCGGCGCGGGGCCGCTGAGCTCGCTGACCAGCGAGACGCTGACCGGCGCGGTGCAGAACAAGCTGGTCCCGCACCTGCTGACCGCACAGGCCGCGCTCGGCGCGCTGAGCCCCGGGGGCTCGATCACCTTCGTGACGGCCGCGTCGGCGGGCGCGGCCCTTCCCGGCATCGCCGTGCTGGCGGCGGTGAACGGGGCACTCGAGGCCGTGGTTCCCGGCCTGGCGGTCGAGCTGGCGCCCATCAGGGTGAACGCGGTCTCCCCTGGCGTGATCGACACCGACTGGTGGTCGGAGCTGGGCGACGAGGCCCGGGCCACGTTCCTGGAGGGCGCCGCCGCGAGCCTGCCGGTCGGGCGCGTCGGCAGGCCCGAGGACGTGGCCGCCACGATCGAGTACGTCGTGCGCAACTCGTTCGTGACCGGGACCGTGCTGACCGTGGACGGAGGGGGAAGGCTGAAGGCATGAGGTCAGTCCTGACCTGAGAGGAATCTCCGCGCACTCCTCTCCGTTGATCTCGGAAAAGGGAGGTTTGCGCGTGCATCAACCGGCGCGATGGGGTCTCGGCGCGGCAGGCGCGGGCATAGCGGTGATCGTGGTCCTGGAGCTGACGAGCCTCGACGAGATGAACCCGCTCAGGCGGACCATCAGCGAGCACGGCCTCGGCCCCGACGGGTGGATCTTCGGGTTGGCAGTGGGGCTGCTCGCGGCCGGGTCGGCGGCCATCGGGGTGTCGCTGGCACGCAAGAGGCTGGCCGGGATCTTCGGCACCATCGCGCTCATGGGGTGGAGCGTGGGGCTGTTCCTGACGGCGTGGTTCGAGAAGAACGACTGGTCGGTGGGGCCGAGCCTGCACGGGAGCATCCACCGGGTGGGCAGCTTCATCGCCTTCCTCAGCCTGCCGCTGGCGGCCGTGATCATCGCCAGGCCCTGGCGGCACCGGGAGCGGTCGCGGGCCACGCTGGTGGCGTTCGGGCTCGGGATCTGCTCGGTGCTGTGGGTCGTGGGCATCGCCACGCTCATGCTGATCGGGGCGACAGACGGGCTGCCGTGGTGGCGCGCCATGCCACTCGGTCTCGTGGAGCGCGGCCTGGCCGTGACGGAGGTGGCCGCTCTCCTCGCGCTCGGCGTGTGGGCCGCGGCCAGGCAGCTGGGCACGACAGGGCAGGCCGATCAGCTCGGTGATGCCGGGAGCGGCGAAGGAGCGAGGCCGAGGCCGGCGGGCGAGTTGGACGGGGTGCGGTGACGGGTTGGACCCGGTGCGGTGACGGGCTGGCGGAACGGAGTGGCGGGCCGCTAACCTGACCCCGCCTCACGTTTGATTCCCCCCATCAGGAGGCCGTCGTGCCGTCCTCGCGTGATCGTCAGGCCCGCGTCGCCACGTACGTCGTCTATGCCGTACAGGGCCTGTCCTTCGCCTCGCTGCTCATCCAGGTCGCGAACCTGCAGACCAAGCACGGCCTCAGCGAGGGCGCGCTGACGCTCCTGCTGCTGATCGTGCCTGTGTTCGCGGGGGTCGGCAGCGTGGCGGCGGGCACGTTCGCCGCCCGGTTCGGCAGCAAGGTGCTCCTGCGCGTCGCCCAGCCGGTGGTCGCGGTCGCCGTGGTGCTCGCCGGGCTCGCGCCCAGCGTGCCGCTGCTGGTGCCGGTGCTGCTGCTGTTCGGCGTGGCGGTGGGCGCGGTGGACGCGGGCATGAACATGCAGGGCGTGGCGGTCGAGCGCAGGTACGGCGTGCAGATCCTGAACGGCTTCCACTGCGTGTGGAGTGTGTTCAGCATGCTCGGGGCGGCGTGGGCGTCAGTGGCCGCCGCCCTGCCGCTGCCGGTGATCATGTCGGCCCCGATGGTGCTGGCGCTGGTGGGCTCGCTCGTGTCCGGGCGCGATCTGTGCACGCCGGAGGAGGAGAAGGCCGAGGACGCCCCCGCGAGCGCCGCCGCGGGCCGGTTCCCGTGGCGGCCGATCATTCCGCTCTGCCTGGCCATGGGGTTCCTGTACGTCGGCGACGCCGCCGTGTCGAACTTCAACACCGTGTTCATGAAGAACGTGCTCTCGGCAGGCCCGCAGGTGGTCCCGCTGGCCTACGTCGCCTACCAGGCGACCACGCTGGCCGTCCGGCTCGGCGGCGACCTCGCGGTCCGGCGGTACGGGCCCGCCGCCATCGTCAGGATCGGCGGCGTGATCGCCACCCTGGGCTTCCTCGGCGTCGTCCTCGCCCCGAACCAGCCGCTGGCCATCGTCGCCTTCGGGCTGACCGGGGTGGGGCTGTCGGTGGTGGCGCCGCAGTCGTTCTCGGCGGCGGGCAAGCTCGATCCGGCCGGGACCGGAGTGGCCATCGCCCGGGTGAACCTCTTCAACTACATCGGCTTCATCGTGGGCGCGGCCCTGGTGGGCGGCATAGCGGACGCGGCGGACATGCGATGGGCATTCGCCGCGCCTCTGGCGCTGGCCGCCGTCATCATCGTCCTGGCCCCGGGCTTCGAGCCCAGGCGCCGAACCGCCAACCCCTCCGCCGCCTGACCCAGCCGCCATGCCGGCCATCGGGCCGGGCGCCGCGGCGGGGCGACGGCCTCAGCCGCGCACCTCGGCGACCTCGACGGTACGGCGTTCGCGCAGCGACAGGTCGGCGGCCTCGGCCACGTAGAGTGCCTCGAGCGCGTCCTCGATCGTGCAGAGGCTCTTGTCGCTGGTCAGGAAGCCGTCGATCTCGCTGCGGTAGGCGGCCTCGAACCGGGTGACGAAGTCCGGCCAGGGCTCATCGAGGCCGGGCAGGCCCTCGGTCGAGTGCAACGGGGCACGCGGGCCGAGGCCGACGGCCTGGGTGCGCTTGGTGCCGGCCAGTTCCATGCGGACGTCGTACCCGGCGCCGTTGTAGCGCGAGCCCTGCAGGGTGGCCAGCGTGCCGTCGTCCAGGGTGAGCAGCGCGGCGCTGTTGTCGACGTCGCCCGCCTCCGCGAAGAACGACGCCCCGCGGTTCGCCCCCGTCGCGTGCACCGAGACCACCTCGCGGCCCGTCACCCAGCGCAGGATGTCGAAGTCGTGGATGTGGCAGTCGCGGAAGATGCCGCCCGAGGTCGCGACGTACTCGGCGGGCGGCGGCGCGGGGTCGGCGGTGATCAGGTGGACGCGGTGCAGCTCCCCCAGCTCCCCGCCGCGCAGCGCGAGCGCCGCCGCCACGTAGCCGGGGTCGAACCTGCGCTGGAACCCGATCTGCACCCGGTTGCCGGCGCTCGCCTCCAGCACCTTGACGGTCTCGGCCACCGTGCTCGCGACCGGCTTCTCACAGAAGACCGGTATGCCCTGCTCGCAGGCCTTCATGATGAGCTCGGCGTGGGTGCCGGTCGGGGTGGCGATGACCACGGCGTCCGACTCGAAGGGGTCCCCGGGCCTGCCGTACGGCGACGTACGCACGGGATCGGCCACGATCAGCTCGTCCACCAGCGGATGCGCGGCCAGGGTCGCGGCATGAAAGGCTCCGATCCTGCCCAGACCCAGCAGTCCCACACGCATGGCGCCTCCAATCGGGAATCAGGCTTTCTTTTCTAAGGGAGGTCTTCTCCCTCAGTCAACGTTTTGTCCTGACATTCTGACCTTCAAGCCTCGTACGGCCTCAACTGCCTTGTGCGCCGGCAGCCTGGCGAAGCCCACCACCACAGCCGCGAGCCCCGGCGAGTCGCGCATCGGCCCCACCGGCTCGGTGGACAGGCCGAGTTCCTGCGCGGCACGCGTGGTCTTGAGCTCGGCCCAGCCGTCCGGCAGCTCCAGGTAGACGTGCAGGCCCGCCTCGATGCCCTTGACCCGGATCTCGGGCAGCTCCTCGGCCAGCGCCCTGACCAGGGCGTCCCTGCGGCGGCGGTACTCCCGGCGCATCCTGCGCAGGTGCTTGTCGTAGCCGCCGGTACGCAGGAAGTGCGCCAGCGCGTACTGGTCGATGACCGGCGAGCCCAGGTCCAGCTCTCCTCGTGCCCGGCGCACCGCCTCGGCCAGGTCGGGCGGCGCCGCCACCCAGCCAAGGCGCAGGCCCGGCGCCATGGCCTTGCTCACGCTGCCCGAGAGGATCACCCGGTCGGGGGCCAGGCCCTGGAGGCAGCCGACCGGGTCGCGGTCGAAGCGGAACTCGGCGTCGTAGTCGTCCTCCAGGATCGTCCGGTCGCCCGCGTACGCCCACTCCATCAGGGCGGCCCGGCGCGGCGGCGAGAGGACCACGCCCGTCGGGTACTGGTGCGCCGGCGTGACCAGGACGGCGTCGCCGCTCAGCCGCCGCACGTCCAGGCCCTCCTCGTCCACGGGAACCGGCACGAGGTGCGCGCCCGCCCGCCTGAGCAGCGGCGCCTGGCGATGGCTCGTCGGGTCCTCGACGGCCAGCCGGAGCGGGCGCTGCCGGCTCAGCACGTGCAGGACCAGGCTGAGGCCCTGGGCCACACCGCCCACGATGACGAGGTTCTCCGGGCGCACGTCCGCCGCCCTGACCCGCCTGAGGTAGCCGGCCAGCTCTTCGCGCAGCTCGGGCACCCCGCCGGGGTCGCCGTAGTCGAGGGCTTCCGACGGGACGGTGGTCAGGACGTGTCTGACGGCGGCGAGCCAGCGCTCTCGGGGGAAGTGGCTGAGGTCGGGAGAGGTGGGGCGGTGCCCGTAGTACGGCGCGCACGCGGGTGCGCCCGGGCGCGCCGGCTCAGGGCGGGGCGAGGCCCGGATGACAGGCCTCGCGGCGGCCTTGGGGGTGACCTGGGTGCCGACGCCCACCCTGGACACCAGGAAACCCTCGGCGACGAGCTGCTCGTACGCCTCCACCACCACGCCCCTGGAGACCTGGAGGTCGATGGCCAGGTCGCGGGTCGCGGGAAGGCGGGTGCCAGGGGTCAACCGGCCACCCCTGATGGATTCGCGCAGCTCAGCGGCGATCTGCCCGGCGATCCCTCCCCTATCACGATTTATTTGGATATGGAGGTCAGCCATAATGGTCCTGTCTTTTGGCGGGACATTGGACTGTTTGTGCGAACCATTGTCTCCCTAGCATCCTTCGCATGAGAAACGGCATCGTCGGGGCCGCCTCGGCCATGTTCCTCGTCGGGACGCTGGCCGGAGTGTCGGGACTCGTGGACGGCTATCCCATATACGGCGGACAGGCGGTCCGGTATCTCGCCGCCTCGGTCGTTCTGCTCCTCGTGACGCGAGCACTCGGCCTGCGGTTCGTCCGGCTCACCCCGCGCGAGGCCCTCTGCCTGGGCGGGCTCACCATGCTCGGCCTGGTGATGTTCAACGTCTGCGTGGTCGAGTCGACCCGCGCCGCCGGTCCCGCTCTGGTCGGGACCGTGCTCGGCACCGTGCCGCTGGCCCTCGCGCTGGCCGGTGGCCGCCCGGCGCCCCGCCTGCTGGCCGGGGCCTGCGTGGTGGTGGCCGGGGCGACGCTGGCCACCGGGCTCGGCAGCGGCAACCTGCCAGGACTGCTGTGGGCGCTGGGCGCGCTCGTGGGCGAGGTGAGCTTCTCCATGCTCGCCATCCCGCTGCTGCCGAAGCTGGGGGCGATCAGGCTGTCGGCCTACTCGACGGCGCTGGCCGTGCCCCTGCTGGCCGTGGCCGGGCTGGCGGATGACGGGGTGGCCGGGATGTTCAGGCCGCCGACCTGGGCGGAGGTGCTCGGGTTCGCGTACCTGGCGGTCGTGGTGACGGTGGTGGCGTTCTTCCTCTGGTACAGCTCGCTGCCCAGGCTGGGCCCCGGCCGGGCCGGGCTGTTCGCGGGGCTCATCCCGGTGGGCGCCATCGTGACGGGGGTGGTGCTCGGAGTCGCGACGCCGTCCGCATACGACCTGCTGGGCGCGGGGTTTGTGATCGCGGGCATCCTCGTGGGCCTGACCGCGGAACGGCCACGAACGGTCTCTGAAGTGCCCGCACCGGAAGGCGCGTAATCTCTTGGGGGATCGAAAGGATGGACATGGGCGACTTCGACTACACCGACCTGCTGCCGCTGGGAGCCGATGAGACCGAGTATCGGCTGATCACATCGGAGGGGGTGCGGAAGGTCGAGGCGGCCGGGCGTACGTTCCTCGAGGTCGAGCCGGAGGCGCTGCGGCTGCTGACCGAGACGGCCGTCCATGACATCTCCCACTTCCTGCGGGCCTCGCACCTCGCCCAGCTCAGGAAGATCGTCGATGACCCCGAGTCCAGCGGCAACGACCGGTTCGTGGCGCTCGACCTGCTCAAGAACGCCTCCATCTCCGCCGGCGGCGTGCTGCCCATGTGCCAGGACACCGGCACCGCGATCGTCATGGGCAAGCGCGGGCGCCACGTGCTGACCGACGGGCTCGACGCCGAGCACATCTCGCGGGGCGTGTACGACGCGTACACCAAGCTCAACCTGCGTTACTCGCAGATGGCCCCGCTGACCATGTGGGACGAGAAGAACACCGGCAACAACCTGCCCGCCCAGGTCGAGCTCTACGCCGAGGACCCGCACGGCCATCCGGACGAGTACAAACTGCTGTTCATGGCCAAGGGCGGCGGCTCGGCCAACAAGTCGTTCCTGTACCAGGAGACCAAGGCCGTGCTCAACGAGAAGCGCATGATGGCCTTCCTGGAGGAGAAGATCCGCTCGCTGGGCACCGCGGCCTGCCCGCCGTACCACCTGGCCGTCGTCGTGGGCGGCACCTCCGCCGAGTTCGCGCTGAAGACCGCCAAGTACGCCAGCGCCCGCTACCTCGACTCGATCCCCACGGAAGGCTCGGCCTCGGGGCACGGGTTCCGCGACCTGGAGATGGAGGCCAAGGTCTTCGAGCTGACGCAGAAGCTGGGGATCGGGGCGCAGTTCGGGGGCAAGTACTTCTGCCACGACGTACGCGTCATCCGCCTGCCCAGGCACGGGGCGTCCTGCCCGGTGGCCATCGCGGTCTCCTGCTCGGCCGACCGCCAGGCGCTGGCCAAGATCACGCCTGAGGGCGTCTTCCTGGAGAAGCTGGAAACCGACCCGGCCCGCTTCCTCCCGGAGACCACCGACGAGCACCTCTCGGACGACGTCGTACAGATCAACCTCAACCGGCCCATGCCCGAGATCCTCGCCGAGCTGACGAAATATCCGGTCAAGACCCGCCTCTCCCTCACCGGCCCCCTCGTGGTCGCCCGCGACATCGCCCACGCCAAGATCGCCGAGCTCCTCGACAACGGCGGCGAGATGCCCCAGTACATGAAGGACCACGCCGTCTACTACGCCGGACCGGCCAAGACTCCCGAGGGGTACGCCTCCGGCTCGTTCGGGCCGACGACCGCCGGGCGGATGGACTCGTACGTGGAGCGCTTCCAGGCGGCGGGCGGATCGATGGTCATGCTGGCCAAGGGCAACCGGTCCAAGCAGGTCACCGAGGCCTGCCGGGAGCACGGCGGCTTCTACCTGGGATCCATCGGCGGGCCCGCGGCGCGGCTGGCGCAGGACTGCATCAAGAAGGTCGAGGTGCTGGAATATCCGGAGCTGGGGATGGAGGCGGTCTGGAAGATCGAGGTGGTGGACTTCCCGGCGTTCATCGTGGTGGACGACAAGGGTGACGACTTCTTCACCGACCGCACCGGCCCGGTCCTGACCATCGGCCGCCGCTGAGCCGACGCGATGCCGGGCCGCCGCCGCCCTTGAGGGCCGGCGTCCCGGAGGGCCGAACGGCCACCGCGGGCGACGCGCCTCCTGAGGCCCGTCCCCGCGGCCGGCTGTGGGTCCAGGCCGCGGTGGTGGCGATGCGGCAGAACCCTCAGCCGCGGACGGTGAGTCGTGGGGGGTGCGCCGGGAGGGCGGCGCAGGGGGCGGGAAGCGAGTAGACGTTCACGCGGCCACCGGGGACCGGTGCGGTGCCACGACGGTGCCGTCGGGCAGCAGCAGACCGGTGTCCTCGAACAGCACGACGCCGTTGCAGAGCAGGCTCCAGCCCTGGTCAGGGTGGGCCGCGATGACGTGCGACGCCTCACGATCGGGCGAGTCGGCGCTGGGGCAAACGGGGTAGTGACTGCACATCGCGCACCTCTCAGATTGCGCTCCTGATTGCTGGCATTCAAAAGGGCAGCGGGCGCCCCGACGGCGTGCGAAGGTCCAGCGTGGTGGCTCCGGTCGGCTTCTTGGGCCGGCGGCGAACCCGGGTCTGGCGCATCTTCATCACGTCCCTCAATAGCCTGTCGTTAGTGGTGGAGCCTGGCGTACACCCTCAGTCTGACCGTCTGGACCGACAGTTTGCGGGCCTTTGGGAGAACGCCCTCTCTCTTGGCTGTACCATGCCCCGCCCCCCTTACGGCACCCTTACAAGCTGCTGACAGCATCCCTGAAGTTCCTGACAGTCAGCCTGCCGTACGCCTGAAAGCCCTTACCAGGCATCATGCACATTTATCGGCGCGACAGGTGTGCCGGACGACACACATGCCCAGCGAGCTGCACAAACGCGCTTAGGTCGCAAGTCTGATGCAATTGCAAATAACTTGCAATAGTGTCCTGCCAACGACAAGGAGGACACATGGGGGACTACACCCTTCCCGACATGCCCTACGACTACGCGGCGCTGGAGCCGGCCATCACCGGCGAGATCCTGGAGCTGCACCACGCCAAGCACCACGCGGCCTACGTCAAGGGCGCCAACGACACGCTGGAGCGCCTGGCCGAGGCCCGCGACAGGGCCGAGTTCTCGAACCTGGTGGGCCTGGAGAAGACGTTCGCCTTCAACCTGTCCGGGCACGTCCTGCACTCGATCTTCTGGGAGAACCTGTCACCGGACGGCGGTGACCGCCCGGACGGGCCGCTCAGGGACGCCATCGACGAGCACTTCGGCACGTTCGAGGCGTTCCAGAAGCAGCTCACCACCGCCACCTCGACGGTGCAGGGCTCCGGCTGGGGCGTGCTGGCCTGGGAGCCGCTGAGCCGCAGGCTCGTCATCGAGCAGGTCTACGACCACCATGGCAACGTCGGCATGAACACCACTCCGCTGCTGGTGTTCGACGCCTGGGAGCACGCGTACTACCTTCAGTATCGCAACGTCCGCCCGGACTACGTCGAGAAACTGTGGGACCTCGTGAACTGGACCGATGTGGCCCAGAGGTTTGCTGACGTGACGAGTCAGGCAGGTTGACTTAAGTTCGCAACAATTTATCGGCCGCGCCTCTACTGGTCGGTTTACACAAATAGGTAAGCTGCCAGGCATGCGTGCGCCCTCTGGTTACCTACTCGCCGCGCGCTACCGGCTTGTGGAGCCGGTTGGCCGCGGTGGCATGGGCACCGTTTGGCGAGCGCATGACGAGCTGCTCGACCGTGAAGTGGCGGTCAAGGAGGTGCGCCTGCCGTCCGTGCTCGACGAGGAGCTGCGTGCCGAGCTGTGCGCGCGGACCGAGCGCGAGGGCAGGGCGACCGCGATGGTCGCGCACCCGTCGGTCATCACCGTCTTCGACGTGGTCACCGAGGACGACCGGCCGTGGATCGTGATGGAGCTGCTCCGGGCCAAGTCCCTGGAGCAGCTCATCCAGGAGGAAGGACCGCTCCACCCGCGAAGGGCCGCCGAGATCGGCCGGCAGATCCTCGGCGCGCTGCGCGCCGTCCACGCCAAGGGCATCCTGCACCGCGACGTCAAGCCGAGCAACGTGCTGGTGACCGAGGACCGCGCGGTGCTCACCGACTTCGGGCTGGCCGCACTCGAAGGTGACGTTTCCATCACCCAGGTGGGCATCGTTCTCGGGTCCGCGGGCTACATCGCTCCAGAGCGGTTGCTTGGCACGAAGGCCAGTCCCGCGGGGGATCTGTGGTCGCTCGGCGCGACCCTCTACACCGCCGTCGAGGGCAGGGGCCTGCACGGTCGCCGTACGGCCGCCGCCGCGCTCGCGGCGCTCACCAGTGGCGAGCCGATCCCCATGACCAAGGCGGGGCCGCTGGCCCCCGTGCTTGACGCGCTGCTCAGGATCGACCCGCAGACCAGGCTCGACTCCGTACGGGCCTCGCTCATGCTGGCCAGGGTGGCCGCGGGAGGCTCGGCCGAGGAGCCCCTGCCTCCGCGCAAGTCCATCCGAATGGGCACGTC
Source organism: Nonomuraea sp. B19D2 (assembly GCF_040137845.1). NCBI lineage: Bacteria > Bacillati > Actinomycetota > Actinomycetes > Streptosporangiales > Streptosporangiaceae > Nonomuraea > Nonomuraea sp. B19D2. Next base: position 201,425 of record NZ_JBEFAK010000004.1, on the reverse strand, counting down.
GTCCATCACGCCGCCGTCTTTCACACGCAGGCCCGCGCATCGCGGGCTGCACCGGGCGGACGTCACCGCGACAGCGCTGTCGGTCCCGGCGCCGCGGCAGGAACGCAAGCCCGGTGAGGGCGTGCACAGGAAACGCGTTGACGCGCGGCCGACGCCGTCCGCTTATGCCCGTTTCAAAGCGGCGGTGATAAAGTTGTGCCTTCCTCGACGGTTCTGGCCAAGAGAACTTCGCAAGCGAGGTTAAAGCACTTCCCAAGCGAGAATCGATATCTTCTTCTCATGCCGGAACAGCAGACCCGCCTGCTCGCGGAGCGCTACGAGCTCATAGCCCCGCTCGGCCGGGGGACCATGGGCACCGTGTGGCGCGCCCGCGACCGCGCGCTCGGGCGCGAGGTGGCGGTCAAGGAAATCCGCCAGGACCCAGGGCTCACCGAGGAACAGCGGACCGAGCTGCGCGAACGCATGGTCCGTGAGGGGCGCATCGCCTCACGCATCAATCACCCCTCCGTCGCCGCCATCCACGACGTGCTGATCCAGCACGACAGCCCGTGGATCATCATGGAGCTCATCAAGGCCCGCTCGCTGGAGCAGGTGGTCGAGGAGGAGGGGCCGCTGCCGCCCCGGCTGGTGGCCGAGATCGGCGTGGATCTGCTCGGGGCGCTGCGCGCCGCGCACGCCCAGGGCATCACCCACCGCGACGTCAAGCCGGGCAACGTGCTCATCACCGAGAACGGGCGCGTGGTGCTGACCGACTTCGGCATCGCCAAGGCCGAGGGCGACTCGCGGCTGACGAAGACGGGCATGGTGATCGGCTCGCCCGGCTACACGGCCCCGGAACGTGCCAGGGGTGAGTACACCGGCCCCGAGTCCGACATCTGGTCGCTCGGGGCGACTCTGTACTTCGCCGTCGAGGGCCGGCCCGCGTACGAGCGGGCCACGATCGCGGAGACGCTGGCGGCGCTGCTCACCGAGAGCGCCGACCCGCCCACGCAGGCGGGGCAGCTGCGCCCCGTGCTGAACGGGCTGCTGAGCAAGGACTACCGGCAGCGGCTCGGCGCTGCCAAGGCGGAGACCCTGCTGCGCATGGTCGCCGACACCCCCACGAGCGAGATGCCGGTGCTCACGGCGGAGGCTCTGATGGCGCAGGAGGCTGCCGTGCCCGATCCGTTCGCCCCCAAGAACCCCGCCCCTCCCCAGCCTCCCGCCCCCGCGGGTCAAGGCCGTCCCGGTGCCCCAGGACCTTGGGGGCCGGGCCGGCGTCCCGCCGGTCCGGGGATGCAGGGACCTGCCGGTCCTGGCGGCCCGATGCCCGCAGGACCCGGTGGACCGGTGGGCGCTCCCGGCCGTCCCGCGCCCGCAGGCCCGGGTGGACCCGCACCTGCCGGGCCGGGCGCGCAAAGGCCCGCCCGACAGGGACCCGGCGGACAGGGACCCGCTGGACAGGGACCCGCTGGACGACAGGGGCCAGGGCAGCGACCGGTTCCGGGGCCCGCCTCGGGGGCGCAGGGGCCGAGCGGCCCCAACGCGCCCACCGTGCCGCGGGTCACCCCGCCCGCCTACCCCCCGCCTGGCGGCGTGCCGCAGACCGGCGCCTTCGCCACCCCGGGCGCCTCGTCCCCTGAGGCGGGGTACGACCCCGAGCGGACGGTCAGCATCGCGCGGCCCAAAGGACCGCTTCCCCCGTCCACCGAGCGGGCACAGCCCCCGCGGCAGCCGAACGACGAGGGCGCCGTCGCCACCCAGCGCATCCAGCTCCCGAAACCGCCGGGCCAGCAGGTGTATCCGGTGCCCGGGTCGGCGACGGGCCGGCCCCAGCCCGCCTCCCAGCCGCAGCAGCCGCCGGTCACGCCGCGGCCGCAGGTCCCGCATCAGGGGAAGGGCCTGGGCACCGACCTGTTCGCCATCGCGGGGAACCCGGAGCAGAAACCCGCCGGCCGCCGCAACGGCATGCTGGTGCTCATGACCGTGGCCGCCGTCGCGGCCGTGGTGATCGCCGTGCTCATCGTGGCCCTGTTCTCCGCCTGACCACCCGCGCCGCGGCGAGTGCGCGGCCGTGGGTCAGACTGGAAGTCATGAGCGAGTTCAGAATCGAGCATGACTCGATGGGCGAGGTACGCGTGCCGTCCGGCGCCAAGTGGCGCGCGCAGACCCAGCGGGCAGTGGAGAACTTCCCGGTCTCGGGACGCCCTCTTGAGCCGTCCCACATTGCCGCGCTCGGCCTGATCAAAGCGGTGGCCGCCGAGGTGAACGGCGAGCTGGGCGTGATCGACAAGGACATGGCCGAGGCCATCGCCCAGGCCGCGGCCGACGTCGCCGAGAACGAGCACGACGCCCACTTCCCGATCGACGTCTTCCAGACCGGCTCGGGCACCTCGTCCAACATGAACGCCAACGAGGTGATCGCGACGCTGGCGGAAGAGCGCCTCGGCCGTCCCGTGCACCCCAACGACCACGTGAACGCCTCCCAGTCGTCCAACGACGTCTTCCCGACCTCCATCCACGTGGCGGCGGCGACCGAGGTGACGTTCCACCTACTGCCCTCGCTCCAGCACCTGGCGGCGGCGCTGCGGGAGAAGGCGATCGAGTTCGACGGGGTGGTGAAGTCCGGGCGCACCCACCTGATGGACGCGACCCCGGTGACGCTCGGCCAGGAGTTCGGCGGGTACGCCGCCCAGATCGAGCACGGGGTCGTACGTGTCTCCGCGGCCCTCGAGCACGTGCTCGAGCTGCCCCTGGGCGGCACCGCCGTCGGCACCGGCATCAACACCCCGCCCGGCTTCGCCCAGGAGGCCATCGCCAAGCTCCGCGAGGCGACCGGCATCCCGTTCGTCGAGGCCGGTGACCACTTCGAGGCCCAGGGCGCACAGGACTCGATCGTCGAGCTGTCGGGACAGCTCAAGGTGGTGGCCGTCTCGCTCACCAAGATCGCCAACGATCTCCGCTGGATGGGCTCGGGCCCGCGCGCGGGGCTCGGCGAGATCAACCTGCCCGACCTGCAGCCCGGCTCGTCGATCATGCCCGGCAAGGTCAACCCGGTGATCCCCGAGGCCACGACCATGGTCGCGGCCCAGGTCATCGGGAACGACGCGGCGATCACGTTCGCCGGTGCGTCCGGCAGCTTCGAGCTGAACGTGCAGCTCCCGGTCATCGCGCGCAACATCCTGGAGTCGATCAGGCTGCTGGCGAACGTGTCGCGGCTGCTCGCCGACCGCTGCGTCGCCGGCATCACGGCCAACGTCGAGCGCCTGCGCGAGTACGCCGAGTCGTCCCCGTCGATCGTCACCCCGCTCAACAAGTACGTCGGCTACGAGGAGGCCGCGAAGATCGCCAAGCAGGCCCTGGCCGAGCACAAGACCATCCGCGAGGTCGTCATCGAGCGCGGCCACGTGGCCAGCGGCACCCTGACCGAGGAGCAGCTCGATGCCGCGCTCGACGTGCTGTCGATGACCAGGCCCTAATGATCGGGGGCTGATGCCAGTGCCTGGGTGGCTTCGGCCCAGCGGGTGAGCAGGGACAGCGCGGCGCCGGAGTCGACCGCGTCCGCGGCGCGCTTGTAGGCGGCGCCCAGGGCGGCCGTGAGGTCGGGCGCGGGCGGCGTGCCGTCCGCGGCCACCACGGCGGCGGCCGCGTTGAGCAGCACGACGTCGCGCACCGGCCCCGGGTCCCCGGCGAGCACCGCCCGTGCCACGGCCGCGTTGTGCCGGACGTCGCCGCCGCGCAGGTCGTCGGGGCGGGCTCGCGGGATCGACAGGTCGGCCGGGTCGAAGGCGGTACGCGTCACGGCGCCGCGGCGTACCACCCAGACCGTGGAAGGGCCCGAGGTGGTGAGCTCGTCGAGCCCGTCGTCGCCTCTGAAGACGAGTGACGAGCCGCCGCGCTCGGCCAGCACGCCCGCGATGACCGGCGCCATCCCGGGATGGAAGACGCCGACCGCCTGGGCGGGCGGCAGTGCGGGGTTGGTGAGCGGGCCCAGGAAGTTGAAGACCGTGGGGACACCCAGCTCGCGGCGCGGGCCGGAGGTGCGCCTCAGCCCGGGGTTGAACGCGGGCGCGAAGCAGAACGTGATGCCGACCTCGTCCGCCACGCTGACCACGGCAGCCGGCGGCAGGTCGATGACCACGCCGAGCTCTTCCAGCACGTCCGCCGCGCCCGCCATGGAGGAGGCGGCCCTGCCGCCGTGCTTGACCACCTTGGCGCCCGCGGCGGCGGCGACGATGGCGGCCATCGTGGAGATGTTCACCGTGTTGGCGCGGTCGCCACCGGTGCCGACGAGGTCGACGGGATCGCCGGAGACCCTGATGGCGGCCGACCTGGACAACATGCCGTCGGCCAGCCCGGACACCTCCGCCACGCTCTCGCCCTTGGCCCGGAGCGCGACCGCGAACGCGGCGATCTGGGCGTCCGTCGCCGTCCCCGAGATGATCTGCTCCATCGCCCATCTGGCCTGGCGTGTGGTGAGCGACATGCCCTCGAGCAGCGTGGTGAGCAGTGCGGGCCAGGTGGTCATGGTGTGCGCCCCTTTCGTCAGTGCTCGACGGGGGCGCCTGTGACATGCCGACGGCCGCCTCGTCGAGGCGGCCGTAGTGCGTATACGCCGGGAGGTCCGCCTAGGAGGCGGGCCACCACTGGGACGAATACGCGATCATGCGCTCAACATAGCAGACTCCGATGATCCACATAGAACGGCACTCATCTATGTTGCCAGCACCCATGCGTCTAGGCGCGGAGACCGCCTAGGGTTCGGGGTATGGCGAAGGAGCTGACGGGGCGGACCGCGCTTGTGACGGGGGCGGGCGGCGGCATCGGGGCGGCCTGCGCCCGCCGACTGGCCGCCGAGGGGGCCAGAGTGCTGGTCGTCGACATGCGGGCCGAGCCCGCCGAGAAGGTGGCCGCCGAGATCGGCGGCCAGGCCGTGGTCGCGGATCTGAGCGATCCCGGCTTCGTGGCGTCGCTGCCCGACGAACCGGTGGACATCGTGGTGAACAACGCCGGGTTCCAGCACGTCTCGCCGATCGAGGAGTTCCCGCCCGAGGTCTTCTCGACGATGCTCAAGGTGATGGTCGAGGCGCCGTTCCTGATCGCGCGCAAGGTCCTGCCCGGCATGTACGCCAAGGGCTGGGGCCGGTTCGTGCACCTCTCGTCCGTGCACGGGCTGCGCGCCTCGCCGTACAAGTCGGCCTACACGGCGGCCAAGCACGCGCTGGAGGGCTTCTCCAAGGTCGTGGCGCTCGAAGGGGCGCCGCACGGGGTGACCTCGACCTGCGTCTGCCCCGCGTACGTGCGGACCGGGCTGGTCGAGGCGCAGATCGCCGACCAGGCTAAAGTGCACGGCATCGAGCCGGACGAGGTCGTGGAGAACATCATGCTGCAGCCCGCCGCGATCAAGCGGCTGATCGAGCCGGAGGAGGTGGCGGAGCTGGTCAACTACCTGTGTGGCCCCGCCGGGTCGTTCATCACCGGTGTGTCGCTGCCTGTGGACGGCGGTTGGACGGCGCGCTAGTGGCCAGACACTTCCTCGAACTGCTGGCCAGGGAGGCCTCCGCGGTCGAGTTCGAGGGGCCGATCATCGAGGCCAGGGCGGCCGGCGCGGATCCGGCCACGATCGAGGAGCTGGAGCAGGCCAAGGTCGAGGCGCTCAGGGTGCGCGAGCTGCTCAAAAGGCGTGCCAGGCGCGAGGCCGAGCTGTCGGCGCTCTACGACACGGCCGGCGACCTGGCCGCGCTGCGCGACCTCGACGCCGTGCTCGAGGCCATCGTGCACCGGGCCAGGCAGCTCCTGGCCACCGACGTCGCCTACATGACGTTGCACGACCCCGAGCGGGGCGACACGTACATGCGGGTCACCGACGGCTCGATCTCGGCCAAGTTCCGGGCGTTGCGGCTGGCCATGGGGGCGGGGCTGGGCGGGCTGGTCGCGCAGACGGCCGTGCCGTACTCGACCGCCGACTACTTCGCCGACGCCAGGTTCCGGCACAAGAACGACATCGACGAGGCCGTCAAGGAGGAGGGCCTGGTCGCGATCCTGGGCGTGCCGCTGCGGCTGGGCCAGCGGGTGATCGGCGTGCTGATGGCGGCCAACCGCAGCGCGCGGCCGTTCCACCAGGAGGAGGTGTCGCTGCTGGCCAGCCTGGCAGCGCACGCCGCCGTCGCGATCGACAACGCCAGGCTGCTGCAGGAGACCAGGAACGCGCTGGAGGAGCTCTCCCAGGCCCACAGGATCGCCAGGGAGCACGGCGACGCCGTGGAGCGGGGCGCGCTGGCCCACGACAGGATGACCTCGCTGGTGCTGCGCGGCGGCGGGATCGAGGATGTGGCGGCCGTGGTGACCGACGTGCTCGGCGGGTCGCTGGCCGTGCTCGACGACCTGGGACGGCCGCTCACGGGCGACGTGGGCGAGCTCGACTCGGGCGTGTTCGAGGCGGCGCAGGCGTCCAGGGCGCTGGGGCGTACCGTGCGGAGGGGCGACCTGCTGATCGCGTCCGTGGACGTCGGCGCCGAGCCGCTGTGCACGCTGATCCTGCGCAGCGACGACGCCGACGAGCGCATCCTGGAGCGGGCGGCGCTGGTGTGCGCGCTGCTCCTGCTGTTCCGCAGGAGCGTGGCGGAGGCCGAGGGCCGGGTCAGGGGTGAGCTGCTCGACGACCTGATCTCCCGGCCCGACTCCCCCGGGCTGACCGACCAGGCACGGAGGCTGGGCGTGGACCTCCACGCGCCGCATGTCGTGGTGGTGGCCAAGCACGGCGGGCAACGGGAGCGGGCCGCGTTCTGGGCCTCGTCGCAGGCCGCGCTGCGGCACGGGCTGGCGGCGGGCCGGGGTGACGAGGTCGTGCTGCTGCTGCCCGGCGAGAACGCGGGCCGCATCGCGCAGAACGTGGCCGCGGAGCTGAGCGCGTCGCTGCACAGCCCGGCCACGGCGGGCGCCGGAGCCGCCGTCGAAGGGAACGTGGCCGGCGCGTACCAGGAGGCCCGCAGGTGTGCAGAGGCGCTGATCGCGCTCGGCCGGGCCGGTGACGGCGCGAGCGCGGCCGAGCTGGGGTTCGTGGGGCTGCTCGTCGGCGACGGCCGTGACGTGCGCGGCTTCGTCAGCAGGGTGCTGGGCGCCGTGATCGACTACGACGCCCGCAGGGGCACCGCGCTCGCCGACACGATGGCCGCCTACTTCGGCTCGGGCGGCTCACCCTCCCGTACGGCCGAGGCCATGCACATCCACGTCAACACCGTCACGCAACGGCTCGACCGGATCGGCAAGCTCCTCGGCGACGGCTGGCTGGAGCCGGATCGCGCGCTCGAGATTCAGCTCGCGCTCCGCCTGCACCGGCTCGGCCACACATCCACCCCATAGACTGTGGGCTTCGGCCCCATATGAGTGATGCCGGTCACTCCCTACCGTGACCGGCATGGCCACTTCCATCAAGAAGATCGTCGCCGCGAGCCTGATCGGCACCACCATCGAGTGGTACGACTTCTTCCTGTACGGCTCGGCAGCCGCCCTCGTCTTCAACAAGCTCTTCTTCCCCGAGTCCGACCCGCTCACCGGCACGCTGCTGGCGTTCCTCACCTACGCCGTCGGATTCATCGCACGCCCGCTCGGCGGCCTGGTCTTCGGCCACTTCGGCGACCGGCTCGGCCGCAAGACGCTGCTGGTCGTCAGCCTGCTGACGATGGGCGCCGCGACGTTCCTGATCGGCTGCCTGCCGACGTACGAGACCCTGGGCCCGGCCGCGGCGCTGTTGCTGACCGCGCTCAGGCTCGTGCAGGGCTTCGCGCTCGGCGGCGAGTGGGGCGGCGCGGTGCTGATCGTCTCCGAGCACGGCGACACGGCCCGCCGCGGCTTCTGGGCCTCCTGGCCGCAGGCCGGCGCCCCCGGCGGCAACCTGCTGGCCACCGGCGTGCTGGCGGCCCTGGCCGCCTGGCAGTCGGATGAGGCGTTCCTGGCGTGGGGCTGGCGGGTGCCGTTCCTGCTGTCGGGCGTGCTGGTGCTGATCGGGCTCTGGATCCGGCTGACGATCAGCGAGTCGCCGGTCTTCCAGCAGGCCCCGCCGGAGAAGGCGCCGCCCATCAAGGGAGTGTGGCGGTACCACCGGAAGGACGTGATCACCGCGATCGGCGCGCGCCTCGCGGAGAACATCTCGTTCTACCTGCTCACCGTCTTCGTCATCACGTACGCCAAGTCAGTCAAGATCGAGAACTCCACCGTGCTGAACGCGGTGCTGATCGCCTCGGCCATCCACTTCGTCACGATCCCGATGTGGGGCGCGCTGTCCGACCGGATCGGCCGCCGCCCGATCTACCTGGCGGGCGCCGCCGGGATCGGGGTGTGGATCTTCGCGTTCTTCCCGCTCGTGGACACGGGCAACTTCCTGGTGATCACCCTTGCCGTCACCGTCGGCCTGCTCTTCCACGGCATGATGTACGGCCCGCAGGCGGCCTTCTTCTCCGAGCTCTTCGGCACGAGGATGCGCTACACCGGCGTCTCCATCGGCGCGCAGCTCTCGGCGATCGTGGCCGGCGCGCTCGCCCCGATCATCGCGGTCGCACTGCTGAAGAGCTACGGGAGCAGCGTGCCCATCTCGGCCTACCTCGGGGTGGCCGCCCTGCTCACCCTGGTCGCGGTCTACGCCGCGCGCGAGACCCAGGGCCGCGACCTGGCCGAGAGGATCCACGCGAAATGAAGGTCCGTACGCCCAGGCTCACCCAGAATGTCCTGACCGTCGAGGGCCGGGACACCGGCGAGCCCGTGCTGTTCGTGCACGGCAACGTCTCGTCGTCCGCCTTCTGGCGCGACAGCATGGCGGCGCTGCCCGGCGGCTACCGCCCGCTGGCGGTGGACCTGCGCGGGTTCGGCGAGAGCGACCCCGCGCCCGTTGACGCCACGAGGGGCCTGCGTGACTACTCCGACGACGTGATCGAGCTGGTCGAGGCGCTCGACCTGGACGGGGTGCACCTGGTCGGCTGGAGCCTCGGCGGCGGCATCGTCCTGCAGGTCCTGCGGGAGCGGCCGGCCGCGGTCAGGAGCGTCACCCTGGTCAACCCGATCTCCCCGTACGGCTTCGGCGGCACGGAGGGACCGGACGGCCGCCTCACGCACCCCGACGGCACGGGGGCGGGGGCCGGGGCCGCCAACCCGGACTTCGTGGCCCGGCTCAAGGCGGGCGACATGTCGGACGAATCGCCTACGTCGCCCCGTAACGTCTTCCGCTCCGCGTACGTCAAGCACCCCGAGGTCCCCGACGAGGACTTCTACGTACGCTCGATGCTCACCACCCACGTGGGCGAGGCCAACTACCCCGGCGACCCCGTCACCTCCACCGAATGGCCCGGCGTGGCCCCCGGCAAGACCGGCCTGCTCAACGCCATCGCCCCCACCCACTTCCGCCTGGACGACCTCCACGAGATCGACCCCAAGCCGCCCATCCTGTGGATCAGGGGCGCCGACGACGTGATCGTCTCGGACACGTCGCTGTTCGACCTGGCCCACCTGGGCGCGCTCGGCGTGGTGCCCGGCTCCCCCGGCACGCCGGCCCAGCCCATGGTGACCCAGACCAGGGCCGTGCTGGAGCGCTACGGGCCGTACCGCGAGGTCGTGCTCGACGACTGCGGCCACAGCCCGCACCTCGAACACCCCGAAGAGTTCCAGCGCCTGCTGGCCGCCCACCTCGAGGAGTCGTGATGCTTGTCGCGCTGAGCTTGGTGGCGAGCCTGCTCACGCCGGCCCCGCAACTCACGGTGCCGGGCGCGGAGCATGCCCTGGTCGCCACGCTGGACGACCTGACCACGGCGGGCACGGTGAAGACCGGCCACACCGACCCGGCCGACTGGGCGGGCCTGCACTCGGCCGCCACGGTGAACCCGACGGGCGTGCCCGGCACCCAGATCGACGGCTACTTCCCCGACACCTCCACCACCAACGCCACGCACGGCTGGAACCACGACTCCCAGTTCGTGATCAGGCTTCCCGACGACTGGAACGGCGGCCTCGTCGTCAGCGGCACCCCGGGCAACAGGGAGCAGTACGCCAACGACTACACGATCTCCGATTGGGTCCTGGCCAAGGGGTACGCGTTCGCCGCCACCGACAAGGGCAACGTCGGCGTGAACTTCCACGAGGACGGCCGCCGCCCGGGCGACGCCATCGCCGAGTGGAACGACCGCGTCACCCAGCTCGCGGTGGCCGCCAAGGCGGTCGTCAAGCAGCGGTACGGCAAGCGGCCGGAACGCACGTTCGTGGCGGGCCTCTCCAACGGCGGCTACCTGGTCAGATGGCAGCTGGAGAACCGCGGCTGGCTCTACGACGGCGGCGTGGACTGGGAGGGCACGCTCTGGCGGGTCAAGGGCGACAACCTGCTGAGCTTCCTGCCGCCCGCCCTGAAGGCGTACCCGGACGAGGCCGGGGTGCGGGCGGCCGGGTTCGCGGCCGGCTCGGAGTTCCTGTGGCCGTTCCACCGGCAGTACTACTGGGAGCTCACGCAGCAGCTCTACCAGAAGGAGCTGGACCCGTCCTACCAGGGCGCGGCGGCCGACTACGACTACGACGAGCGCAGGCCCTATGCGGCGGTGTCGAAGATCGCGCTGACCGGCAGGATCACCAAGCCGCTGATCACGATCCACGGGACGCTCGACACGCTGCTGCCGATCTCCCGCGACTCCGACGTGTACGCGAAGATGGTCGGCCCGAACCGGCCGTTCCGCTACTACCGCGTCGAGGGCGGCAACCACCTCGACAGCCTGGTCGACGTTCATCCCGAGCGGCTCAAGCCCATGCTGCCGGTCTTCAGGAACGCCTTCGAGGAGCTGGCGGGCTGGGTCAGTCCTTGAGGTAGCGGTGCTTGCCCGCGCGCGCCAGGCGCACCAGGTGACGCGCGCCGGGCAGCCGCCTGCCGATCCTGTGCAGCATGGTGTCCCTGCCCATGGGCGAGCGCCGTCGCGGATCGACGGCGGCGGCGGGCCGTACCTGGATCCTCCCCCTGCGCAGCTCCAGCGCGAACCTCAGTCCGGTCTCCTCCTCCGAGGAGCGCAGCGACGACACCCACCTGCCGGGGCCGAGCTGGTCGGGGGTCGGCATCATCCACTTGACCGGCACCTTGGCGACGAGCTGCCCGGCGAGCTTGCCCGGCACCCCCGCCTCGACCAGCGCCGGGGCGCACACCTCGCGGCCGCGCCGCCCGGTGCCGCGCAGCACCAGCTCCAGCGGCGGGCCTCCGCTCGGCGGCACGTACGGGACCGGCAGCACGACGTACACGTGTCCGTCCAGCTGCTTGATCTCCACCCCCGGCGACACCAGCGCGATCGACTCGGGGAACGAGCGCGGCTCGACGGCCAGGCCCAGCTCGCCGTGGTCGGTCCAGCACGGCACCACCAGCCGTACCCTGGGGCGCTGGGCCAGCACGCCCAGGCAGTTGAGCGGGCCGTCGGAGCGCCCGACCCGGCTCCTGGCCTGGTTCGCGCCCCCGAACATGCGGACGTGCACCTCCCACTGGCCAGGTTTGAGCGGCTCGCCGTGCGCGGCTTTCGTCACGTCGAGCCGGCCCTCGCCCCTGACCTGCACCCTGATCTTGCTGCGGCCGTCGGGCACGCGCTCCACGTGCTGCGTCATCGGCAGGAAGTGGATCGCGCCGGTCTCGGAGTGGCGCACGTAGAGCTCGACCCGGGCCCGCTTAACCGCGTCGGTGATGTCGGTGACGCTGTCGTCGAGCGAGCCGGTCTCCAGCGCGCGCGGCGGTATCCAGTGCACGCGCTCGCCCTGCATGCGGTACCTGTCGAGCGTGCCGTCGCCCGCCAGGACCTCCACGGTCAGCCCGAGCACCAGCACATGGGCGTCCCAGCGCACCTCGGTCAGGTCGGCGCGGAGCCCGGCACGCTTGGAGGAGTTCGACAGGAGCACGATCTGGTCCAGGCGTCCCATGCGGACGTACGCGGCCAGCACGCGGAGCTGGACCGGCAGGTAGCGGTCGAGCCGCGCGGGGAACCGCTCCGTGACGAGTTCCTGCACCACCCGGAAGTGCAGGCCGCGATCGACGGAGGAGTTGGCGAACCTGGCGGTCAGCAGCGGGCGCAGGACGGCGTACCGGAACCAGTGGGCGTACATGCGGTCGCGCTGGCGGCCCTCGCCGACGTAGGTGTCGATGTCGTCGAGGAGCCCGATCAGCTCCTTGACCATCGCCCGCGGCTCCTCCTCGTCCCCGCGCGGCTCGCCGAGGTGGCAGCAGATGTGCTCGGACAGCACGGCGATGACCTTGGCCCGCAGGTAGGCCCGCATTACGAACGCCTGCTCGGCCATCCGGCCGCCGGGCACGGCGAAGCCCAGCTCGTGCTCCTCCAGGAAGGCGCGGCGGTAGAGCTGCTGCGGCGCGAGCAGGCTGAGCAGCCGGTCGCGCAGGATGTCGGCGCGGGCCGTGCCGCGCTCGAAGGCGGTCATCGGCGGCCCGAAGTCCCGGATCAGGCGGCCGATCAGGATGTCGGCGTCGGTCTCCACGGCACGCTCGTACATGCGGGCGATCGCGTCCTTCTCCAGCCGGTCACCCTGGTCGAGGAAGTACACGTACTCGCCGACCGCGGCCGCGAGGCCCACGTTGCGTCCGCGCATGGCGGAGCCGGTGTGCGGCAGGTGCAGCACGCGGACGTTCCGGCGGGCCGCGGCGATGGTGTCGAGCCGCTCTCCGATCCCGTCCGTGGAGCCGTCGTCCACGAAGATCACTTGATATTCGTCCGCGGGCATGGTCTGCTCCACGGCCGAACGGATGCACGCGTTGGCGGTGCCACCCGGATTGTGGACATTGACGATCACACTGACCTTCACACCCATGCGGCCAGCGTGCGCGGACCTACCCCGTCCGGCGCGGCGGCTTGCCGATTAGAGAAGGAAAGTTGACCCTCTAATACCAACCCACCGACTGTGAATGGCCCCAGGCAGCGCACGGCGTGCCGTAACGGCCCTTGATATAGCCGAGGCCCCACTTGATCTGGGTCTCGGCATTGGTCTGCCAGTCGGCGCCCGCGCTGGCCATCTTGGTGCCGGGCAGGGACTGCGGGATGCCGTACGCGCCGGAGTAGCGGTTCATCGCCCGCTCGTTCCAGCCGCTCTCCTTGTGCCAGAGCCGCTCCAGGCAGCCCCACTGGTCGTCGCCCCAGCCGTAGGAGGCGAGCATGGCCTTGGCGGTGGCCTTGTTGCTGCCTGGCGAGGGATCGCTGCCGGGCGGGAAGTTCATGGCGGGAAACCCGTCGCCGCCCGGCGCCCTCTTGGGCACGACCCAGTCGAGGTCGCCCTTCTTGCTCGCGCCGGTGCGGCCCTTCTTCAGCTGGTCCGCCTTGTATGCCTGCTGGGCCGCGTTCTTGAGCGCGTCGCTCTTGGGGTCGGGCACGTAGGGGTCGCCGTTGAGGATGGAGCCGAGCTGCTCCGCCGTGAAGGTGTCGCCGGCCGGCCTGTTGGCGTTCTGGATCGCGCGGTAGGCGACGAAGCCGCCTCCGCCGACGACGACCACCAGCGAGGCGGCGATGACGACGATGCGCTTCGGGGTCAAACGCGCAGGCCGACGTGCCGAGGGCAGATCTTCCTTCGGCGGGCGCTCACTCAACTGCGGACCGGGGCTCACGAACCATGAGCTTGCCCTGTCCTGGGGGGTGGTTGGCAACCGAAACGCGGTAATCGCTTGGCTCTACATTGATTAACCGGCAGGTAAGCATGACGTTTCGAAACGGTGTGATTTTCGTCACACGGGCCCCAGGCTTCCCTTCGGGCACCCGTAACCGAAGGGAAGCCAGTTCCAGGGTGCCGTGCCTACTTCGGGATCCCGTCCGCGACATGTCACAGTTTGGTGACTTAGTTCGGGCATTCGGGACATGGAATAATAATGTGCGCGTGGCCGGCATCCTCCTTGTTGAAGACGACCCCTCCGTCCGTACCGCTCTAGAGCTGGCACTGACCCGGCAGGGGCACTCCGTCACGTCCTATGCGACGGGCGAGGAGGCGCTCGACCACATCAGGGCCCGCCGCCCGGAGATCGCGATCCTCGACGTGATGCTGCCGGGTATCGACGGGATCGAGGTGTGCCGCCGCGTACGCAAGCTCGACCAGCTGCCCGTCATCCTGCTGACGGCCCGCGGCGACGACCTGGACGTGGTGGTCGGGCTGGAGGCCGGCGCCGACGACTACGTGGTCAAGCCGGTCGAGCCCAGGGTCCTGGACGCGCGCATCCGCGCCATCCTGCGCAGGGCCGAGTCCGCCGCCTCCGATCGCATCACCTTCGGCGACCTCGTGATCGACCGGGGCGCGCTCAAGGTCACGCTGGCCGACAAGGAGATCCACCTGACGCCGACCGAGCTGCGGCTGCTGCTGGAGCTCGTCCGGCACCCGGGCCAGGTGCTTAACCGCCGCTACCTGCTGCGTGCGGTGTGGGACCACACGCACATCGCCGACTCGCGGCTGGTGGACGCCTGCGTGCAGCGGATCCGCGCGAAGATCGAGCCGAAGCCGGCCGAGCCCGTGTTCATCCACACGGTGCGCGGGTTCGGCTACCGATTCAGCCCTCCGTGATCCCGCTGCCCACCGGGCTGCGCGCCCGCCTCGTCATCACGTTCACGCTCGTCGCCGTCACCGCGTCGACGCTGGTCGCCACCATCGGCTTCGAGCTCGCCAAGACCGCGCTCGTGACCCGGGCCGAGAACACCTCGCTCGACCTGGTCACCAGGGAGCTGAGCGGCATCACGTTCCCCGTCGGCAAGCTCCAGCCGGGCGAGGCCGCGCCGACGACCAAGGATTTGGAGCGCGTGACCGCCGCGCTGAGCGGGCCGGGCAGAAGCGTGCTGGTCGAGTACGGCAACATGGTCTCCACCGAGGGCCCCTTGACCATGAACGACGTGCCCAACGAGCTCTACGGCCGGGCCAAGCAGAGCGTCGTCACCCAGCGCAAGATCATCGATGACCAGCTCTGGCTCATCGTCGGCGCCGAGGTCTACCGCGACAACGGCGGCGTGCCAGAGGCCACTGGGCTGCGCGCGTTCGTCTTCTTCCCGATGCACGACGACGAGAGCCAGCTAGACACGCTCAGGACCACGCTCATTCAGGGCGGCGCGGCCATCGTGCTGATCGCCTTAGTCGTGGCGCTGCTGTCGGCCAGGCAGGTGCTGCTGCCGGTCCGGCGGCTCAGCGCGGCCGCGCAGGCGCTCGGCCAGGGCAGGCTCGACACCCGCCTGCCCGTCCACGGGCAGGACGAGCTGGCCGAGCTGACCGCCAGGTTCAACGACGCGGCCGCGGCGCTGGAGCTGAGCGTGTCGGAGCTGCGCGCCCTGGAGGCCATGTCGCGCCGGTTCGTGGCGGACGTCTCGCACGAGCTCCGTACGCCCCTGACCGCGATGACGGCCGTGGCCGACATGCTGTCGGAGGAGGCCAACCGGCTGCCCGAGGCGCCGGCGGAGGCCGTGCGGCTGGTGCTCAGCGAGATCGAGCGCCTGCGCGAGCTGGTCGAGCACCTCATCGAGATCAGCCGCTTCGACGCGGGCACGGCCACGCTCAACCTCGAGCCGGTGAACGTGGCCGACGCCGTCATGGACTGCCTCGAGGTACGCGGCTGGAGCGACCGGGTGGCAGTGAAGGCCTCCCAGGGCTTGACCGTGAACCTCGATCCGAGGAGGTTCGATGTCATCGTGGCCAACCTGGTCGGCAACGCGCTCAAGCACGGCAAGCCCCCGGTCGTGGTCAGCGCCAGGGGCACGGAGAACGGCCTGGAGGTGAAGGTGCGCGACCACGGCAAGGGCATCCCGCCCGAGGCCATGCCGCACGTCTTCGACCGCTTCTTCAAGGCGGGCGCGGGCCGGGCCCGCAGCCAGGGCAGCGGCCTCGGCCTCGCGATCGCCAGGGCGAACGTCCACCTCCACGGCGGCACGATCTCCGTACGCCCCCAGAGCCCCGGCACCCTGTTCACGGTCTGGCTTCCGCACTCATGACGGCCATCCGCGTAGTGTCGTTCATCTGCCTGCTGGCCCTGGCGGCCTGCGGCATCTCGCCCACGGACGTCCAGGATCGCGGCAACGTGCCCACCATCAAGGTCCCGCCGCCGTCCAAGACGATCTACCTGATCAGGGACGGCAAGCTCGCCCTGGAGCCGGCCGACGTCGAGAACGACACCGTGGGCAGCCTGCTCGGCGCGCTGTTCGCGGCCTCCACGCAGCCGCTCGGCGACCGGGACACCGCGCTGCGCGGCTTCACGTACCTGGGGATCAAGGACTCGCTGAACCCCGTGCAGCGGGACGAGGTCCAGCTGCCGCGCACCTCGACGCTGACCGTCTACATCAGGGGCGACGGCACGCTGACCAGGCTCGGCAAGGCGCAGATCGTCTGCACGGCCCAGCAGGACGCGGCGTTCGAGCTGGTCAAGATCGTCCGCGAGAACGAGAACCGCCCCTCCAGGTCGGAGGGGCGGTACACCTGTCCCGAACTCAAGTGAGCTGTCAGAGGCTCAGATCCTCCAGCATCTCCGTCACCAGCGCGGCGATCGGAGAGCGCTCAGAGCGGGTCAGCGTGACGTGTGCGAAGAGCGGGTGGCCCTTGAGCTTCTCCACGACCGCCACCACGCCGTCATGCCGGCCGACCCGGAGGTTGTCGCGCTGGGCGATGTCGTGGGTGAGCACGACCCGCGAGTTGGCGCCGATCCTGCTCAGCACGGTCAGCAGCACCCCGCGCTCCAGCGACTGGGCCTCGTCCACGATCACGAACGCGTCGTGCAGCGACCGGCCGCGAATGTGCGTCAGCGGGAGCACCTCCAGCATGCCCCTGTCGAGCACCTCCTCGATGACCTCGGGTGAGGTGATCGCGCCGAGCGTGTCGTAGACCGCCTGCGCCCACGGGCCCATCTTCTCGCCCTCGGTGCCCGGCAGGTAGCCGAGCTCCTGGCCGCCCACGGCGTAGAGCGGGCGGAAGACGACCACCTTGCGGTGCTGGCGGCGCTCCAGGACCGCCTCCAGGCCCGCGCAGAGCGCCAGCGCCGACTTGCCGGTGCCGGCCCGGCCGCCCAGCGAGACGATGCCGATCTCCGGGTCCATCAGCAGGTCGAGCGCGATGCGCTGCTCGGCGGAGCGGCCGTGCAGGCCGAACACCTCGCGGTCGCCGCGGACGAGCCGTACCGACTTGTCCGGCTGCACCCGGCCGAGCGCCGAGCCCTTGGCCGACAGCAGCCGCAGGCCGGTGTGCGTCGGCAGGTCCCTGGCCTCCTCGACGTCGGCGGTGCCCTGGTCGAAGAGCGAGTCGACGTCCTCGGCGGTCACCTGGACCTCGGCCATCCCGGTCCAGCCGGACTCGTGCACGAGCTCGGCGCGGTACTCCTCGGCCGCCAGGCCGATCGAGGCCGCCTTGACCCGCAGCGGCAGGTCTTTGGACACGAGCACGACGTCGCAGCCCTCGGCGGCCAGCGAGCGGGCCACGGTCAGGATGCGTGTGTCGTTGTCGCCCAGGCGGAACCCCACGGGCAGAATGGAGGGATCGCTGTGATTGAGCTCAACCCTGATCGTGCCGTCCCCCGTAGGCATCTGCTCGTCGAGCCTGCCGTACTGGATCCGCAGGTCGTCGAGGTAGCGCAGGGCCTTCCGCGCGAAGTAGCCGAGCTCGGGATGGTGCCGCTTTCCCTCCAGCTCGGTGATGACCACGATGGGAAGGACCACGTCGTGCTCGGCGAAGCGGGTCATTGCCGCCGGGTCGGCCAGCAAGACCGAGGTGTCCAGCACGTACGTCCGCTTGGCCGACTGGTGAGTAGGGTTGCTCGAGGACACTGCCACACGTTCTCCCCCGGGCGCCCATTGGGGCGGGCACCCTGCAGACGAGGCGGGAATCGGACCGGACCCGCTTCCCCGACCGCGAGCCGCCGTCGGCGCCGGTTTCCGGCCCCCTCGGCAGATCATGGTGCAAAGGCGGGCCCTCTCCGAAATATCCGACCTTCGGCCGGATATTTACTACGTTAGGTTCTGAATGCCCGTTTGTCGCCTCATGAACCGTAACGTCGGTGTCTCGCAGCGTAGTCGCGCAGCGCCCGCAGGAAGTCGACCCTGCGGAAGTCAGGCCAGTAGGCCTCGTGGAAGTAGAACTCAGAGTGAGCGCTCTGCCAGAGCATGAAGCCGGACAGACGCTGCTCGCCCGAGGTCCGGATGAGGAGGTCCGGGTCGGGTTGGCCGCGAGTGTAAAGATGCTCCGCGATGTGCTCCACATCGAGCACCTCGACGAGGTCCTCGATGCTCGCTCCCCTGCTCGCGTGCTCTTGGAGCAGTGAGCGCACCGCATCGGCAATCTCACGTCTTCCTCCATACCCAACTGCAACGTTCACAATCAGGCCCGGACGGTGTGATGACGCTTCCTTTGCATTTTTTAGGACATTCGCCGTTCGGTCGGGCAGGAGGTCGAGCGCGCCGACCGGGCTGATCCGCCAGCCCTCCTCCACCAGCTCCTGCGTCACGTCCTCGATGATGCGCAGCAGCGGCTCCAGCTCCTCCTTCGGCCGGTTGAGGTTGTCGTTGGACAACATCCACACCGTGACGACCTCGACGCCGGTCTCGCGGCACCAGCCGAGGAGCTCGGAGATCTTGTCGGCGCCCTTGCGATGGCCGCTGGCGACGTCCCGCATGCCCATCGCGCGCGCCCAGCGGCGGTTGCCGTCGATGATGACCCCGACATGCCGGGGGATGCTGTCCTTCGACAGCTTGGACTCCAGCCGGTGCTCATACAGCCGGTAGACCAGATCGCGCAGGCCCACGGAGTTCCTCCCCAGCGGTCGCCTTTGGTCGCTTGACCCAACAGGCAATTATCACCGCGATTCGCCTGTGCCTGCTCCTTCTATCGGATTCCTCGCCAGATCTCTACCTTCTAGACATCCCTCAGCCTCGTTCACGAGACCTCGTACGAACTTCGCCAGCTCGGCCGACGTCAGCACCGCACGCATGCCCACGCCCGTCGAGCCCCACGCCTCCACGTACGCCCTCCTGGTCAGCCGCCACTGGCCCTTGGCCGCCTGCCACACGGGGATGGTCCTGAGCTGGCAGCGCAACTCGCCGCCGCCCACCAGGCCCGCTCTGGTGCGGTAGCGGAAGGAGAACAGCTCGCTGTCCGGCTCCTCGTCGGGGAACCTGTCGTCCGGGTCGGTCCACCGCCTGGCCGCGCCCCGACCCGCGCGGGCGTCGTCCACGCCGCGCGCCAGTCGCGCGAGCAGCCAGCCACACCGCTCTCCGACGCTCCCGTACGGTGTGCCGTCCCGATGGAGCTCGAGGGTGACCTCGTACGGCGTGCCGACGCTGTCCTTGCATGCCACCGGCGTGACGGTCAGAAAAGATCCGTCGACGCAACGCAGTCCCCCCATTCCCTCACGGTTTCCGGCCCAATGTCGGCTAAACCGCCTTTGCCGGATCCGCTCCCGCCCAGCTAAGGGAGTAAGCGGGACCACCATCGGGGCTTGCGGGGCGGGTCGGGCATGCGGCCGCGGTCGCGCAGCCAGGCGGCGAAATCGTCGGCGTCGGCGCGGTAGCCGGGCGGCGGCGCGCTGCGGGAGCGGGCGTAGGCGGCGAACTCCGCGGCCAGGTCGGCGCCGGCCGCGGCGGCAGCGTCGGGCCGGAGCCTGGCCACGATGCCGCGCCGCTTGGCGATGAGGCTCAACGCCTGCACGCGCATCCGATCGGGATCGAATCCCGCCGGCACGGCGGCCCCCGCGACGAGGGCCGCCACCACCCGCCCCTGCGCCTCCGCCAGCCGCCGCCGAGCCTCCGCGAGGTCGGGTTCGCCGGTCATCCGGCCTCCCGGCCCAGGGACATCGCGGCCCTGATCCTGGACAGCTCGCTCACCAGGGCCGCGTCGCTCGGATACGCGTCGTCCCACTCCAGCAGCACGCCCGGCGGGGTGGCTCGGGCGCACAGCTCGGTGAGGACGTCGAGGACGGCCTGGGGCGCGGCGGCGGTGTGCGTGTCGTGCCAGATCCCGTGATGCTCCTCTCCTCCGGCCACATGGACGTACGCGAGGTGCTCGAGCGGGAGCGCGTCGAGCGCGGCCACGGCCGACAGGCCCAGGTTGACCTGGTTGGTGTAGAGGTTGGCCACATCGATCAGCAACCCGACCCCGGTGCGCTCGACCAGTTCGGCGAGGAACTGGGCCTCGGTCAGCTCGTCGTCGGGCCAGCCGAAGATCGCGGCCACGTTCTCCAGGGCCAGCGGCACCGGCAGCGCGTCCTGCGCCCGGCGTACGTTCTCCGTGATGACCCGCAGCGACTCGCGTGTGCGGGGCACGGGCAGCAGGTGCCCGGCCTCCAGCCCACCGCCCCGTACGAACGCCAGGTGCTCGCTGACCAGCGGCGAGTCCAGCGCCTGCGCGCAGGCGGCCAGGTGGGCCAGCCGGGCCGGCGAGGGCGGCTCGGCGCCGCCGACCCCCAGCGACACGCCATGCGGGATCACCGGCAGGCCCCTGGCACGCAGCAGACGTAACGACTCGGGCAGGTCAGCGGGATTGATGTGCTCGGCGACCACTTCGAGGAAGTCGACGCCGGGCATCCGCTCGATCGACAGATCCAGCTCGGCCCGCCAGCCGATGCCCACCCCGAGCTCGGTCCTCGGCTCGCTCTCTGGGACGGCCCGCCGTCCCGCCTCCGGCTGGGACATGTCAGCTCCCTCCGCCCCCGCAACCACCGCCGCCGCATCCGCTCCCGCCGCCGCAGCCAGAGGAGCCGCTGCCGCAGCCCGACCCGCTGTGGGCCGATCCGCCGCAACCGGCGTAGGAGCCGCCGCCACTGCTGCTGCTGGACGTCGACCGCCGCGTGCGACGAGGCGCGGCCGGCGGGACGTAGTCGTCCAGCGCCCTGCTCAGGTCAGAGTCGCGTAGCGCCCAGTGACCGTGCAACGCGATGTGCACCCGCCCGTTCCCCGAGCCCGCCGGATGCGCCTTCCTGGCCCGGTCCAGCTCCTCCGTCCCGTCGGCGGTGAGCGCGGCCCGCCTGAACCTCCTGTCGCCGGCGAGCGCGACCACCGCGCCGATCCCGGCCGCCACCAGGACGAGCAGGGCGAGCATCGAGAGCAGTGCCGGACCTCCGGCGAGTGCAACCGCGATCCCGGCGACCGCCAGGACCGCTACCACCCTCAGCCCGGCGGCCAGCCGCCTGAGCCGGGCGAGACGGACGTCGGACACGATCAGGCCCAGCTCGGCGAGACGGCGCTCGAGCTCTCCCATGGCCGGGCCACGGCTCACCGCCTGGTTCACCAGGAACCTCGACGGGCCGCCGTTCCGCGCGACTGCGGTGATCGTCTCCCGCTCGATGGGGTCGTCCGTGGCGGATCTCTTGGAGAGGGGGTGGAAGCGCGGCCCCCGTGACACGCGCAGGGCTCCACTCTCGACCAGGAGCGTGAGGGCCGTATCGGCCACCCGCGCAGGCCCGCCCGCCAGATAGGCGAGCTCGTAGTGATCGAGGTTGCGAGCGCGGGCTCCGGCCGCGGCCGCCCGGGTGGCGGCATGCTCGCGTTTGATCGCGGAGGCGATGGTGACGGCGATCGCCGCCAGGGCCACCGAGAGAATCAGCAGGACAAGGTCCATTACGGCCTCCCTCCGTGCAGCCGATCAGGCTGGTTACCGAAGAGACGCGTAAAGGGACGGTAAAGGTTTCGTTCTGCTCATTTAGATTACCGGCACTTTTTCAAACTGCCGGGACAGCACGGCGGCGCCGTCAAATCAGACGGCGCCGCCGTACCGCAAACGAGGGGTCAGCCGAGCCGGTCGAGCAGGGCGTTGTACTCGTCCCACAGCTCCTTGGGCAGATGCGAGCCGAACTTGTCGAAGTGGGCCGGGATCAGCGACGCCTCCTCGCGCCACACGTCCTTGTCGACCGACAGCAGCGTGTGCAGGTCCTCCTCGGACAGGTCCAGGCCCTCGGTGTCGAGGTCGGCCGGCAGCAGGCCGATCGCCGTCGGCACGGCACTGGCCTCGCCGTTGAGCCGGTCGACGATCCACTTCAGCACGCGGCTGTTCTCGCCGAAGCCCGGCCAGATGAACCTGCCCTCGGCGTCCTTGCGGAACCAGTTGACGTAGTAGATCCGGGGCAGTTCGGCGCCCTTGCGGCGGCCGATGTCGAGCCAGTGGTCGAAGTAGTCGCCCATGTTGTAGCCGCAGAACGGCAACATGGCGAACGGGTCGTAGCGCAGCTCGCCGACCTTGCCCTCGGCCGCGGCGGTCTTCTCGGAGGCGACGTTGGCTCCGAGGAAGACGCCGTGCTCCCAGCTCAGCGACTCCGTCACCAGAGGTACGGCGGTGGCGCGGCGACCGCCGAACAAGATCGCCGAGATGGGCACGCCCTTGGGGTCCTGCCATTCGGGTGCGATGGTCGGGCACTGGGAGGCCGGGGTGGTGAAGCGGGCGTTCGGGTGGGCGGCCGGCTCGCCGCTCTCGGGCGTCCAGGAACGGCCCTTCCAGTCGGTCAGGTGTGCCGGCGGCTCCTCGGTCAGCCCCTCCCACCACACGTCGCCGTCGTCGGTGAGCGCGACGTTGGTGAAGATGCTGTTGCCCCAGAGCGTCTTGATCGCGTTGGCGTTGGTCACCTGGCCGGTGCCGGGCGCGACGCCGAAGAAGCCGGCCTCCGGGTTGATCGCGTAGAGGCGGCCGTCGTCGCCGAAGCGCATCCACGCGATGTCGTCACCGATCGTCTCGACCTTCCAGCCGGGGATCGTGGGCTGGAGCATGGCGAGGTTGGTCTTGCCGCAGGCGCTCGGGAAGGCCGCGGCGATGTAGCGGGTCTCGCCGGAGGGCGGGGTGAGCTTGAGTATCAGCATGTGCTCGGCCATCCAGCCCTCGTCGCGGGCCATGACGCTGGCGATGCGCAGGGCGTAGCACTTCTTGCCGAGCAGGGCGTTGCCGCCGTAGCCGGAGCCGTACGACCAGATCTCGCGGGTCTCCGGGAAGTGGCTGATGTACTTGGTCGAGCTGCACGGCCAGGGCACGTCCTCCTGGTGCGGCGCCAGCGGCGCGCCCACGGAGTGAACAGCCTTGACGAACTCGCCCCTTTCCTCGATGAGCTGGAGCGCCCTGTCGCCCATCCTCGTCATGATCCGCATGGAGACGGCGACGTACGGCGAGTCGGTGATCTCGACGCCGAGCTGCGAGATCTCGCCGCCGAGCGGGCCCATGCAGAACGGGACGATGTACATCGTGCGGCCGCGCATGCAGCCCTTGAACAGCTGCCCGAACGTCCGGCGCATCTCGTCCGGAGCGATCCAGTTGTTGGTGGGCCCCGCGTCCTCCTCGCGCTCGGAGCAGATGAAGGTACGGTCCTCGACCCTGGCCACGTCGCTGGGATCGGACGTGGCGTAGAAGCTGTTGGGCCGGGCGGCCAGCCGCGTGAACGTGCCCTGCTCCACGAGGAGGTTGGTCAGGCGCGTCCACTCCTCCTCAGACCCGTCGCACCACTCGATCCGGTCTGGCTGGGTCAGGGCGGCGATCTCCTTCACCCACGCGGCCAATTCGCTATTGCTGGTCGGTGCGGGCACTTCCACGGAAACGGACACGACTGCGACTCCTCCACTCTCTCAGGGCCCAGTCATCATTAACGACGAAGCGGCAAAAGGCCAATTGGCGTAGACCTGTTGGCTTTGGCCGTCGTCGCAGGCAGCGGCCCTGACGATTGGGGGAGCCTACCCACGCGGAGCGGATTTAAAAGAGAATTATCCCGCAGTGGTCCAGTCCAATTGTGCTGGTCTAAACCAATTTCCCAAGTGGTTTAGTCCATTTCCGCGACCGTTTCCGCTGGACCGTCTCAGGAATTGACGTCCGGCCCCGCCGAGCGAACCCGGTCGACATGCTGGAGAGCGTCCCGCAGATCCGCCAGCCAGGTGTCGGTGTGCTTTCCGACCAATCGGACACACCAGGCAAGCGCGTCACTGCGGCTCCGGGCCACTCCTGCCGCCACCAGCGTGTCGAGGACCTGCCGCTCGGTCTGGCGCAACCTGGTCATCACGGGCACGGAGAGCGTGGTGAACATCACAGTCTCACCACCGCAGACCACCCCCCAGGACACCTTCTGCCGGAACTTGCGCTCGGCCTCCCTGGCGATCTCGATCCGCCGCTCCCGCGTCTCTTCCCTGAACCTCCTGGCCAGCCCTTCGATCAGCGCGGCCCGCTCCGTCTCGGACACGTCGTCGGGGGGATCGGGCAGCGTGCCGAGCACCGCGATCTCCTCGCGGTCCCTGACGATCTCCGGCGCCCCGGTGAACCACCCTTCGGGCAACCGCCCGGTGAACCAGCCGTGAATCTGTGCTGTCTCGTTGTCTGTTGCCATGTAATCACCATTACACAGTTGCAGACAGAATGCACGCACCGAACACGCGCAGCTTCCGGCACTGGCCAGCGCCGCACGGCATCGCGCGACGGCGCGGTGGGTGGGAAGACGGGACGATCGTCAGAACGCCGGGTTAGCGGACCTTGACCGCCATGACGGGGCTGACGCGGACGACGCCCGCCAGGTTGCGGGTGTGGACCGGGGAGATCTTGACCACGTCGCCGGTACGCGGCGCCTGGATCATTTTCCCGTTACCCCAATAAATCGCCACATGGGAGATGTAGTCCGGATTAGTCGGATCTAGGCGCCAGAAGATCAGATCACCCGGCTGGGCCTGCGACAACGGAACCTGGGGACCGGCCACCCACTGCTGGTGCGTCACCCGGGGCATCCGCACCCCCGCCCGGGCGAAGGCCCACTGGACCAGGCCGGAGCAGTCGAACGTGTCGGGCCCCTCGGCGCCCCACACGTACGGCCTGCCCAGCTTGGAGGCGGCCGCCTTCAGTGCCACGGTGATCTGGTCGCCGGTCATGAACGACCCCGCGGGCCAGCTCCGCGCCTTGGTCTGCTGCGGCTTGGGCAGCACGGGGTTGACCATCGCCACCTGCGCGCCCTTGGGCAGCGCCTCGAGTATGGCCTTGCGCAGCGTGTCGGAGTTGCTGTCCGGGGCGCTCACGATGAGCGCGTTGTCGCGGGGCAGCCCCAGCGTGCGGCCCACGTCCTTGGACACGACGGCGTCCACCGCGCCGAATCCGGTGGTGGCGTACGCGCCGATCCGCAGCGTCCCCACCGGGCCCGCCACCCGCCTGTGCAGCGCGAGCCCGCCGTCGTTGCCCAGCACGAACGACACGGCCACGTCACCGGCCGCGACGTTCTGCCAGAGCGCGTCGGATGAAGCGGTCACCTTGGGCGTGTACGAGCGAAACGTGGACGGGTTGACCGCCAGTGTCTGCACCCGCTTGCCGTCGAGCGTGATCGACGCCGCGTCGGCCAGCTCGAGTGCGCGCACCCCGCGCAGCTTGGCGACCTTCCGTAACAGCTCGTTGGTGAACGGCTTGCGGGTGAGCACGAACAAGTTGGGCTTGTGCAGCTTCTTCAGCGGCGTCACGGGCTGGATCGTCTCGGCGGGCTGCTGCTGCGCCGGCGGCTGCTGCTGTTGCTGCTGCTGCGGCCGGCGCTGCTGCTGCGCCATGAGCGTCGACTTGGGCGTGGCCTGGGCGCGTACAGGCTGCCCGGCCTCCAGACCGGATCTCGTGAGCAGCAGCACGTCGGCGGTCAGCACCGCGACCAGCGCCACCACGATGAACGGCACCAGCTTGTAGGTGTCGCGCCGCTTACGAGACTTGACCAGGAAGCTGAGATCCTGCCGGATCCCGGAGGCATGCGAAAAATCCGCCGGGCCAACGTGGGCCCGGCGGTCGTCCTGCGGGGGAGTCAGTTCCCGATGTACGGCACTGCCTCGAGGATCTCGACGGTGTTCTGCCGTCCGTTGGGCAGGGAGTAGGTCGCCTTCTCCCCGATCTTCTTCCCGTTGATCGCCGCGCCCAGGGGGGACTTCGGCGAGTAGACGTCGATTGGCGCTCCGCTCTCCTCGCGGGAGGCGAGCAGGAAGGTGACCTCGTCGTCGTCGCCGACGAACCGGATGGTCACGGTCATGCCGGGGCCGACGACGCCCTCAGCCTTGGGGGCCTCTCCCACCTGGGCGTTGTCGAGAATCTGCCGGAGATGGAAGATGCGGGCCTCCATCTTGCCCTGCTCGTCCTTGGCGGCGTGGTAGCCACCGTTCTCACGCAGGTCGCCCTCTTCACGGGCGGCTTCGATCTTCTTGGCGATGTCGACGCGCCCGGGGCCAGAGAGATATTCGTACTCCGCCTTCAGGCGGTCGTACGCCTCCTGCGTCAGCCATGTGACGTTCTCATCGCGAGAGTCGGCCACGGGTTCTCCTTGCTTGCCTAGGGGGCCCTGAGGTCACTTGAGGTTACGTGTGGTTGAATTGCGAAAGGCTAACAAGTCAACCGCTCCAACGCTTCCCCAAATGTCTCACTATACGAGATTGCAGTACTGGACGTGGACGGAAGTGGCCTCACCGCTCGTGTCGAGGCTTTCCTTGATCTGCTTACTACCCCCACCAGCCGGGATTCTTACTTCCTTGCTGCCCACTTCCGCGTGATAGACGTCCAGCGCCCTGATCCGGCAGACCGCCACCCTATCGTCTGGCTTGTACACCTCAAAGGTGATCTCCGCGCGATTCGCGCTTTCCACCTTGAACGTCACCACCTGCGCCGGCGCCTCAGAGCCGCCCGCCGTCATCGACCACATGACGTATCCCCAGCCACCGGCGATGATGGCCACCAGCACGCCGATCACGACGTGGACGACGAGCCGGCCGCCTCGCTTGGGACGGTCCTGGAACTCGTCGGGTGTGCCGAGAACTGGCCCGTTCTCGACATCTCTGGTCGCCATGGCGGAATCTCCCTGCACTCCCTGAGCGTTATCCGAGACAATTGTCGCCCGCGGGGGGTGTGCCCTCGCGACCGCCCAGCAGAAACTAGCCTCTCTGGGCGAGTGACCGGTCCCTACTGAGGAGACATCGAGCCCGTGAGTGCACCGCTGAGGCTGATGGCCGTCCACGCCCACCCCGATGACGAGTCGAGCAAGGGCGCCGCCACAATGGCGCGTTACGTGCGCGAAGGCGTGGAAGTGCTGGTCTGTACCCTCACGGGCGGTGAGCGCGGCTCCGTGCTCAACCCGAAGATGGACCGGCCCGAGATCGTGGCCAACATCGCCGCGGTGCGCAAGGCCGAGATGGACCGGGCCCGCGAGATCCTCGGCGTGCAGCAGCGTTTCCTGGGCTTCGTCGACTCCGGCCTGCCGGAGAACGAGGACGAGGCGCTGCCCGAGGGCTGCTTCGCCGTGCAGAAGCTGGAGGACGCCGCGGCGCCGCTGGTGGCGGCCGTACGCGAGTTCAGGCCGCATGTGATCATCACGTACGACGACGACGGCGGCTACCCGCACCCCGACCACATCATGACCAACAAGGTCTCCGTGGAGGCCTTCGAGGCGGCCGGCGACCCCGACCGCTACCCGGGCACGGGCGACCCCTGGCAGCCGCTCAAGCTCTACTACCAGATGGGCTTCACCAAGGAGCGTTTCGAGGCGCTGCACGAGGCGATGACCTCGCGCGGCCTCGGCTCCCCTTACGCCGACTGGATCGCCCGCTGGGAGGACCGCCCGGCCAAGTGGCCGGTGACCACGCGGGTGCCGTGCGGCGACTACTTCGAGATCCGCGACCAGGCCCTGCTGGCCCACGCCACCCAGATCGACCCCGACAGCTGGTGGTTCGTCTGCCCGCGCGAGCTGCAGCAGGAGATCTGGCCGACCGAGGACTACCACCTCGCGCGCTCGCTGGTGGACACCGAGCTGCCCGAGGACGACCTGTTCGCCGGCATCCACGCCGAGGACGTCTCCCCCGCCTGCCACTGACGGGACCACCCGCCCCCGGTGGCAGACTGGAACTGTGAACGTTCTAGCAGCAGGTGAGGTGAGTCCGGGCCTGCTCGGCTTCCTCGTGGTCGCCTTTCTCGGGTTCGCCCTCTACTTCCTGATCAAGTCGATGAACAAGCAGATGTCGAAGATCCAGGTGCCGCACGAGGGCGACACGGACGACAAGAAGGCCGAGTAGATGTCGCTCGAAGTGGTCGACAACTCGACGGAGAGCCGGTTCGAGGTTCTGGTGGACGGCAAGGTCGCCGGGTTCGCCGACTACCGGCTGCTGCCCACCAAGATCGTGTTCACGCACACCGAGGTGCTGCCCGCGTACGAGGGGCAGGGGCTGGCGAGCAAGCTGGTCGGGTACGCGCTGCAGGCGAGCGCCGATACCGGCCTGCGCGTCGTGCCCCTGTGCCCTTACGTCGCCAAGTACATCGAGCGCCACCCCGAGTTCCAGGAACTGGTCGACACCTCATTCGGCAGCAGGTGACCAGGCTCGTTCCAGAGCTTTGGGCAGCCCCCACCAGCCCAGCGGGGTGAGCACCTCCCTCCCGTCGACGATGCCGAGATAGCCCCACAGGCTCACCACCGACAGGAACAACGCCTCGATCGCGTCGAGGTCGTCGACGTCCTGGCCGTCGACGTCGATGTCCTCCGACTCGGAGATGAGCCGCGCGATCCGCTCGGGCGAGGCGAGCACGCCGGGGCCGAGCCTGGTCAGCGCCGCCACCCCGGCCAGCCAGTCGGCGTGCTGGATCGCGCAGAGGTTTGCCAGCGTGGCGTCCTCCAGGCTGAGCTCCCTGTCGAGATCGGCGAACTCCTCCAGCACGTCCGCGTTCTCCGACAGGTCCGAGACCGGCCCCGCGATGCCCGCCGCCACCGCCAGCCACAGCTCGCGGTCGTCGTCCGGCATCGGTGCGTCGTCGTACCCGGCGCAGGCCCGCAGCACGTTGGCGGGATAGCCGGGCTGGGCGAGCAGCTCGCGCAGCCGCGCGGCGGCCTGTTCCAGCTCGCCGGCCGGCAACTCTGGCTGTTTAGGCAGGCCCGCGACGATGCGCCGCAGCTCCTCCAGCGCGAACGCCTCCTCCTCGTCCCAGGCCGCGAACAGCTCCTCGTCCTGCTCGTCGTTCACCGCGAACCCGGGCACCCTGCCGTCCGGCAGCGGCGTGCCGAGCCAGCGCTCCTGCAGCTCCTCGTACGCCCTGCGGGCCTCCTGGTCGCCCGTGGCCAGCGCGTCGGGGTCGATCTCGCCGGCCTCCACCCGCTTCTCCAGGTGGGCGACCAGCCGGTCGAACATCTCCTCCGCCACGGGGCCGCGCTCGTCCTCCTCCGGCCAGACGAAGTAGCTGGGCGTCATGAGTATCGGCTCGGTGCCGGTGGACTCGACCCAGCGCTGCACGTCCCCGACCGTGGCGACGCCGGACTCGATGGAGCCGAGCGTGGCCTTGGCGGACTCCCAGAACGGGAGCGACAGCGGGTTGCCCGCCGACATCATCGCCCGTCGCAGGTCGGGCAGCGCCACGAGCGCCACCCCTGACGGTACGGCGAGCAGCGCGCGTGCCACGTCCCGGCGCGTGATGGCACTCGCGGGGCGTCCTGCGTGGGCGCAGACGAAGTCCATATCCACGTCCCGTAACCTACGCCGTCCGGCCCTCCTGGGTCAGCCGCCCGCCGCGTCGGGGGCGGACTAGGCTGATCAGGGGAGGTCCTGATGAACCGCTTGAAAGACGCCACGAGCCCTTATCTGCTCCAGCACGCGGACAACCCCGTGGACTGGCACCCCTGGGGCGAGGAGGCGTTCGCGGAGGCCAGGCGGCGGGATGTGCCGCTGCTCATCAGCGTCGGCTACTCGGCGTGTCACTGGTGTCACGTAATGGCACACGAGAGTTTCGAGGACGCCGGCACCGCGCGCCTCATGAACGAGCACTTCGTCAACATCAAGGTCGACCGCGAGGAGCGCCCGGACGTGGACGCCGTCTACATGGGCGCCACCCAGGCCATGACCCGCCAGGGCGGCTGGCCGATGACGGTGTTCGCGACGCCAGAGGGCCACCCGTTCTACTGCGGCACCTACTTCCCGCGCCCCCACTTCCAGCGCCTGCTCACCGAGGTGCACAACGTGTGGGTGGGTGACCGGGAGACGGTGCTGGAGCAGGGCGCCAAGGTGGTGGAGGCGCTCAACGCGGGCACGACGCTGCCCGGCGGAGCCGTGCCCAACGAGGAGACGCTGGCGCGGGCCATGCGGAGTCTGCGCGAGGAGTTCGATCCGGCGCACGGCGGGTTCGGCAGGGCGCCGAAGTTCCCGCCGTCCATGGCGCTGGAGTTCCTGCTGCGCTCCGGTGAGCGCGAGATGAGCGGCAAGACGCTCGAGGCGATGGCCCGCGGCGGCATGTACGACCAGCTCGGCGGCGGGTTCGCGCGCTACAGCGTGGACGCGGAGTGGGTCGTGCCGCACTTCGAGAAGATGCTCTACGACAACGCGCTCCTGCTGCGCGTCTACACGCACTGGTGGAAGGCGGGCGGCGGCGAGCTGGCGCGGCGGGTGGCGCTGGAGACGGCCGACTGGATGCTGCGCGAGATGCGCACGAAGGAGGGCGGGTTCGCCTCGGCGCTCGACGCCGACAGCGAGGGCGTGGAGGGCAAGTTCTACGTCTGGACCCCCGAGGAGCTTCGCGACGTGCTCGGCGAGGACGACCGCCGCTGGGCGCAGGAGCTCTTCGAGGTGACGGTGACCGGCACGTTCGAGCACGGCGCGTCCGTGCTGCAGCTCCCGCGAGACCCCGACGACGCCGTGCGCTACGCGGGCGTCCGCGGGCGCCTGCTCGCCGCCAGGGACCAGCGGGTCCGCCCCGGGCGCGACGACAAGGTCGTGGCCTCGTGGAACGGCCTGGCCATCGCGGCGCTGGCGGAGACCGGCGTGGCGTTCGAGCGGCCCGACCTCGTGGCGGCGGCCACGGCCGCGGCCGAGCTGCTCGCGAGCACGCACGTGGTGGACGGCAGGCTGCTGCGTACCTCCAAGGACGGCAGGGCCGGGACGAACGCCGGCGTGCTCGACGACTACGCCAACCTGGCCGAGGGCCTGATCTCCCTGTACGGCGTGACCGGCGAGGTCAGGTGGCTGCGGCTGGCGGGATCCCTGCTGGACACCGTGCTCGACAGGTTCGCCGACGGCGCGGGCGGCTTCTACGACACGGCGGACGACGCCGAGCGGCTCTTCCAGCGGCCGCAGGACCCCACGGACAACGCCACCCCGTCCGGCCAGTACGCGGCCGCGGGCGCGCTGCTGTCCTACGGCGCGCTGACCGGCTCCACCCGGCACAGGGAGGCCGCCCACGCCGCGCTCGGCACCGTGTCCGTGCTCGCCACGGGGCATGCCAGGTTCGCGGGCTGGGGGCTGGCCGTGGCGCGGGCGGCGCTGGACGGACCCGTGGAGGTGGCCGTGGTCGGCCCGGCCGACGATCCGCGTACGGCGGCGCTGCACAGGCAGGCGCTGCTGGCTGACGTGCCTGGGCTCGTGGTCGCCCGCGGCCCCGGCGACTTCCCTGAGCTGCTGGAGGGGCGCGGGCTCGTCGGCGGGGCGCCCGCCGCGTACGTGTGCAGGGGGTTCACCTGCCGCATGCCCGTGACCACGGTCGAGGAGCTCCGCGCCGAGCTGGCCGGGTAAGCCGCTAGCCGGTTTGCGGGCGGCCCGTGGTGGGGTCGGTCCCCGTGTCGTCACCCGTCGTGGGGACGGGGGCCTGCGTGGCCGGCGGCGCCGTCTGCTCGGGCTGCTGGTCCTGCTGCCCGTTCTGCCCGTCGTTGTCGCTCGGCGCATCGGTCGACGGCGGGTCCGTGATCGTGGGATCGGTGGTGTCGGGCCCAGGCGTGCTGTTCCAGTCGTTAGGGTTCGTCGGAGACGTGTAGTCCTGCTGGGGAACGTCCTGGTTGTCGTCGGGCGCCGAGTAGTCGGGTCCCCAGCCGTAGTCCGACGGCTCGGGGAACTCCTCCACCGGCTTGCCCGCCATGGCCTCGGTCATGAACGCCCGCCAGATCTGCGCCGGCAACTGGCCGCCGAACTGCGTGCCGTACCCGGGGATCGTGACGGTGGCGTTGTCCTCCCTGAACATGTCGACCGCGACCGCGAGCTGCGGCGTGAACCCGTTGAACCAGACGGACTTCGACTGGTCCGTGGTGCCCGTCTTGCCGGCCACCGGGCGGTCGTAGAGCCGGGCGGCGGTGCCGGTGCCGTACTTGACGACCTGCTGCATCGCGTACGTGGTGTCCGCGGCGGCCTGCTCGCTGACCACCCGCGTCGCGACCGGCTCGATGACCTTCTTCTGGCCCTTCGCGTCGGTGACCGACATCACCACGTGGGCCTCCATGTGCACGCCCTTGTTGGCGAACGTGGAGAAGCCCGAGGCGTTCTGGACGGCGCTGACCGAGGAGACGCCGAGCGGGAAGGACGCGTAGCTCTGCTGCGGCTCGATCTGCGACTTGGGGATGCCCGCCTTCTCAGCCACGGCGGCGACCTTGTCCAGGCCGACCTTCTGGCCGAGGTCGACGAACGCGGTGTTGACGGAGTTCTGGGTGGCCCGCACCAGGTTGATCTCGCCGTACGACCGGTCGCTGTCGTTGGGGATCGGCTTCGGGTCCGACGCCACGCGCATCG
Source organism: Nonomuraea sp. B19D2 (assembly GCF_040137845.1). Lineage (NCBI taxonomy): Bacteria > Bacillati > Actinomycetota > Actinomycetes > Streptosporangiales > Streptosporangiaceae > Nonomuraea > Nonomuraea sp. B19D2. Next base: position 169,017 of record NZ_JBEFAK010000004.1, on the reverse strand, counting down.
GCGAGTTGCCGTTGACCCTGGTGGACAGGTCGAAGCCGTTGTCGAGCGCCGCCGCCAGCGTGTACGGCTTGAAGGTCGACCCGGCCTGGACCTTGGCCGAGAACGCGCTGTCGTACTGCGACTGGGCGGGGCTTCCCCCGTAGAACGCGACGATCTCGCCGGTGGCCGGATCGACGGCCGCGAGCCCCGCGTGGACCTTCTTGGGCGTGGCGTCGGGCAGCACGTCCTTGACGGCCCGCTGGGCCGCCTGCATGAGCTTCTTGTCGAACGTCGTGACGACCTTCAGGCCGCCGCCGTTGATGTCCTCGTCGGTGTAGCCGCGCCGGTTGAGCTCGGCCGTCACCTGCTCCAGCATGTACTGCGCCTGGCCCTTGAGCTCGAACGGCTTCTTCGGGGCCGTGAGCTCGGGGAACCGCTGGGCGGCGACCTGCTCGGGCGTCAGCGCGCCGGTCTGGCCCATCGCGTCGATCACCGACTGCCAGCGCTCCTTGGCCGCCGCGAGGTCGGGGCCCTTGGGGTCGGCGAACCTGCTGGGCTGCTGGATCACCGCCGCGAGGTAGGCGCCCTCGGCGACGCTGAGCTGGTCGACGTGCTTGCCGAAGTAGGCGCGGGCGGCCGACTCGACGCCGTTGGCGCCGCGGCCGAAGTAGATCGTGTTGAGGTACTGCTCCAGCACCCAGTCCTTCGACTTGGACTGGTCGACCTTCATCGCGATGAGGATCTCTTTGAACTTCCGGGTGACGGAGCGCTCCTGGCTGAGGCCGCTGTAGTAGTTGCGCACCAGCTGCTGGGTGATCGTCGAGCCGCCCTGGAGCTGCTGCCCGCTGACGGTGGACCAGACGGCCCTGGCGGTGCCCTTGACAGAGACTCCGCCGTCCTCGTAGAAGGAGCGGTTCTCGGCCGCGATGACCGCGTCGCGCACGTGCTCGGGCACCTTGGCCAGCTCGACGTTCTTGCGGTCGATGCCCTGCCGGGCGAGCACGCTCTTGCCGTCGCGGTAATAGATCACCGAGCCCTGAGCGGTGGCCTGCTTCTGCGTGGAGTCGGGAATGGGCGTCATCGCCCACGCGATTGCGAAAAGCCCGACCAGTACGAGGATTCCCGCGCCCAATGAAATCAGTAGAAGTCGGAGAACTCGCCGCTTTCGCATCCCGTTACCACCACCACTCCGCACCTCGACCCCCCTCGTCAGCCTCGGCCAGCCCCCGCTAGCTGGGCGAATGCCAAGGGTAAACGATCGATATCGGTGCCCCGTCCCTAAGCGATAGTACGGCCGGAACTAGCCTCTGCGCGGGACATCGGCGACCAACGGCAGCACTCGGTATGGAACCGGCGTGTCCAGGGCGATGATCGAATTAGTCCTGAGCACCCCCTGAACGTCCACAATCCGGTCGATAACCCGCTGCAAATCGGCATTCGTCCGCGCGACCACGCGGCAGAGCAGGTCGCTGTCGCCGGTGATCGTGTGCACCTCCAGCACCTCGGGGATCGCGGCCAGCCGGTCGGCCACCGGATCGTGCCCGGCGACCTGTCTGATCTCCATGGTGACGAACGCGGTGACGCCGTAGCCGAGGGCCTCAGGCGACACGTCAGGACCGAACCCCGTGATCACGCCTTTGGCGATCAGCCGGTCGAGCCGGGCCTGCACGGTGCCGCGGGCCACGCCGAGCCGGCGCGAGCATTCGAGCACGCCCAGGCGCGGCTCCTCCGTCAGGAGGGCGATCAACCGGGCGTCCAGCTCATCGATCATCATACTGTACAGATTTACCCAACATTTCACGGAGAAGCTAGGCAGGTTGTCCACCAATTCAGGTAACTGTTGCGCAGCCCGTCCAGGAAAATCGACAGTTGGACTTATGAATGATGCTTTTCCGGTCAACGGGATGGACGCCGTCGTGTTCGCCGTGGGCAACGCCAAGCAGGCGGCCCACTACTACTCGACGGCATTCGGCATGAGGTTGGTGGCCTACCGCGGGCCCGAGAACGGCAGCCGGGACGAGGTCGCGTACGTGCTGGTCTCTGGCGGCGCCACGTTCGAGTTCCGCGCCTCGCTCCGCCCGGGCACGGACCTGTCCAGGCATGTCGCCGAGCACGGTGACGGGGTGATCGACCTGGCCATCGCGGTGCCCGACGTCGAGGCAGGGTACGCGTACGCGGTCGCCCATGGGGCCAAGGGACTGGTGGAGCCGTACACGATGGAGGACGAGCACGGCAAGGTGCAGCTCGCGGCCATCGCCACCTACGGCGAGACCCGGCACACGCTGGTCGACAGGTCCAACTACGGCGGCCGCCACCTGCCGGGGTACGTGGCCGCAGAGCCGCTGGTCGCGCCCCCCGAGACGAGGAACGGGCGACTGTTCCAGGCGATCGACCACTGCGTGGGCAACGTCGAGCTCGGCAAGATGGACGAGTGGGTGGAGTTCTACCGGAAGGTGATGGGCTTCACGAACATGGCGGAGTTCGTCGGCGACGACATCGCCACCGAGTACTCGGCGCTCATGTCCAAGGTCGTGGCGGACGGCTCGCGCAAGGTCAAGTTCCCGCTGAACGAGCCGGCGGTCAGCCGCAAGAAGTCGCAGATCGACGAGTTCCTGGAGTTCTACGGCGGGCCGGGGGTCCAGCACATCGCGCTGGCCACCAACGACATCCTGACCACGGTCGACCACATGCGGGCGGCCGGCGTCCAGTTCCTGGACACGCCTGACTCGTACTACGACGACCCCGAGCTGCGGGCACGCATCGGAAAGGTGCGGGCGCCGATCGAGGAGCTGAAGAAGCGGAAGATCCTCGTGGACCGGGACGAGGACGGCTACCTGCTGCAGATCTTCACCAAGCCGGTGGAGGACCGGCCCACCTTGTTCTTCGAGCTGATCGAGCGCCACGGGTCGCTCGGGTTCGGCAAGGGCAACTTCAAGGCCCTGTTCGAGGCGATCGAGCGCGAGCAGGAACGGAGGGGCAACCTTTAGTTTGTCCCGACTTAGTGGTGGTCATCAGGACATCATGGGATCACCACCGGGGCTGGCGGGACGCTGGCGACGGCTGTTCGCCGGCGTCCTCGACTGGCTCATCGTCAACGTCGTCTCCGTCCCCTTCAACTTCTCGAGCTGGGAGTACGTCTGGGACCGGGGCAGAGGCGCGTGGGACCGTTATCCGGTGGAGCACACCTTCCTGGCCGGACTCGTGGCCTTCCTGTACTTCTGGCTGCTGCACGCCTTCTGGAACGGTCAGACCCTGGGCAAGAGACTTTTCGGCATACGAGTCGTTCAGGAGCACGGCGGCAGGATCACCGTGACGCAGGCCGCGGTACGGCAGGCCGTGGCGGCCGCGTTCGCCTGGCTCTGCTGCTTCGGCCTGCTGGTGGACCTCGTCTGGATCCTCTTCGACCCCCGCAAACAGGCCCTGCATGACAAGGCGGCCAGGACGGTCGTCGTCAACGCGTAACCCAGCGTAAGCTTCTGGTCACGATTGAAGGGGGATCGTTAGCCGATGCGTTCCAACAAGCGCTGGGTGGCAATGCTGGCGGCGCTGATCAGCGTGCTGGGCTGCTCGCCCGCGGACAAGCCACCGTCGCTCGCCGACCACCGGCTCGACGACCCGCCGTCGCTCACCGGCCACCGGCCGGGCGCGGCCGGCATCGGCGACACCGACTTCCCCACCGACGGCAACGGCGGCTACGACGTCTCCCACTACGACCTGGCCGTCGACTACACGCCGATGACCAAGCAGCTCCAGGGGGTGGCCACCATCCAGGCCGCCGCCACCCAGGACCTGTCGAGCTTCAACCTCGACTTCTCCGGGCTGACCGTGAGCAAGGTCGCCGTGAACAACTCCACCGCGACGTTCCGGCGCCAGGGCGAGGAGCTGACCGTCACGCCTGCCAAGCCGATCGACGTCAAGTCCCGCTTCTCCGTCAAGGTCGTCTACTCGGGGCAGCCCAAGCCGATCCAGGACAGCGCCAACCTGGGCACGTTCGGATTCGTCGCGACCCCTGACGGCGCGTTCGTGGCCTCCGAGCCCGACGGCTCCAAGACCTGGTTCCCCAACAACGACCACCCGGCCGACAAGGCCACGTACGACATCACGATCACCGTCCCCGCCGGGGTGACCGCCCTGGCCAACGGCGAGCTCGTCGGGCGGCCCACGACCGCCCAGGGCAAGACCACCTTCCGGTGGCGCGAGCGGCATCCGATGGCGAGCTATCTGGCGACGGCCACGATGGGCAAGTTCGCCCTGCGCGAGGGCCGCACGCCCGCCGGCATCCCGGCGATCGCCGCCGTCGATCCCAAGTTCAAGACCTCGCTCGACAAGCTGTTCACGCTCACGGGCGAGATCACCGACTACTGGTCCACGGTCTTCGGCCCCTACCCGTTCTCCTCGACCGGGGGCATCGTCGACGACTTCGCCGCCGGCTACGCGCTGGAAAACCAGACCAAGCCGCTTTACGGCGGCTTCGCGCCCGACCAGAGCATCATCGCCCACGAGCTGGCCCACCAGTGGTTCGGCGACAGCCTGTCGATCAAGCGCTGGAAGGAGCTCTGGCTCAACGAGGGCTTCGCCACGTACGCGGAGTGGCTCTGGTCGGAGCACAAGGGCGGGAAGAGCGCCGAGGCCATCTTCAACGAGTTCCACGCCCGCCCGGCCGACGACCCGATGTGGGCCTACCCGCCGGGCCGGGCCAGGCCTGACGACCTGTTCAACTTGTCTGTCTACAATCGCGGCGCCATGACGCTGCACGCCCTGCGCAAGGCCATCGGCGACGCCACGTTCTTCAAGCTGCTCAAGACGTGGACCGCCGATCACCGCCACGGTCACGTCACGACGGACGAGTTCATCCACCTCGCCGAGCAACTGTCCGGCCAGAACCTCCGGCCGCTGTTCGACGCCTGGCTCTTCCAGCCGCGCCGCCCTGCCTGATTCTTGGGCCTCAGCCGTAGTGCTCCCCCGCCAGGATCAGGGCGGCGGCGCCGACCAGCCCGGCCTCCTGTCCCAGGGCGGCGGGCACGACCTCCAGTCGGCGGGCGAAGCGCATCCTGGCGTGCTCCCGCAGCGTCTTCCACAGGGTCTCGGCGTCCGCGCCCTGGGGCGTGGCGGCCCGGACGGACCTGGTCACCGTGCCGTCGCGGGCGACCAGGCCGGCGGCCATCTTGGTGCCGCCGACGTCGATCGCGAGGATCACGGACGGCCCGCCGTACGGAGCCGGCTCATGGACCGGCGCTGGAGAACACCAGGACGGACGCCGTGAACCCGTGCACATGGTTGTGGCCGGCGACCGGGCCGACCTCGCCGGCGGCGAAGAAGCCGGCCATGCCGATGGGCCCCAGCGTGTCGCGCAGGGCGACCGGGTCGTGGTCCGCCGTGCCGAACATGGCCGACCCCCGGCCGTTGCAGGAGAACAGCAGCGCCCCGTCCACCTTGCCGAGTTGCTCCCGATGGGCGTCGAGCAGGTCGTACAGGTCCTCGTCGGCGGTGGCCGCGTCGCGTACCTGGAAGCGCACGGTCCTGCCGATCTCCACGATGTCGCCGATGGCCACGGCCTCGCGTTCGGGGTCGATGCCGATGACCCCCCTGATGAGGAAGTCGCCGCGCTCGTGGCGCTCGGCGTACTCGTTCATGGCCACGCCGATCTGCAGGCCGGAGGCGACCAGCTCGCGGTCGTCCTCGTCCAGATCGCTGACGATGTCCTCCAGCCGGGCCAGTGCCGGCTGACCGGCCAGCTCGAGCAGCAGGTTGTCCTCCGACGCGGTGACGACCATGCTGGGGCCGATCGGGCGGCAGCCCTGGCTCACCACGGTGCTGATCCTGACCGGGCCGCTGATCAGCACGCCGATCGCGCCCTCGGTGTAGACCTCGCCGTCGGCGAACAGCCGTACGGAGCCCCGGCCCTGCAGCCCGTTGGCCAGCCCGCCGATCAGCGGCAGCTCGCCGAGCACATCGACCGAGCGCTCCACGAAGGCGTCGGTCGGGAAGGTGTACGGGTCGGCCAGCAGGATCGCCACATGATCGTCCCCACCCCGCTCGGGCAGCCCGACCACCACGAACCTGTCCTCGGCGGCCAACGTCTCCAGAGCGAAGGTCGTCAGCCTCGCGCCGTCCAGGGTCGCCGCCCACGCGCTCACGGCAGGCGTCAGCTCGACTCCTTGCCCGTCGCCGATCACCCCCGTGGCGCTGCAGCCGATCACGTGCGCGTCGGGTGCGAGCTTCATCGCGGCCTCACCGGCCCGCGCGACGGCATCCGGGTCGTCGCCGCAGATGAAGAAGCAGACCAAGTCAGCTCGGCCGCTGAGCCTCGACAGTGCCCGGCCGACGGCGGTCTCCGCGGCCTCCACCAGGTCGGAACCCACGGCGAGGCCGTCGGCGAAGCGGCTTGTCATCAGTGCCACGGGTCTCGCCTCCCTCGACATGTCAAAGTTCCCTAGGCCGCATTCTCCCCACTAAAAGGACAAGCACGCACACGAACCATCACTCAGTGGTTGATCTCCGAAATCTCCGCCAGATGCGAAACTCTCTGCCGCATTGCTCGCGGGCGACGTAGTCTCGATCCCGTGCATCAGCCACGTATTCTCCGCGAGTTGCGAGAGAGCGGCCACGTTCATCGCACCGTCAAAGCCGAAGTCCGGGAAAACCTGCTGGCCAAGCTGCGGGCGGGTGAGCCCCGTTTCCCCGGCATCGTGGGCTTCGACGACTCCGTCCTGCCGCATCTGGAGCGGGCGCTGCTCGCCGGGCACGACCTGGTGCTCCTCGGCGAGCGCGGCCAGGGCAAGACCCGGCTCATCCGCACCGTCACGGGCCTGCTGGACGAATGGACCCCGGTCGTCGAGGGTTGCGAGATCAACGACCATCCGTACGCGCCGGCCTGCACGCGTTGCCAGGCGCTCGCGCGGGAGCTGGGTGACGACCTGCCGGTCGCGTGGAAGCACCGCGACGATCGCTACGGCGAGAAGCTCGCCACGCCTGACACCTCCGTGGGCGACCTGATCGGCGACGTCGACCCGATCAAGATCGCGGAAGGGCGCACGCTCGGCGATCCCGAGACCGTCCACTACGGCCTGGTCCCCCGCACCAACCGCGGCGTCTTCTCCGTCAACGAGCTGCCCGACCTGGCCGAACGGATCCAGGTGTCGCTGCTCAACGTGCTGGAGGAGCGCGACATCCAGGTACGCGGCTACAACCTGCGGCTGCCGCTGGACATCCTGCTCATCGCCAGCGCCAACCCCGAGGACTACACCAACAGGGGCCGGATCATCACCCCGCTGAAGGACCGCTTCGGCGCGGAGATCCGCACCCACTACCCCCTGACGGTGGAGGACGAGCTCACGCTCATCCGCCAGGAGTCCATGCCGGACATCGGCGCCGACGTGCCCGAGCACCTGGTCGAGGTCATCGCCAGGTTCACCCGGCTCGTACGCGAGTCCACGGCCGTGGACGCCCGCTCCGGCGTGTCGGCGCGCTTCTCGATCGCCGCCGCCGAGACCGCCGCGGCCTCGGCCGTGCGCAGGGCCGCGATCGCGGGCGAGGAGCAGGCCGTCACGCGCGTGGTCGACCTGGCCTCCGTGGTCCACAGCCTGCGGGGCAAGGTGGAGTTCGAGGTCAGCGAGGAGGGCAGGGAGACCGAGATCCTCGCCCACCTGCTGCGCAGGGCCACGGCGGAGACGTTCAGGACGCGGCTGGGCGGCATGGACCTGTCCGCGATCATCGACAAGTTCTCCGAGGGCACCCAGGTGGAGTCGGGCGAGCTGGTCCCCGCGGGCGAGCTCCTGCACCGGATGGGTCCCGTCCCCGGGCTGGCGAAGGTCATGTCCCGGCTCGGCATGGGAGCGGGCGAGGAGTCGCCCGGGCACGCGGCGGCGGCCCTGGAGTTCGCGCTGGAGGGTCTTTACCTCATGCGGCGCCTCTCCAAGGAGGACATGGACGGAGTCTCCGTCTACCGCACGTGAACAACCTGGCGGTCTCCGGCGTCAAAGTGGTCAGCTGATCTACCCTGACGAGGAGACCGCCCATGCGTTTGCTTGCCTGTGCCACCGCTCTCGCCATGAGCTTCTCCGCCGCGCCCGCTTCCGCGCAGGCCACCGAGGTCGTGTACGGGTACGCCTGGGCCGACGGCGAGGGGCATCTGCGAATCGTGCCCAAGTCGGCCACCTTCGTGCGGAAGGACGGCTTCCTGGGCTACCGGCTCAAGGCGGTGACGAAGGCCAAGGAGGTGCGGCTCGGCTACACCCGCGCGTCCTACGGCCGCGTCACGGTGGCCTGCGACCTGAAGGAGACCGAGGGCCGGGTGGCCCTCGACGCCAAGGGGCTGGGCAGGACGGCCTGCAAGCCCGGCGACCTGGACGACGCGCTGGGCCGCGGCCCCGTTCCGCTGCGCGTCGAGTACCGCGGCGCCAATGCCGTCAAGGTCAACGAGTTCCTGGTCACGGAGTGGCCCGGCTCGCGTACCGCGCGCGGCACGCTCGAGCGCGTCAACGACACCACCGTGCTGTTCGCGACCGGCGGAAAGCAGGTCAAGCTCGGGTACACGTACGCCACGTCCTTCCACCGGACCACGGCGCGATGCCGGGACGGGTGGCTGGCGGGCGAGCCGGTCAACGCCGACAAAAAGGGGCTCGGCAAGAAGTCGTGCACCTCGGCCGACCTGACCAGAGCCCTCAAGACGGTCAAGCACCCCGTACTCGTGAAGATCGACTACACGCCCGGGGTCGACGGCGTGAACGAGGTATGGGAGGTCTTCGGGGACGCGTAGCCGGCCCCGCGGAGAAGGCCGGCAGGGGACGCATAACCGGGCGGATCGGGTTAGCGTGGGTGCGTGATGGCCTTTCGCTATGGCGAGTACCACGACGGCCCCGACCCCCTCGCCCCGCCCTACGACGTGCGGGCGGCCCTCGACGAGATGGGCGACGCGATCCTCTCCGGCTCGACGCCGGTCCACGCCCTGCGCGACCTGCTCAAGCGCGGGCTCCCCGGCACGCAGGACCGCCGCGGGCTCGACGACATGCTCAGGGAGGTACGCAGGCGCCGGCGCGACCTGCGCGAGCGCGGGCGGCTCGACGGCACCCTCGAAAAGGCGCGGGCGCTGCTCGACAAGGCCATCGGGCAGGAGCGGGCCGAGCTGTTCCCCGACCCGTCCGACGACGCGCGGCTGCGGGAGGCCGGGCTCGACACGCTGCCCGATGACACGGCCAGCGCGATCCAGGAGCTGAGCACGTACGACTGGCGCTCGTCGGCGGCGCGCCAGACGTTCGAGGAGCTGCGGGACCTGCTGCGGCGGGAGGTCCTGGACAGCCAGTTCAGGGGCCTGCGAGACGCCCTCGCCAACCCGGACCCCGAGGCGATGGAACGCGTCCGGCAGATGATGTCGGACTTGAACGACATGCTGGACAAAGACGCTCGGGGCCAGCACACCCAGGCGGATTTTGACGCCTTCATGGGGAAATACGGCGATTTGTTCCCCGAGAAGCCGCGCAACCTGGAGGAGCTCGTCGACATCCTGGCCCGCCGCGCCGCCGCCACGCAGCGCATGCTGGCCTCGATGACCCCGCGCCAGCGCGAAGAGCTCGCCAACCTGATCAACCAGACCCTCGACCAGACCGGGCTCTCCGACGAGATGCGCCGGCTCGGCGAGGCTCTCTACGCCCGCCGCCCCGACCTGGCCTGGAACGCCCCCGAGCGCCTCACCGGCGAAGAGCCCCTGGCCATGGGCGACGCCGTCACGGCCCTGGAGGAGCTGGCCGACCTCACCCAGCTGGAGACCGCCCTGCGCCAGGACTACCCGGGCGCGCGGCTGGACGACATCGACGAGGCCGCCGTACGCCGCGCGCTCGGCCGCTCGGCCGTGGACGACCTGGAGGCGCTCAAGCGCATCGAACGCGAGCTGGAGGAGCAGGGCTATCTCCTGCGCCGCCGCGGCAAGCTGGAGCTCACCCCCAAGGCCGTCCGCCGGCTGGGCGAGACGGCGCTGCGCCGCGTGTTCGCCTCCCTCGACGCGGGCCGCCGCGGCGACCACGACCAGCACGACGCGGGCTCGGCCGGAGAGCTCACAGGCTCGTCCCGGCCGTGGCGCTTCGGCGACGAGCAGCCCATCGACGTGGTCCGCACGCTGGTGAACGGCGTACGCAGCGGCGGCGTCACCCCCAAGGGCAGCGGGGGGACGGCCCTGCGGTTGTCGGTGGACGACTTCGAGGTCGCCGAGACCGAGCGCCGCACCGCCGCGGCCGTCTGCCTCCTGGTGGACCTGTCGTACTCGATGGCCCTGCGCGGCACCTGGGCCGCCGCCAAGCAGACGGCCCTGGCGCTCCAGGCCCTGGTGGCGGCCAAGTTCCCGCAGGACGCCGTCCAGATCATCGGCTTCTCCAACTACGCCAGGGTCCTGCAGCCGGACGAGCTGGCGGGCCTCGACTGGGACATGGTCCAGGGCACCAACCTGCACCACGCCCTCCTGATCGCCGGCCGCCACCTCGACCGCCACCCCGACTTCGAGCCGGTGGTGCTGGTGGTCACGGACGGCGAGCCCACGGCCCACCTCATGCGCAACGGCAGGTCGGCGTTCGAGTGGCCGCCCTCGCACGAGACCCTGGAGCTCACGCTGGCCGAGGTCGACAAGATGACCCGCCGCCGGGCCACGCTCAACGTCTTCATGCTGGCGGCGGACGACCGGCTGAAGGAGTTCGTGGACGAGGTGGCCCGCAGGAACGGGGGCCGCGTCTTCTCGCCGAGCGCCGAACGTCTGGGCGAGTACGTGGTCAGCGACTTCCTCCGCCTCCGCCGCGCCCGCTGAATTGTCAGCGGCCTTTGGCAGTCTTGCTGAGCACATCATGCTGGTGCTCCACCCGGCACCATAGCTTGCACCCGACCGGCGGGGCCAGAGCCCGATGTCACGGATGTAGCATGACGGCGTGACGGACGCCGCCGCGGACCTGACCGCGTTCGAGCAGGCTGGCGGGCGGGCATGACCGGCTGGTGGGGATGGGACCTGCTGATCGGGCTGACGGTCGCGCTCCTCGCCGTCTGGGCTGCGCTGATCGCGGCGCTGGTGATCGTACGGCCACGCGGCGGCATGCTGCGTGAAGCGCTCCGGCTGCTCCCCGACGTGCTGCGCCTGGTCCGCCGCCTGGCCGCCGACCCCGCCCTGCCCCGTGGTGTCCGCGTGCGGCTCGGGCTGCTGCTGGCCTACCTGGCCATCCCCATCGACCTGGTGCCCGACTTCATCCCGCTCCTCGGTTACGCCGACGACGCCATCATCGTCACCGCGGTGCTGCGCTCGGTCGTACGGCGTGCCGGGATCGACCCGGTACGCCGCCACTGGCCCGGCACCGACGACGGCTTCGCGGCGCTGTGCCGACTGACCGGCCTGAAGTGATCTCTAGCGGTACTCCACGATCTCGTCCTCGGCCAGGCCCCACAGTCTCCTTCCGCCCGAGGCCTGCGTCAGCGCGGTCAGTGGCAGCTTCGAGCTGACCTGGGACCACCGCCCACCCGCATGCGTCAACAGGAAATAGTCGTCATGTGAAAGCTCGGGGTTCACCACATCGCCGGCTATCCAGACCGAGCCGCCGCCGTCCTGGGCGACCCCGGTCAGTCGTCCCTCCTTGAGGGCGAGGGCGCGCCAGGCTGTGCCGTTCCATCGATACAGCAACGGCCAGAACCGCGAGTCCGATGTCGAGTAGCTGCCCACGGCCCACACGTCATCGGCGGCCACGGCCAGGACCGCGGTGAGTTGCGCGTCGAACGTGCCGGCAGGCGCCACAGGGGGCAGCGGCGTCCGCTGCCAGGAGCGGCCGTCGAAGTGCGCTGCGGCAGGCCCGTCAGCTGTCGCCCCTACCGCCCAGATGTCCTGTGGTGACAGGGCGGAGGCCGCGTTGGTGGTGACGGGTGTCTCGTATCTGCCCCATTTCCGGCCGTCGAAGTGCTTCGCCCACCGCTCGCCGAACGTCCATGCCTGGTCGTGGCCCAACGCGATCACTTCCAGCGTCGATACAGGCTCGTCGTTCTCATCGATCTCATCCGGGAGGAAGGACCAGCGTCGACCGTCGAAGTGCAGCAGTCCGGAATCACCCCCCTCGTTGTCCTCGGCGACGACCCACACGTTGCCGGGGGCTGAGGCGTCGACCTTGGAGAGGGTCCGGGAACGGCCCCTTTCCGGCAGTTCCTGCACCAGCCGGCGCCACTGCCGGCCGTCCCAGTGGACCAGCACGGATTCGTGATAATCAACTTCGACCCGCTCGCCGACCGCCCATGCATCGCTGCCGTCGGCCACGATGTCCAGGAAATTCGCACCGTTCGCGAGGCCTTTCTGCCGGTAGACCCTTCGCCAGCGCCCGTCGGGGATGACGTCCACGGGGTCCACCGCGGCGGGGCTCTGGCTCGGCGGCCGTCCGTGACCCGGAGGGGGCTCGTGCCCTGCGGGTGCGGCGGCGGAACACCCGGCGAGCGTCAGGACTACAGCGACGACTGCCGATCGTGCGCTCACGAGGGTCCTCCAAAATCCGGAGTACGCGCCAGCATAGCGATCTCCGTCTGGGAGTCGGCTCACAGCGGAGCCGTCTCAGCGCCGTGTGACCGCCGTATCAGCGGGTGGCGCGATCGTCTGCCACATGGAGAACACCAAGTCCCAGACCCGTCCCCGCACCGTCACCGTCGCCGGCGTCCTGCAGCTGCTGTTCGCGCTGGCCTTCTTGATCGCCCCCGTGGCGGGCCTCGTCCACGGCGCCGACGTCAAGGCCGCGATCGAGGCCGAACTCGTCCGGCAAGGCCTGTCCCCCTCCATCCTGGCCGAGAACGGCATCCAGCTCGACGAGGGCGGCTATGCGCTGGTGCTGCCCTTGGCCACCACGGCGATCGCCGCGATCCTGGCGTGGCTGAACCTCGCGGGGAAGCGCATGGGCCGGATCCTGACGCTGCTCGTTCAACCGATCTTCCTCGCCCTGGACGTCTTCATCCTCGCCACCCAAGTGTCCAGGGTGCAGGATTTCCAGGCGATCCTCGGTGAGACCGCGGACGTGCAGGCGATCTTCGATGCCGGCGGGCGCGTCTACCCCGCCTGGCTGCTCGCCGTGTCCAACGGCCGCCTCGTCTTCACCATGCTGGCCTCGCCGGCCGTCATCGTCCTGCTCCTGCTCCCGTCGGCCCGTGCCTACTTCCGCAAGTGACGCGGCGCCAAGAAAGCACTTGTCAAGATCGGCCCTGACACGCGATCATGGACGTCCGTGACGAAAAAGATCCTTTCCAGCGTTGCCGGCATCGCTCTCGGGGCCGCCGCCCTCATCGGTGGCACCGCCTCCCCCGCGGCCGCGATCAGCGGCTGCTCCAAGACCGGGAGCACCGACCACTCCGTGAGTGTCAAGTGCACCAGCGGGCTGGAGACCTACTTCCGGGTCTACGGCTACTTCTGTTCCACCTCGTCCTGCTCCTACATTCCAGGCAGCCTGGTCTACAAGGGCAGCACGAGCAAGGCCTCCAGCAGCGCCTACTACAGCGGCAAGTGGTACGTGAAGGGCTGCTACGTGACCGACGGCTGCTGAGTCGCCCGGGCCTGGGCCTCTCCTGGAGGTCCAGGCTCTCCACCCGCCTCGCGAGTCGGCGCTAGGCGTCGATGAATCGGGCGTAGAAAGCGAGGGCCACGTCGAAGCCGTCGCGGCAGTTGCGGTGGGAGCGGTAGCAGGGCCGCCAGGCCGAGCTGGCGCCGACTCCCGCCCTCGCGTCGCTGAGAGCCGGCGGTACGCGTTCCGGTTTGGGCAGGAGGCCGTGGCCCAGGTAACGGATGCCGTTCAGCTCGGTGTGGGCGCCGCGGCCGCCCGAGACGAACGTGCCCAGGCGCCAGCCGCTCTCCTCGTCCCACACCAGCGCGGTGCCGTCGGCGAGCCGGAGAGTGGCGTCGCGCGGATCGCAGGGGCCCTCCCACCAGTCCGCCACCTCAGGTCCAAGTACGTCGATGACCTGCCGCACATAGCTGGTCGGCTGCTGCAGCCACTCGTCGGTGTACGGCTCGACGTGCCTGATGGCCACGGACGGCACCCCCTTGTGCCCAAACGGTAAGAAGAAAAAGACAGTTAGCAACCATACCCGGGGCGAACTTATTCCGTTGCACGGACGTCTAGTCATTACGGACGATATTTAAGTCCGGCACGGGGAAGGAGGAGCGCCCATGATAGCCACGGTTCTCCTCATCGTCCTGATGGTCGTCGCCGTCGCGACCACAGAGATGATCATGCGGTGCTCCGAGAAGAGCAAAGAGGGTGTCGAGTCCCCCAGCGAGATCACCGGCGACTAGTCTCTGCGGCATGTCGTCCCTGCTTCTCTGGCTGCACATCGGATTCGCGATCTTCACCATCGGCCCGGTCACCGCCGCGACGATGGCCGCGCCGCGCGTCATCCGCAACAAGAACGTGTCCGCGCTGCAGTTCATCCAGCGCCTGACGAGGATCTACAGTCTCGGCACCCTGGGCGTGTTCGTGTTCGGGCTGGCGCTCGGCGCGGTCATCGGCCAAGGGCTGCTCGGCAAGTGGTACATGACAGCGTCGATGACGCTGTTCATCGTGGCCGCGGTGCTGCTCGTCATCATCGACCGCGACCTGCGTACCGCCGTCCGGGCGCTCTCGAGCGAGAGCGCCGAGGACGACGCGAAGGTGCAGAACGGGCGGATCGCCGCGATCAGCGGGCTCCTGTCCGTGATCTGGCTGGTGATCCTGTTCCTGATGGTGGTCCCGACCGGCTGAGGGCCTTCAGACGCTTACCCGAGCGCCTGCGTGAGGTCCGCGAGCAGGTCGTCGATGGTCTCGATGCCGACCGACAGCCGCACCAGGTCGCTGGGCACCTCGAGCGGCGACCCGGCCGCCGAGGCGTGCGTCATCCTGCCCGGATGCTCGATCAGCGACTCCACTCCGCCCAGCGACTCGCCCAGCGTGAAGAGCTTCGCCCGGTTGCACACCTCCACGGCCTCCGCCTCGCCCCCGGCGACGCGGAACGACACCATGCCCCCGAACCGCCTCATCTGCTTGGCCGCCACCTCGTGCCCCGAGTGCTCGGCCAGCCCCGGGTAGAGCACCTGGGTCACCCGGGGGTGGGCCAGCAGCAGGTCGACGACGCGCTCGGCGTTGTCGCAGTGGCGGTCCATGCGTACGCCGAGCGTCTTGAGCCCGCGCAGCGTCAGCCACGCGTCGAAGGGCCCCGCCACCGCGCCCATCGCGTTCTGGTGGTAGGCCAGCTCCTCACCCAGCCCGCGATCGACGGTGATCAGCGCGCCGCCGACCACGTCGGAGTGCCCGCCCACGTACTTGGTGGTCGAGTGGACGACGACATCCGCCCCCAGGGAGAGGGGCTGCTGCAGGTACGGCGACGCGAAGGTGTTGTCGACCACCAGCAGCGAACCGTTGTCGTGGGCCAGCTGCGCCAGCCCGGCGATGTCGGCGATGCCGAGCAGCGGGTTGGTGGGGGTCTCGACCCAGACGATCTTCGTCTTCTGCGTCATCGCCGCCGCCACGGCGTCGAGGTTGTGCAGCGGGACCGGGTCGTAGTGCAGGTCCCAGCGCTGGTGGACCTTGGCGAACAGCCGGTACGTCCCGCCGTACGCGTCGTTGGGGATGATGACGTGGTCCTGCGGCTTGCACACTGTGCGCAGCAGGGTGTCCTCGGCGGCCAGCCCCGAGGCGAACGCCAGCCCGCGCACGCCGCCCTCCACCGCCGCCAGCGCCTCTTCCAGCGCCGTCCTGGTGGGGTTGGCCGAGCGGCTGTACTCATATCCGGAACGCAGGCCCCCCACACCGTCCTGCTTGTACGTGGACGTCGCGTAGATAGGCGGAACGACCGCGCCCGTCACCGGGTCGGGCTCTTGACCTGCGTGGATGGCCAGCGTCTCAAAACCGTTGCTCATAGAGGCCACGTTAATGGAAGTCGGCCCGCGATCCGTCCCCTCCGGATCGCGGGCCGCTCGCGGGACGCCGTCCCCCAACGGCCCCGCGATGGCTCGTGCACCATGCCCGCGCGAGCCAGGTCCTCAGGCCGCCTGCGGCTCGTTGCGGTCCTGGCGGCGCTCGAGCCGTACGATGTCCGCCTCGACGAACCGGCCGCTGCCGCCCTCCGCGGCCTCCCCGTTGATGCGGGAGAGCAGAACTGGGTCGGCCAGCGCGAGCAGCACCCCGACCAGCAGCCCGACACCCAGCAACACGAACCCGATAACCACCATTTGCTGTCCCCTTCCGACATATCCCAGCATCGGGTACGCCCCCTGGCTTCCGCCTCCGCTGAAGGATTGGTCTCTGGCGGCCCGGCTCGGCCGAACGGTTGATACGACATGTACGACTTCCGGCCTAGGCTCGGGGCCGTGGGGGAGACCAAGCGCATCGTGTACTGGATCCGGCGGCTCAGCGAGATCGCCATGATCGGCTGGCTGGGCATGATGCTGCTGCTCGACCTCGCGCTGGCCGTCGGCATCGGGAGCTTCCAGTGGCTCGTGCCCTTCTGCGGCGCGAGCGGCATCGCGGCCGTGATGCTGCGGCGCAAGCGCCGGGTCGAAGGGTTCAGCGCCCTGCTGGCCCTGTCTCTCTGCACGTCGATCGTGCTCGGGAGCAGCGGGCTCGTGGCCGCGCCCGGCATGGCGGAGACCGGGTCTCTGCTCATCCTGATCATCGGCGTGCTGCGGCACGTGGAGCCGGTCCGGCGGGCGGCGGTGCTCGCGTGCGTGGGACTGATCGTGCTGATGGCCGAGGCCGTCGGGCGCCAGTACCACAACGCGGGGTTGGTGTTCTCGTTCCTGCTGTTCGCGGGGTGGTCGACGGCGGCGGGCGTCGGCGGCTACCTCCGCTTCCAGCAGGAGCGCCGCGTGGAGGCCGTCCACTCGGTACGGCGGGCGGAACGGCTCGAGCTGGCCAGGGAGCTGCACGACCTGGTGGCCCACTACATCACGGGCATCGTGGTCCAGGCCCAGGCCGCGCGAACGGTCGCCGAGACCAGCCCGGAGGCGGTCACGCCCGCGCTCGACGCCATCGCCGCGGCCGGTTCGGAGGCGCTGACCTCGATGCGGCGCATGGTCACGGTGCTGCGTACCGAGGACGACGCGGCCCGCAAGCCCGGCGTCACGCTGGCCGACCTGCGGATGCTGACCGACCGGTTCTCCGCTGACGGGCCGAAGGTGGCGTTCGAGATCGGGCAGGGGCTGGACGATCACACGCTGCCGCCGGAGGTCATGACCACCCTGCACCGGGTGCTCCAGGAGGCGCTCACGAACGTGCGCAAGCACGCCTCCCGCGCCGCCTGGGTCGAAGCGGATCTGCGGCGCCGCGAGAAGGCGGTGGTGCTGCGGGTGCGGAACTTCGGGGCCGCGTCAGATCCGCGGGTCTCCCGCCTCGGCGGCGGGTTCGGGCTGGTGGGGATGGCCGAACGGGTCGAGGCGCTGGGCGGCCGGCTCTACGCGGGCCCCTCCCCGCAAGGCGCCTGGGAGGTGGCCGCCGAGTTCCCGCTCCCCTAGAGCCTGCTCGCGTCCCTCCCTCAGCGCCTGCTCGAACGCCTCGTCGCCCAAGATGGCACGTAGCCTCCGGCCGATCCGCTCCACGTCGTGCCGCTCGCCCACCGGCAGGGGCGCTCCCACGGCTCGCCGCGTGGCGGCGGCCACCCCGATCAACCTGGCCGCCTCCAGGGGCGTCCCAGAGCGGCTGCCGGGCGCGAGTGACAGGGCTCCGGCCAGGCCCTCGAGTGCCAGCGCGATCGCGCGGGGATCTGCGGTCGCCCGCGCGGCCTCGTACCCTTCGCGCTGCCTGGCCAGCGCGGTCGCCGCGGCACCGCGCTGCTCGGCGGCGAAGCCCAGCTCCGCCATGACGAACGCGATCCCCGGCGTCCCCCGCACCCGCCGCAGCCAGTCCAGCAGCGACAGCAGGTACGACTCCGCCTGCTCGTACCTGCCCTGCCGCCTGGCGCTCATGGCGAGGCCGAGCACGGCGTTCTCCTCGGCCGACTTGTACGACTGCTCGACCGCCACCCTCCTGGCGCGCTCGTGGTAGTCGTCGGCCCGCTCGTAGTCGCCCGCCAGCATCGCGATCCTGCCCAGGGCGGCCAGCTTGAACGACACCTCGAACCCCAGCTCCTCGGCCGGCCGCAGCGCCTGCTCGCGCAGCCGGGCCGCCTTCGGGTAGTCCCCCCGGATCTCGGCCGCCCGGTCGAGCACATCCATGGCCTCGATCTGCCCCCACTCGTCGCCCAGCTCCCTGAAGATCGCCAGCCCCCGTTCCCCGTCCCGCTCCATCGCCGCCAGGTCGCCCCGGCCGACGGCGAGCTTGCCGCGCAGGCAGAGCGCCGCCGCCACACCCCACTGATCGCCCAGCTCCTGGTACGCCGCCAGCGCCCGCTCGGCCGCGGCCTCGTGCGCCTGCCTGTCGCCGTAGGCCCACCGGACGTGACTCAGGAACCAGTCGGCCAGCGCGGCGCCCGCCGGATCGAGCTCGGCCTGGCGCACCGGCGAGGCCGGCTCGCCGATCAGCAACTCGATCCCGGCCAGCCACACAGAGACCCGCGCCGCCTCCGCCGCCGCCACGCCTTCAGTGGCAGCCGGGCTGGGCGTGCTGTGTGTCGCCAGGGCCGCGGCCAGGGAGCGGCGGGCCTCGCGGAGCCGGCCGCGCAGGAACCAGTACCAGGCGAGGGCGTTGACCAGGCGTAGCGGCTCCGGTCCCGCGAGGGCGAGCCGGAGGTTGGCGCTCTCGGCGTCGAGCCGGGCGAGCCACTCGCGCTGCCCCGGCCCTCTGAGGTCGGCCCGTTCGGCCAGGGCGGTGTAGTAGCGGGCGTGGCGCTCCCTGATCGCGTCGTGCTCGCCCGCCTCCCGCAGCCGCTCCACGCAGTACGCCGTCACGGACTCCAGCAGCCGGAAACGCGGCCCGGGCACGCGTACGACCAGTGACCGGTCCACCAGCCTGGCCAGCGTGTCGAGCACGTCCACGCCGGGCTCGGCGCACACCTGCTCGGCCGCGTCCAGCGTGCACCCGTCGGCGTGTACGGCCAGCCGCCGCAGCACGACGCGCTCGGGGCCGGAAAGCAGCTCCCAGCTCCAGTCGATCATCGCCCGGAGCGTGCGCTGCCTCGCGGGCGCGTCCCGCATCCCGGCGCTGAGCAGCCTGAACCGGTCATCCAGCCGGTCCGCCAGCTCCTTCACCCCCAGGGCGCGTACGCGGGTGGCGGCCAGCTCCAGGGCCAGCGGGATGCCGTCGAGCCGGCTGCAGATGGTGGCCACGCTCTCGCTCGGGTCGACGTTCGCCCTGGCCGTGAAGAGCCGTACAGCCTCGGGTTCGGGCAGGGGCGGCACCACGCGTACCTGCTCGCCCGTCACGCCCAGCGGCTCCTGGCTCGTGGCGAGCACGCGGAGCCCCGGGGCCGTCCGCAGCAGGGCGGAGACCAGCCCGGCCGCCTGGCCGACCAGATGCTCGCAGTTGTCGAGGACGAGCAGCATGCGCTTGCCCGCCAGCGCCCCGGCCAGCCTGGGCGCCAGCGCGACTGCGTCGTCGTCCCGGACGCCCAGCACGGCTGCGACCGCCTCCGCCACATCGATCGCGCCCGCCAGCTCGACCAGCCACACCCCGTCGGGGAAGCCCGATACGGCCGCGGCGGCGGCCAGGGCGAGCCTGGTCTTGCCGACGCCGCCCGGCCCGGTGAGCGTCACCAGGCGGGAGCTTGCCAGCAGCTCGCCCACCTCGGCCAGCTCGGCGTCCCGCCCGATCAGTTCGGTCAACGGCGCGGGCAGGTTGGTACGAGGCCCGGGCGCGTCCGGAACACGGGCGAAGTCCCGGGTCGCCAGCCCCCGGTCCTGGCGGAGGATGGCCTGGTGGAGCTCGGCCAGCGCGGGCGACGGGTCCAGCCCGAGCTCCTCCCCCAGCCGCCGCCGCAACTCGCCGTAAACAGCCAGGGCCTCGCTCTGCCGCCCGCCCCGGTAGAGCGCCTTCATGTGCGAGGCCACCAGCCGTTCGCGCAACGGGTGACGAGCCACCAGGTCGCCCAGGTCCACCGGCTCGCCCAGCTCCAGCCGCACCTCCGCCTGCTCCTCCAGCGCCGCCAGGCGCGTCTCCTCCAGGCGCGCCGCCTCGGCGCGCGCGAAGCCGGCGTCGGCGAAGTCGGCGTACGCGGGCCCGCGCCACAGGCTCAGGGCGTGGTCCAGCTCGGCGGCGCGCAGACGGAGACCAGGGGATCGCCGCTCCACCAGGGACCGGAAGCGCAGAGCGTCGGAGTCGGCAACGGCCAGGCGGTATCCGGCGGGCCCGTGCACGACCGAACGAGGATCGCCGAGCGAGTGGCGGAGCTGGGAGACGCGGGCCTGGAGAGTGCCGACCGGGTTGCGGCCGGGCCGGGCGCCCCAGAGGTCGTCGATCAGCCGGTCGGCGGAGACCGGCCCGCCCCCGTGCGCCAGCAGGTCGGCCAGGAGCGCGCGCACCTTGGGCTCGGCCACCCGGACCGGCGAGCCGTCCTCCGCCCAGACCTCCAGCGGCCCCAGCACCCCGAAACGCACCACGTCATGACCAACCCGTAGCGGGGCCGAAGGATTTCCGTAGCGGCGTATCCGAGGGTGAGGGGCATGAGTCATGTGACAGTCGTGGGACTCGGCCCGATGGGGTCGAAGATGGCAGAGACGCTGCTGGCCGCCGGGCACGAGGTGGCGGTGTGGAACCGTACGGCGAGCAAGGCAGCGCCGCTGGTCGCCAAGGGCGCCAGGCAGGCGGCGAGCGCGGCGGACGGCGAGCTGCTGGTGGTCAGCCAGATCAGCTACCAGGCGATGTACGACAGCCTCGGCGACGCCAGGCTGGACGGGAAGGTGGTGGTCAACCTCAGCTCCGACACCCCGGAGGCGCTGCGCAGGGCCGCCAGGTGGGTGGAGGAGCGCGGTGGCACGCTCATCACGGCGGGCATCATGGTCCCGCCGCCCGGGATCGGGCAGCCGGGCGCGTACACCTTCTACAGCGGCCCCAAGGAGGTCCTCGACCGGCACGCCGGGACGCTTGAGGCGCTGAGCGAGGTCACCTACGTCGGGCCGGACCAGGGCCTGGCGATGATGTACTACCAGGCCCAGCTGCTGATCTTCTGGTCGAGCCTGACCAGCTTCATGCACGCCATGGCGCTGCTGCGCACGGCCGGCACCTCGCCGATGGAGTTCCTGCCGTTCGCCCGGGATCTGTTCACCCAGCTCGGCAGCGACGGCCCCATGGGGTACGCCAAGATCCTGGCCGACGCCTTCGAGGCCGGCGAATATCCGGGCGGGGAGAACTCCCTGCACATGCAGGCCGTCGGCCTCGGCCACGCCGTCGAGGCGCTGGCCGAGGCCGGGCTGGAGACCACGGTGCCGGGCGCGCTCAAGGCGCTGTTCGAGCGCGCCGACGCCGAGGGCCGCGGCCACGAGGGCCTCGGCACCGTGATCGAGTCGATCAGAAAGCCCTAGTGGTTCGCCAGGAAGGCGAGCAGGTCCTGCCTGGTGATCAGGCCCGATGGCTTGCCGTCCTCCAGCACGACCGCCGCATCGGCCTTCTCCAGCGCTTCAACCGCACGGGACACAGGTTCACCGCTGCCGATCATGGGTAGCGGCGCTGACATGTGATCGGCGATCGGGTCATCGGAGGAGAGCCTGCCGTGATAGAGGGCTTCGAGGAGGTCGCGCTCGACGATGGAGCCGACCACCTCGGCCGCCATGACCGGCGGCTCCTCCTTCATCACCGGGAGCTGGGAGACCGAGTATTCGCGCATGATCGAGATGGCGGTCTTGACGGACTCGTGCGGATGCGCGTGCACGAACTCCGGCAGCCCCGGCCCCTTCCTGGACAGCACGTCGCCGACCAGCCCCTCTTCGGAGGACGTGGTCAGGAAGCCGTAGTCGGCCATCCAGTCGTCGTTGAAGATCTTCGACAGGTAGCCGCGGCCGCCGTCGGGCAGCAGCACGACGATCACGTCGTCGGGCGCTGCCTTGGCCGCCACGCGCAGCGCCGCCACGACCGCCATCCCGCACGAGCCGCCGACCAGGAGCCCCTCCTCGCGGGCCAGCCGGCGGGTCATGTTGAACGACTCCTTGTCGGACACCGCGATGATCTCGTCGCAGATCTTGGTGTCGTACGTGGCCGGCCAGATGTCCTCGCCGACCCCTTCCACGAGGTACGGCCGGCCGGTGCCGCCCGAGTAGACCGAGCCCTCGGGGTCGGCCCCGATGATCTTCACCCGCCCGTCGGAGATCTCCTTGAGGTAGCGGCCGGTGCCGCTGATCGTGCCGCCGGTGCCGATGCCCGCGACGAAGTGGGTGATCCGGCCCTCGGTCTGCTCCCAGATCTCCGGACCCGTCGAGTGGTAGTGGGAGTCGGGATTGTTGACGTTGGAGTACTGGTCGGGCTTCCAGGCGTTCGGCACCTCGCGGGCCAGCCGGTCGGACACCGAGTAGTACGAGTCAGGGTGATCGGGCGAGACAGCGGTCGGGCAGACCACGACCTCCGCCCCGTACGCCCGCAGCACCGAGATCTTGTCCTGGGCCACCTTGTCCGGCACCACGAACAGGCACCGGTACCCCTTCTGCTGAGCCACGATCGCCAGCCCCACGCCGGTGTTGCCGGAAGTCGGCTCGACGATCACGCCGCCGGGACGCAGCGCGCCCGACGCCTCCGCGGCCTCGATCATCCGTACCGCGATGCGGTCCTTGACCGAGCCTCCCGGATTGAGATACTCGACCTTGGCCAGCACCTGGGCGGGCAACCCCGCATTGACTTTGTGCAGCCGGACGAGCGGAGTGTTCCCGATCAGATCGACCAGGGAATCGTAAACGCGCACCGAGGTGTTCACCTTCTTTGCCGAAGCTTGGTCAGCTTGTCTGTGGCCGAGATCCATTGGGGGTGGCAGGCCCTCGACTAGTTTTCAAGCAAACGCTACCGCCGAGTCCGACTAGGAGGACACGTACCGTGGTCTGGCCAGCTGGTATGGCGCGCGCGGCACGCAAGATCGCCGCCGCGGCGGCGCTCGGTGGTGGCGGGCTGACCGCGCTCGGCGCCACGGCATACGGTCTGCTGATCGCCGAAGGGCTGCTCGCGCGCAAGGCCATCGGGCGCCCGCACGGGCTCGACGGGCCGCCGTCCGACGGCACGTACGGCGACTTCCCCGGCGAACCGCTCAAGATGGCCATGCTCGGCGATTCCACCTCCGTCGGGCTCGGCATGACGGAGCACGGCGACACCCCGGGTGTGCTGCTCGCGAACGGCCTGGCCTCGGTGGCGGAGCGTCCGGTGCACCTGCTCGTCGTCGGCAAGTCGGGCACGCCGTCGTCCGAGCTGGGAGAGCAGGTGGACAATGCCCTGGCCATGGAGCCCGACGTGGCGGTGATCTTCGTGGGGGCCAACGACATCATCACGCAGACGCCGCCGGCGATCGCCGTACGCCATCTGACCAAGGCCGTGCGGCGGCTGCGTGACGCGGGGGCCGAGGTGGTCGTGGGCACCTGTCCCGATCTCGGCACGGTGCGGCCGATCGCGCAGCCGCTGCGCTGGGTGACGCGGCGCTGGAGCCGCCAGCTCGCGGCGGCGCAGACGGTGGCGGTGGTCGACGCGGGCGGCCGTACGGTGGCGTTCGCCGACGTCCTGGGGCCAGAGTTCGCTACAAATCCGACAGAAATGTTCGGACCGGATCGATTCCATCCATCTGCCCGAGGTTACGCGCAGGCCGCTAACGCAGTGCTACCGTCGGTGTGCGCTGCGTTGGGGCTGTGGCCTGAGCCGCGTCCCGCACGTGGCGAAGCACTGCAACCGATCTACCTCGCGGCGGCTACGGCCGCGGAGGAGCCCGGCACCGAGGTCACCGCGACCCGGGTCGACGGGCGGGCGACGGGCCTGCACGGGAAGTGGGCGACGTTGCTCCGCCGGCGGCTCGGCGTGACGTTCGACGACGGCCGGCGTCTGACGTCCAGGCTCGACGAGACGCTCGACGACGCCTGACGTCCGACGCTCAGGCCAGGCGGGACACGCCCGGTGCCGGTTACTCTGCGCGCCGGAGTCGCCACTCCTCGTCCTCTTTGGAGTGGATTGCCCGTGCAGCGGCCCCCCTGGAAACCGTCCATCGCCCTCGCAGGAACCCTCATAGGAACCCTCGCCGCGACCGCCTGCTCCGGCAGCGACGCGGCCACCACCACGAACTTCCCGACCTGGCAGAACACCCAGGTCAACGTCGTCAGCCGGATGGCGGTGGCGGGCGGGGTGGTCGCCGCCACCGCCATGAAGCCCGACGGCACACTCGAGACCGTCGCCGTCGGCCTCCGCGACGGCAAGCGGCTGTGGGCGCACCCGGCGACGATGGCGGGCCGCCTGCCCGGCATGGGTGTCTCGACCCCCGCGATCGTGGAGACGGCCCAGGGGCAAGGAGTGGTCGTCGCGCTCGACCCGGCCAAGAGCGGCCGCTGGAACGCCACGCTCATCGCCCGCGACGCCCGTTCGGGGGCGCAGAAGTGGACCAGGCCGATGCACTCGACGTTCGGGCCGCAGCGCTGCGGCCCGTACGTCTGCGTGTCCGAGCACACCGCCCTGGCCAAGGCCCGCACGGTGGTGCTCGACCCGGCCACGGGCAAGCTCCTGTGGAAGCTGCCGGGGATCTCCGAGGTGGAGTGGTCGGACCCGGCCCGGGTCCTGCTGCTCAGGCTGGCCGCCAACCCCATGATCGAGTCGTACGAGCTCAAGACCGGCAAGCTCCAGTGGCAGCAGCCGATCGAGCAGGCGCTCGGCCCGGGCATCGACATGTCGGGCGGATGGGCGTTCGGCGCGGCGGGTGACAACCTGGTCGGCTACGTCGCCCCCTACACCAACCCGCAGACCAAGAAGGTCTCCACCTTCGGCCTCTTCTCCGTCAAGATCGGCGACGGGACGATCAGCTGGATGCGCCCCTCTGTCGTCCGCGTCTACCCCAGCGGCAACCCCGGCTACGCGCCCGTCGTGCGCCCCGTCGACCGCCAGGGGGCCTACGGCGGCTTCGCCCGGCTGGAGTCGGAGAGCGGCCGGGTGCTCGGGCAGATCACCGCGACCGACGTCCCCGGCTCCGGCTGGTGGCTGGCCTTCCCCGACCGGATGGACAAGCTGGGCTTCCTCAAGCACAACGCCAAGGGCTCGGCGTTCGACCTGGCCTCGGGCAAGCCCGTGCCGGTCGAGGAGCAGCGCGGCTGGTCCTTCTGCGTCACCGATCCCAAGCCACTGGCGCTGCGGGGGCAGGCACCGGGCTTCTACTCGACGGCCGCCGTCTGCGAGTACGACCTCGCCACCGGCAAGCGGGTCCAGGGCGACGTCGTGCCGCCCCCGTGGTTCACGGGCAGCCAGGACGGGTGGCGGCTGTGGCGCGACGAGAAGGGGGCGATCCACGCCGTCAACGACCAAACCGCGACCGCTCCGGGTATGTACGGATAGGACCCGAATATAGTTCTATCTGTAGCACCGACAAAGGAGGGGCCATGCCCGAGGCAGTCATCGTCGCTACCGCGCGTTCCCCGATCGGCCGGGCCTTCAAGGGCTCGCTCAAGGAGATCCGCCCCGACGACCTGACCGTGCAGATGATCCAGGCGGCGCTGGCCAAGGTGCCCCAGCTCGATCCCTCGTCGATCGACGACATCATGCTGGGGTGCGGGCTGCCCGGGGGCGAGCAGGGGTTCAACATGGCCCGGGTGGTGTCGGTGCTGCTCGGGCTGGACAACGTGCCCGGCACGACCGTGACGCGGTACTGCTCCTCGTCGCTGCAGACCACGCGGATGGCGTTCCACGCGATCAAGGCGGGCGAGGGCGACGTGTTCGTGTCGGCCGGGGTGGAGACGGTGTCCCGGTTCACCAAGGGAAACTCCGACTCGCTGCCCGACACGCAGAACCCGATCTTCACGGAGGCCGTGGCCCGTACCAAGGCCTTCAGCGAGGGCGGGAGGGTGTGGCACGACCCGCGCGAGGACGGCGACGTTCCCGACATCTACCTCGCGATGGGGCAGACTGCCGAGAACCTCGCCCAGCTCAAGGGGGTCACGCGGCGGGACCAGGACGAGTTCGGGGTGCGCTCGCAGAACCTGGCGGAGAAGGCGCTGGCCGACGGGTTCTGGGCGAAGGACATCACGCCGGTGACGCTGCCCGACGGAACGGTGGTGGAGAAGGACGACGGGCCGCGGGCGGGGACGACGTACGAGAAGGTCGCCGCCCTCCAGCCGGTCTTCCGGCCCGACGGGACCGTGACCGCCGGCAACTGCTGCCCGCTGAACGACGGCGCGGCGGCCGTCGTCGTGATGAGCGACGTGA
Source organism: Nonomuraea sp. B19D2 (assembly GCF_040137845.1). NCBI lineage: Bacteria > Bacillati > Actinomycetota > Actinomycetes > Streptosporangiales > Streptosporangiaceae > Nonomuraea > Nonomuraea sp. B19D2. Next base: position 142,786 of record NZ_JBEFAK010000004.1, on the reverse strand, counting down.
AGGCCGCCGAGCTGGGGATCACGCCGCTGGCCCGGATCGTCTCGACCGGCGTCACGGGGCTGTCCCCGGAGATCATGGGGCTGGGGCCGGTGGAGGCCTCCAAGCAGGCGCTCTCGCGGGCGGGGATGGCGATCGAGGACATCGACCTCGTGGAGATCAACGAGGCCTTCGCGGCACAGGTGATCCCGTCCTATCGTGATCTGGGGATCCCGCTGGAGCGGCTCAACGTGAACGGCGGGGCCATCGCCGTGGGGCACCCGTTCGGGATGACGGGGGCGCGCATCACGTCCACGCTGATCAACAGCCTGCAGCACCACGACAAGTCCATCGGGCTCGAGACGATGTGCGTCGGCGGTGGCCAGGGCATGGCGATGATCCTTGAGCGGCTGAGCTGAGTTCCGGCCCTCCGTCCGTCACGGCGCAGGCGCCGTACGTGTAGCGCCGGCGCCGTGCGGGCTCCAGGTGGAGTCAGCCGCGGAAGTCCGGACCGGCGTGGGCCGGGGAGATGCGGAGAAGGACGCGGCGTTCGCGGATCATGGCGGCGCGGTAGTCGTCCCAGTCCGGGTGCTCGCCTGAGATGTCGCGATAGTACGACACCAGGCTCTCCATGGCGTCCGGGAGCGAGAGGATGTCGGCCGTGCCGTCCACCTGGATCCAGTCGCCGTAGAAGGCGTTCGTGAAGACGCAGAGGGCGACGTTCGGGTCGCGGCGGACGTTGCGCACCTTGACGGCCGTCTCCCGGGTGCTGATGACGATCTGGTCACCCGCCACCCCGGCGGTCACCGGAGACATCTGCGGGCGCCCATCGCGATGCCTGGTGAGAAGGATGGCGTGGTGGTTGGTGCGGAGGAAGGCGAGTGCCTTGTCGAGATCCATCCAGCCATGATGACGCGCCCGCGCTTCGGGCACGGGCGCGAGGTTGGATGGGCTTAGATGAAGCCCATGCGGTTACGGCGGTGCCGCTCGTGCTCGTGCACGATCGCGGCGGCATAGCCGTGGGACAGCCCGTGCTCGTCGGCGAGCCAGTTGGCCCGTTCGTCGCACCTCAGGAAGGCCGGGCCGTTGTCGATGGCTTGGAACCACTCTGGGAGTTCGCGTCCCGTGATGGTCGGGACTCTGGCGATGAGCTTTGTCTGCGTCTCCGGTGAGTGGTTCAAGGACATGGGCACCTCCGCGGATAACGGTCCTTGGCTCGACATTGCAACACCGACGTCCGAATGGCAACCCCCCAACCAGGCATCATTTTGTGACGGCAAGTAGATTTTCGGTCGCATACGGCGAGGGCCCCGCCGGAACGGCGAGGCCCTCGATGGTGAAGCAGAGGTTAACGATCAGTCGCTACTGGTGAAATAGCTGACGAAACGGAGCACCTCGAGGTAGATCCAGACCAGGCTCAGCGTCAGGCCGAACGCGCACTGCCAGGCGAACTTCTCCGGCGCGCCCTGCTTGACGCCCTGCTCGATCGAGTCGAAGTCGAGCAGCAGGAAGAAGCAGCCGATCAGGATCATGACGATGCTGAACGCCCAGCCGATCGGGCTGTCGGTGCGCAGGCCGAGGCCGCCCTCGGCGAACAGGCCGACGAGCATGTTGACCAGCAGCAGCCCGAGCGCCGCGATGCCGGCGGCGAGGCCGAACTTCACGAGCTTGGGCGTGACGCGGATGATCCGCAACGAGTAGACCGTCAGCACCGCGCCGAACGCGAAGGCCGTGCCGAGCACGGCCTGCAGCACGATGCCGCTGACGAGGCCCTCGAAGACGGAGCTGATCTTGCCGAGGAACACGCCCTCGAAGGCGGCGTACGCCAGGATGAGCGCCGGGTTGGTGCTCTGCGTGAACGAGGCGATCAGCCCCAGGACCATCGCGACCACGGCGGCGCCGATGGCGACCATGGGCGGGACGTTGAGGATCCACGCCGCGGCCGCTGCCACGACGAGCGCCCCCAGGGTGAGGAATCCGCGCACGACGACGTCGTCGAGCGTCATGGTGCGGTACGCGGGCCGGGTGGGCTGAGCGTACGACGGAGCGTCGTACATGTTCTGCAACTGGCTGGGTGACGGTGTCGGCCCAGCCCAGCCCGCGGCCTGCTGCCGCGACCTGCTGAAAACGGGGTTCTTGCTCTCCATCGCTGCCTCCTGTGACGCCGAGCCTACGGGGCGCAGCGGCACCTTGGTCAACTGGCGTATCAGATCGATGTTCATTCGGGACTTCGGCAGCGATCTCAACGAACGGGCCCGCCGCCGAGTTCCCAAGGTCATCGGGCTTATTTCAAGATCATCCAGCCTCCGGCGGCGGGCGCAGGGCGGGCGAGCCCGGCGCAAGCGCCTTTTACTGTCCGTCCGCGCGAAAAGACCGGCAGTAAGGTTGTAGCCGAGCATTCACAGAAAGAAACGCCCTGGAGAAGCCGGAAGATGCAGAAAAACCGCGCCTTGTCAATATGGTCAGAGGTTAAAAGCAAACGACGCCCATCTGAGCTTACTCGCCCTCTCCACGAGCGGCTCGACCGGCACCTCGCCAACGCCGGCATCCCCTGCAACCAGGGGCGTTGCGGCCGCTGAGCGCCCGGCTCCGTAACAACTCGATATCGGCCGTAGCAAGGCCGTCCGACGATCGCGGTAAACCTCCAGGTCAGAGACCCAAAGGCGATGGAAGACGGCAAGTGCCCCCGGCGGGATTCGAACCCGCACGTCAACCCTTTTAAGGGGTTTGCCTCTGCCATTGGGCTACGGGGGCGCCGCAATCATACGAAACAGACCATACTTCCGAGGAGCACAACTTCGCATCAAGAGTCACAACTGTGAAGTCTGCGGTGAAGGGATAGCGCTCCAGGCACTCTGTCCAAGAAGAGTAGGCCGTCCAGATGGTCCAGTTGGTGCTGAATGCAGCGGGCTTCGAGGGCGTCCGCTTCGATGGTGACGGGCTCGCCCGTGCCTGGCAAATGCCCATGCACGGTGATACGGCCGGCGCGCAGGACATCTGCGGTGAGCCCCGGGATTGACGCGCACCCCTCCCGCCCGGGGTCCCAGTGAGAGGCGCTGGCGAGCCGTGGATTGGCCAGGACGAGCTCTCCGGCCCACGAACGGCTTCTGGGGTGGAGCCGGGTGTCAAAGGCGATCAGCCGCCAGCTCAGGCCGATCTGAGGGGCCGCCAGGCCGGTCGTGGAGGTCTCCCGGCGCAGAGTGGCGAGAAGGTCGGCGGCGGCGGCCACGATCTCGGGGTCGGTCGGATCGACCGGCTCCGCCGTGGCGGCCAGGAGAGGGTGGGGTGCGCCGAGCACCTCGCGCGGGGTCCCCGCGCGAGCTCCGGCCACCGCCCAGCGCGAGCCGACCCACCCGTTCACAGCAGATCCGGTTCGACCGGGCGGAAAGTGATCTCTGAGTCCAGACTCGTGCCGACGGCCGCCAGCCTGCGCATGAGCGCCGCCACGTCCACCTCCTTCGGCAGCTCGACGTCGGCGATCAGCACGTACAGGCGGCCGGTGAGCCTGGTGCTCATCCCGGTGATGTTGCCGCCGTCCGCGGCCAGCACCGCGCTGATGGCCGAGATGATCCCCGGCCGGTCCGGCCCGTGCACGGTCAGCACATAGCCGAGGCCGCCTCCCTCCTCGCAGAAGTGGCGCTGGGCCTCGATGGCGGAGGCGGTCACCACGAGGTCGGGTGCGCACAGGCGTTTGAGGAGCTCGGCGGAGTCCAGATCGCCCGACACCAGCAGCATCATCGCCACATGGCCGCCGAGCAACGTCATCGTCGAGTCCTGGATGTTCGCTCCGCAGTCGGCGAGCGAACCGGTGACTGCGGCGATCACGCCGGGCCGGTCGACGCCGAGCACGGTCACCGCTGAGAGCCCCACCCGTGGTACCCCTTCCGCTTGCGACCAGGGGTGCCGAAACGCCCCGGCGAGGCTCGCCGGGGCGCTGCCTTGCCTGGGCTAGCGGCGGGTCGTCGCGACCGCGGCCTTGAAGTCCTCACGCGGGTGCTCCATCTCACCCAGCGAGATCGTCTCCCGCTTGAAGAACAGGGCCAGGGTCCAGTCGACGACGACGCGGACCTTGCGGTTCAGCGTCGGCACCCGCGACAGATGGTAGGTGCGGTGCATGAACCACGCAGGGAATCCGCGAAGCTTGACGCCATAGACATTGGCGACGCCTTGGTGAAGGCCCAAACCGGCGACCGATCCGACATACTTGTGGCGGTATTCGACCAGTTGCTGTCCGCGCAGGTGACGGACGATGTTGTCGGCCAGCACCTTGGCCTGCCGGACGGCGTGCTGGGCGTTCGGGGCGCAGAATTGGCCGGGGTTCGTCACGTCGGGCACCCCTGCGGCGTCTCCGGCCGCGAAGGCGCCGGAGACGCCGGCGACCGTGAGCATGGCGGTGGCCTTGATCCGGCCACGCTCGTCGAGCGGCAGGTCGCTGTCGTTCACGACGGGGCTGGGCTTGACGCCCGCGGTCCACACGAGTGTCTCCGCCTCGAACTCCGAGCCGTCCGAGAGGATCACGTGGCCGCCGACGCAGGACTCCAGCCGGGTCTCGAGCTTGACCTCGATGCCGCGCTCGCGCAGCTGCTCCAGCGTCCACTTGCCCATCTCGGGGCCGACCTCGGGCAGCACCCGCTTGGTCGCCTCCACGAGCACCCAGCGGATGTCCGACGGCCTGATGTTGCGGTAGTAGCGCGTCGAGTGCTTGGCCATGTCCTCCAGCTCGGCGAGCGCCTCGACGCCGGCGAACCCGGCCCCGACCACGACGAACGTGAGCGCCCTGCGCCGCACCTCGGGGTCGTCGGTCGACTCCGCCAGGTCGAGCAGGTACAGCACGCGGTTGCGCAGCGCGATGGCCTCGCCCACGGTCTTGAAGCCGATGCCGATGTCCGTGAGACCGGGGATGGGCAGCGTGCGCGAGATCGATCCGGCCGCCATCACGATCACGTCGTAGGACACCTGCCGCGAGGCGCCCTCGGCCGGTTGGAACGTGACAGTGCGCTCAGAGTGGTTGATCTTGGTGACCGTGCCGTTGAGTATCTGCACCTTGGGCAGGATCCGCCGCAGCGGCGCCACCATGTGCCTGGGTGAGAGGTTACCCGCAGCCGCCTCAGGCAAGAAGGGCTGGTAGGTCATGTAGGACTGGGGGTCGATGATCGTGATGCGTGCCTCGCCGCCGCGCAGCTCCCGATGGAGTTTGCGCTGCAGCCGGAGCGCTGTGTACAGGCCGACGTATCCACCGCCGACGATCAAGATGTGCTTGTTCATCCTGAGGCCCCATCCCTCGTGGAGTGCTTGTGAAAGCATTCACAAGCTTACGTCAAGCGCACTTGATGAATCCAATCCGGGGGTGGTGCAACGCGTCACACAGCCAGTGACCTGGCCCTGGTGAAGATGTCGTCCAGCATCTGGGCGGTGACGCGGCCGGTGAACGTGTTCTGCTGGCTGGGGTGGTAGCAGCCGATCAGCGTGACGGGCGCGCCGGCGTACCGGGCCTCGACCTCGACGCCGTGCCCGAACGGCGGCCTGCTGCGCGGCAGCTCGTAACCGGCGTCCTTGAGCGCGGGCCACACGGCCTGCCAGGCGTAGCCGCCGAGCGCCACCACCACCCGCACGTACGGCGCGACGAGCTGCACCTCGCGCGCCATCCACGGGAAGCACGTGGTTTTCTCCGCGGGCGTGGGCTTGTTCGCGGGCGGGGCGCAACGCACCGACGCCAGGACCCGCGCGCCGATGAGCCGCTGCCCGTCGCCCGCGTGCGTGCTGGTCTCCTGTACGGCCAGGCCGCTGCGGTGCAGCGAGGCGAACAACCAGTCGCCGCTGCGGTCCCCCGTGAAGATGCGCCCGGTCCTGTTGCCGCCGTGCGCGGCCGGCGCGAGCCCGACGATCAGGATCCGCGGCCGCTCGTCACCCCAGCCGGGGACCGGACGGCCCCAGTACGTCTGGTCCGCGAACGCGCGCCGCCTCACGTCGGCGACCTGCTCGCGCCATTCCACCAGGCGGGGGCAGGCACGGCAGACGGACTGCCGGGCCGTGAGCTCCGCGAGGGTGCCACTGGTGGCGGCGAGGCGGCGCACGTCCGCGGGGTCGAGCGCGACCGGGGTGTCGGCGGTCGCCGGGTCGTCAGGCCAGCCGGTGCCAGGAGGTACGAAGCTCATGACACCGATGGTGCCCGATCACTTGGTGGGTTTCGGACCGGGCGTGGCGGTCGGGCAGGTCGGCCTCGGCTCCGGAGCGGTCTCCGGGTCCTCAAAGCCGTCTCGGACCAGCGGCAGCGGGTAGCGGTTGAGTATGGGCTCGCCGCACGACCGGTCGACCGTGTAGCCGTAGTCCTCGGGGTTGGTGGTCAGCGGCTTGCCGTCCTGGTCGTAGAGGTAGACGTCGGTGAGCGGGGTGCCGTCCTTGGCGTAGGGCTTGATGTTGTAGACGCCCTCGTTGGACGACGCCGGGTCCACCCACACCTGCTGGGGCGCCACCATGGCGACGGACGCCTGGTCCGAGTCGTACGAACTGGCCGAGATCATCCCGGCGAACAACGTCAGCGCCGCGACCAGGTTGAGCGCCGCCACGAGCCCCGCGGCCAGCCGCCCCCTGCGCCGCCTGCCGAGCCAGACCGAGGCGCACACGCCCGCCGCGACCAGGGCCCAGCCCGTGATGTTCGCGGGGACGAGCCCGCCCTCGCTGGTGGCCGCCAGCAGCAGCATGGCCAGCAGGTAGCCGCGCAGCACCCACCATCCGGGCCGCAGCTCCGGCAGGAAGCCCACAAGGCTCCGGTACGGGCCCTGGTCCATCAGCCTGGTGTGCGCGCCCAGCACCCACGCCCGAGGGCTCCGACGGCGCTTCCTGCGGCTCTCAGGCCGGTCTCCGTAGGCCGCCGCCAGCTCCTCCGCGTAGACCTCCGGCCGTCCCAGCCGGTCCTCCAGCGGCAGATCCGACTCCGCCGCGATCTCGGCCAGGTGGTCGTCGAGGTCTTCGAGCAGCTCCTCCCGGTCGGGATGGCCGGCGAGGGCATCCCGTACGGCCTGCGCGTACTGGTCGGGGGTCATGCTTGTCCCTCCTTGAGCAGGGAGGCCATGGTGGCCGAGAAAGAGGCCCATGTCTTGGTCGAGGCGGCGTACATGTCCCTGCCGACCTCGTTGAGCCCGTAGTACTTGCGGTGTGGCCCCTCGTCGGAGGCCACCACGTATGACGTCAGCGCCCCGGCCTTGAACAGGCGCCGCAGCGTGCCGTAGACCGAGGCGTCGCCCACCTCTTCCAGGCCCGCCTCCCTGAGCCGGCGCACCACGTCGTATCCGTAGCCGTCGCGCTCGTGGAGCACGGCGAGCACGGCGAGGTCGAGCACGCCCTTGAGAAGCTGGCTGTGATCCACGGAAAGAACACTACTGTGCAAAGCGAAGTAGTGGCAACAAGAAACCGGGCGGCGCCCTAGGGTGCCGCCCGGTTCTCAGTCAGTCACGCGACCTCGGTCACACCCCGGTGGAGCTGGAGGGGGTGGGAGTCGGGGTCGGCGTCGCGCAGGGCGCGTAGGACTTGGTGATCGTGGCGCTGTTGTTCGGACCCGTGATCGACAGCGTCACGGTGCCGCCCTTGGCGTCATCGCCGGTCAGTGCCTTGGAGAACGAGTCAACGCTCTTCGTGCCACCGTCCCAGCCGAAGTACTCGGCGCCGCTGGAGACCGTCTTGCCGTTCAGCGACCAGGTGTAGGAGACCCGGGCGCGACCGGTCGAGGTGATGGTGCCCATGGCGTTGAGCGTGCAGGCCGAGGTGGTCGACACCGAGGCGGAGGCGGAGACCCTGGCGTCCGGAGCCTCGTCCTTGCACCAGACCCGGTAGTAGGCCCGGTTGGAGGAGGTGCCGTCGGGGCTCAGGATCTGCAGCTGCGCCCAGCCGCGCTGGCTGTGACGCGGCGAGATGCCGAAGTAGACCTTGCGCGAGTCGTAGACCTTGACCTTGCCGTAGTCGACCACGTCACCGTTGAGAACCCAGCGGTAACGGACCCAGCTCGGCGTGTTGGCCTGGATCAGGCCGACGAAGTCGATCTTGTCGCCGGGGGTGCAGGGGCCGACGTACGAGTCGGGGCTGGCCCACGCGCGGGCCGACACCCGCGGGTCGAGGTGCGAGCGCACCTCCTTCGGCTCCTGACAGGTGACGGAGAAGTAGGTCTTCTTGGAGGTGACCTTCCTCGGACCGAAGACCTGGACGGCCTCCCAGCCCTCGACGTCGTCCCTGAAGGTGAGGGACTGCTTGACCGTCACCCACTTGGTGCCCTTGCCCCTGAGCGTGAACGACTTGATCCTGCCCTTGGACCCGTCGCCGTGGAGCCAGCGGTAGACCACCTTCGTCTTGCTCTTGACCGTGGTGACCTTGACCTTGGCCGCGAAGTTGACCGTGACCGGGCAGGATCCTTCGTAGTTCCGGTCCGACGCGTAAGGCGTCGCCACCGAGACCTTGGGCTTGGCCTTGGTCGCCGCCTGGGCGGGGCTGGCGACCAGGCCCGCCGCCATGGCGGCCAGCATCGCGGCGGACGCGCCGAACGCCGCCACCCTACGTGCTAACCCAACAGACTTCATGTGAGAGTGCTCCATTCCGTGAGGGAAGGTACGCGCTCGGGAACGGTCGCCACGCCAGCACCTTCCGTGCACAGCGATATGGCAAAGCCCCCGTAATGCCTCTTTACCTAATCACAATACTGATTGCACACTCAACTCATGACATGTACCGGAAATGTCCGGATTTCTTCAGTTATCGGGCGATTGTCCATGCAATGCCGTCAAGGATGTCGTGCTCGCTAACCACGACCTGGGAAAACGCGAAACGTCGTACGATCCGGTCAAGTATTAGCGCCCCTGCGCCAATCACATCGACCCTTCCCGGATGCATGACCGGCACCTCGGCACGCTCACCATGGGTCATCGCGAGCAATCGCCGCGTCACTTCGTGAACCTGCTCGGCAGTAATCCGGGAGTGGTGAATCCTGGACGAATCGTAGGCAGGCAGGCCGAGCGCCATGCCCGCGACCGTCGTCACCGAGCCCGCCAGGCCCACGAGCGTGCGAGCCCGCTGGACGGGCACCTCCGCCTCGACCCGGTCGAGCGCCGCCTCGATGTCGGCCACCACGGCCTCCAGGGCCGGCGCGGAAGGCGGGTCTCCGGCGTCCTTCAGGTGCCGCTCGGTCAGGCGTACGCAGCCGATGTCCACCGACAGCGCGGCCTGGGCGTGCTCGGCGCCGACCACGAACTCGGTGGACCCGCCCCCGATGTCCACGACCAGGTAAGGGGGCAGCGGCCCCTGCGGCATCTCGGTCTCGGGCGACAGCCGCACCAGGCCCTTGGTCGCCCCGACGAACGAGAGCTCGGCCTCCTCGGCCCCCGGCACGACCTCCGGCTCGACCCCGAAGATCTCGCGGACCCCGTCCACGAACTCCTGCCGGTTGGCCGCGTCCCTGGTCGCGCTCGTGGCCACCACGCGGGTCCTGGTGGCGCCGTGTCGGTCGATCAGCTCGCGGTAGGCGCGCATGGCCTTGAACGTGCGCTCCAAGGCGTCGGGGGCCAGCCTGCCGGTCCTGTCGACGCCCTGGCCGAGGCGTACGATCTCCATGCGCCGTTCGACGTCGTCGATGAGATCGTCACCCACGTCGGCGACGAGCAGGCGTACGGAGTTGGTGCCGCAGTCCACGGCGGCTACACGCATGGTCCGTCACTCCACCACTCGGGAAGCGCGTCGAGCGCCTCCCTGCCGAACGGGTTGACTCCCGGCGCCGCCAGCTCGTGCGCGACGAGCGCGTGCAGGCACTTGACCCGCAGCGGCATGCCGCCGGTGCTCTGCATGTCGCGCGGCAGCGGCTCGAGGCCCTCCTCCTGCGCGGCCTTGTCGCGCCTGGCGACGTAGTCCTCGTGCGCCGCCCGGTAGGCGGCGGCCAGCTCGGGATCGGTGGCCAGCCTGGCCTGCATCTCCCGCATCAGCCCCGAGCCTTCCAGCGTGCCGATGGCCGAGGCCGCCTTGGGACAGGTCAGGTAGTAGAGAGTCGGGAAGGGCGAGCCGTCGGGCAGCCGCGGCGCGGTCTCCACCACGTCGGGGTTGCCGCACGGGCAGCGGTGCGCCACCGCGCGCAGCCCCCTGGGCGGCCGCCCGAGCTGCCGTCGCACCGTCTCGACGTCGCGCTCATGGTCGCGCCCGCTTCGGCCCTCGCCGGCTCGTCCCTCGCTCTCTCGGGCCGAGCTCCTGCGCTCAGGACTGTCCAACGCCTTCCTTCCCCGTCACGGCCCGGCGCCCCGTGCCCTTGTCGACGGCCTCCACCGACTCCCAGAGCGTCTGGTACCACGGCGGCACCGCCGGCTGCTGCTGCACGGCCGCCTGCTCCTTGGTCGGCTGCCGCTCCATCACCACGTAGCACTTCTCGCCCGGCCCGCAGTAGAACAGCCGCTCCTTGGCCGTCTTCTTGATCCAGTTGGGATCGTAGGTCTGCCGGTCGCGCTCCAGCAGCGACTGCTTCTCCGCCTCGACCCTGGCCTTCTCCGCCCGGAGCTCGGCGATGCTGCGGCGCAGGCTGATGTACTCGCGCACGGGGTAGGCCAGGCTCATCGCGATCGCGCACACCACAATGGCCAGGATGGCGGCCCGCCCGGTCAACTGCGGTCTCTTCGCCAACTGTCTACCCCCTGCTTATGGCCTCCGCTCCGCGGAGGCGGCTCGGTCGCTGGGGAGCCGTCGCTTTCCTCACCATTCCGGTCGCTACGCTCCCTCCATGGCGAGGAAAGCGACGGCGCTCCCTCGCGGGGCCGTACTCGAAACTAGCGCCGGAAACGCGGGAACGCGGCGCGACCCGCGTAGCGGGCGGCGTCGTCGAGGAGCTCCTCGATGCGCAGCAGCTGGTTGTACTTCGCCACGCGGTCGGAGCGGGCCGGGGCCCCGGTCTTGATCTGGCCGCAGTTGACCGCGACGGCCAGGTCGGCGATCGTCGTGTCCTCGGTCTCGCCGGAACGGTGGCTCATCATGCACCGGTAGCCGCTGCGGTGGGCCAGGTCCACGGCGTCGAGCGTCTCCGACAACGTGCCGATCTGGTTGACCTTGACCAGCAGGGCGTTGGCGGTGCCCTCCTTGATGCCGCGCTCGAGCCGCTCCGGGTTGGTGACGAACAGGTCGTCGCCGACGAGCTGCACCTTGTCGCCGAGCGCCTCGGTGATGGCCTTCCAGCCCGCCCAGTCCTCCTCGTCGAGCGGGTCCTCGATGGAGACCAGCGGGTAGTTGGCGACCAGGTCCTCGTAGAACGCGATCAGCTCCTGCGCCGACAGGCCCTTGCCGTCGATCGTGTAGACGCCGTCCTTGTGGAACTCGGAGGCGGCCACGTCGAGCGCGAGAGCGATGTCGTCACCCGGCACGTAGCCGGCCCGCTCGATGGCGACCAGGATGAGGTCGAGCGCGTCGCGGTTGGACGGCAGGTTGGGCGCGAAACCGCCCTCGTCGCCCAGGCCCGTGGCGTAGCCCTTCTCCTTGAGCACGCTCTTGAGCGCGTGGTAGACCTCCGTGCCCATGCGCACGGCCTCACGGAACGTCTCCGCCCCGATCGGCGCGATCATGAACTCCTGGATGTCGACGTTGGTGTCGGCGTGGGCGCCGCCGTTGAGGATGTTCATCATCGGCACGGGCAGCACGTGGGCGTTCGGCCCGCCGACGTAGCGGAAGAGCGGCAGGTCCGCGCTGTCGGCGGCGGCCTTCGCGACGGCCAGCGACACGCCCAGGATGGCGTTGGCGCCGAGCTTGGCCTTGTTGGGCGTGCGGTCCAGGTCGATCATGATCTGGTCAATGATGCGCTGGTCCTCGGCCTCGATGCCGTTGATCTCCTCGAAGATCTCGTCGGTCACGGCGAGAACGGCCTTCTCCACGCCCTTGCCGCCATAGCGCTTGCCGCCGTCACGCAGCTCGACTGCCTCGAACTGGCCGGTGGACGCCCCGCTCGGCACGGCCGCGCGACCGGTGCTGCCGTCGTCGAGCACCACCTCGACCTCGACCGTGGGATTGCCTCGGGAGTCAAGGATCTCGCGGGCGTATACGACCTCGATGGTTGCCACGGGATGCGCTCCTAAATCGGAAAGGCGATATGCCATCAGAGCCTATCGGTACGTCCGCACGCCACACCGCCCGGTCATGCCCGTGCCCTGGTGAAGCCCGACGTGTCAGGCGGATTCCCAGGCGTGGACGCGGTCCCGGTACGTGCGCGCCGCGGCGCGGAGCTCGGCCTCGGCGTCGAGACCGCCGTCGGCGGCACGGCGGACCAGGTCGAAGAGCTCGCGGGCCACCCCCTGCCCCACGGCGGCCGCCAGCGAGTCGGGCGCGCCGGCGCGGGAGGCGCGGCGCAGGAGCTGGGCGACCAGAGACAGCGCGGGCTGCCCCATGGGCACGCCGTCGAGCACCGACTCGCGCCCCTTGGCCGCCCGCTCGGCCGCCTTGATCGCTTCCCAGTTGTCGTTGACCTCGTCGGCGCTCTCCGCCCGTACGGAGCCGAAGACGTGCGGGTGGCGGCGGACGAGCTTCTCCACGATCCCGGCCGCCACGTCGTCCATGTCGAAATCGTCGGCCACCCGCGCGTGGAAGACCACCTGCAGCAGCAGATCGCCCAGTTCCTCGCGAAGCGCCGGGTAGTCGCCCTGCTCGATGGTCTCCAGCACCTCGTACGCCTCTTCGAGCAGGTACGGCACCAGCGACTCGTGCGTCTGCTTACGGTCCCACGGGCACTCGGTGCGCAGCCGGTCCATGACCGCCACCAGGTCGAGCACCCGCCCCCCTGGCAGGTCGTACGAGCCCGGCACCACCTCGATCAGCGGCGGCTCCTCGAGCGCGATCGCGGCGTGCCCCACCGCGCGCATGAAGTCCTCGGACTCCTTCTCGGACGTCGAGGCGAGCCACACGACGGTCTCGCCGACCGCCCGCACCGCCAGCACTCGCGGATCGACCTCCGCGACCTCGACCGATACGCCGGCCTCCGCCAGGTACGGGAGCTGCGGATGCGCGGCTGAGCCGGTCAGCACCGGCCCGGAGCGCAGCGCCTGCCAGGCCTGGTGGCTCAGCAGGCCCGGCGCGACCCTGGGCGAGGTGGTGACGACGATCAGCGGCACGACTCAGCCCTGCTGCGGTTGCTGCGCCTGCTGGGGAGCGGCCTTGCCGAACCTGCCCGTGTCGACGAACAGCGCCGGGTTCTCCTGCGACGGCGCCGGGTTCACCACGCCGAAGCGGGGGTTGAAGGTCGCCTTGATCTCGGCGAACTCCTTGCGCAGCTGGTCCGTGCCGCCCTGTCCGGCCGCCTGCTGCAGCTTGGTCATCCCGACGGTCGTGCGCGCGTACTCGCGGGCATAGGTCGGCGCGACGCCCATGGCCAGCAGGTTGATCTCGGGGTTCTGGTACTGGCCGGGATCCTGGAGCTTGGCGTCGATCTCCTTCTCGGTCACCTGCACGTTGCGGCGGGCCATGAACTGCCTGGCCGCGCTGATGTCGGCCAGCCGCTGCAGCACGTACTGGGTGACCGGCACACCGAGTGCCGTCTCGTCCAGGTTGTTCTTCTTCAACGCGACCTTGTACGCCTCCGCGTCCGCGGTGAGCTGGCTCGTCGAGATGCGCTCGCTCCCCACCACGGCCGCGGCCCCGGCGTGCATGGGGGAGGAGCAGGCGGTCAGGGCGATGCCCACCGCCGCGGCGGCCACAGCCACTCGTATCGACTTCACGTGCGTCCCTTTCCGACCGAAAACCGCCGCTAGCTTACCCGCGCTGGCTCGAGGAACATCGCCTCGACCAGGTCACCGCACCATTTGAGCAGGTCAAGATCGCGTAGTGGCTGCCCCCCGAGCGGCTTGGTCTTGGGGACCGGCACCAGCAGCGTCTCGGCCGCCTGCTTGTATATCGCCTTCTTGTAGAGCCGGTCGAGCCGGACCTGCTGCGACTCCCTCAGCCTGGCAGGACCGAACTTGATGTTCTGCGCCTGCAGCGTGACGTCCGTGAGCCCGGCCTTGCGCGCCTTGATCCGGAACCTGGCCACCTCCAGGAGGTTCTCCACCTCCGCGGGCGGCTTGCCGTAGCGGTCGGTCAGCTCGTCGCGCACCTCTTCGATGTCGGCGTGGGTGGCGATGGCCGCGATCCGCTTGTACGCCTCCAGCCGCAGCCGCTCGGACGTGACGTAGTCGTGCGGGATGTGGGCGTTGATCGGCAGCTCGACCTTGACGTCCTGCTGCTCCTCCTGCACCTCGGCGCCGTTGAGCTTGGCCTTCTGCTCCTGCACGGCCTCGGCCATCAACCGCACGTACAGGTCGAAGCCGACGCCCGCGATGAACCCGGACTGCTCGGCGCCCAGCACGTTGCCTGCGCCGCGGATCTCCAGGTCCTTCATCGCGACGTACATGCCCGCGCCCATCTCGGTGTGCTGCGAGATCGTGGCCAGCCGCTCGTGGGCGGTCTCGGTCAGCGGCTTCTCCGGCGGGTAGAGGAAGTACGCGTAACCGCGCTCCCTGCCTCGCCCGACGCGCCCGCGCAGCTGGTGGAGCTGGGACAGGCCGTAGTTGTCCGCCCGGTCCACGATCAGCGTGTTGGCGTTGGGCACGTCGAGCCCGGACTCGACGATCGTGGTGGAGACCAGCAGGTCGTACTCACGTTCCCAGAAGCCCACCATGATCTTCTCGAGCTGGTGCTCGTTCATCTGCCCGTGCGCCACCGCGATGCGCGCCTCGGGCACCAGCTCGCGCAGCCGCGCGGCCACGCGGTTGATCGAGGCCACCCGGTTGTGCACGAAGAAGATCTGCCCGTCGCGCATCAGCTCGCGCCTGATCGCGGCCCCGATCTGCTTCTCCTCGTACGGCCCCACGAACGTGAGGATCGGGTGCCGCTCCTCCGGCGGCGTGAGGATCGTGGACATCTCGCGGATGCCGGTCAGGCCCATCTCCAGCGTGCGCGGGATCGGCGTGGCCGACATGGCCAGCACGTCGACCTGCGTACGCAGGTGCTTCATCGCCTCTTTGTGCTCGACGCCGAACCGCTGCTCCTCGTCGATGATGATCAGCCCCAGGTCCTTGAACCTGACCTCGGGGCTGAGCAGCCGGTGCGTGCCGATCACCACATCGACCGCACCCGACCTGAGCCCTTCGAGGGTGCCCTTGACCTCGCCGTCGGTCTGGAAGCGGGAGACCGGCTTGAGCGTGACCGGGAAGCTGGAGAAGCGCTCGGTGAACGTCGACATGTGCTGCTGCACCAGCAGCGTCGTCGGCACCAGCACGGCCACCTGCTTGCCGTCCTGCACCGCCTTGAACGCCGCCCTGACCGCGATCTCGGTCTTGCCGTAGCCGACGTCGCCGCAGATCAGCCGGTCCATCGGGACGCCGCGCTCCATGTCGCGCTTGACCTCGTCGATGGCCTCGAGCTGGTCGCCCGTCTCCGCGTACGGGAAGGCGTCCTCCATCTCCCGCTGCCACGGCGTGTCGCCCCCGAACGCGTGCCCCGGCGAGGCCATGCGGGCCGAGTAGAGCCTGATCAGCTCCCCGGCGATCTCCTTGACCGCCTTCTTCGCGCGGGACTTGGCCTTGGCCCAGTCGGCGCCGCCCATGCGGTTGAGCGTGGGCGCCTCGCCGCCGACGTAGCGGGTGACCTCGTCGAGCTGGTCGGTCGGCACATAGAGGCGGTCGCCCTTGGCGTATTCGATGACCAGGTATTCGCGGGTGGCGCCCTGGACCGTGCGCTGGACCATCTCGATGTAGCGGCCCACGCCGTGCTGCTCGTGCACCACGTGGTCGCCGACCTTGAGCTGGAGCGGGTCGACCATGTTGCGGCGGCGCGACGGCAGCCGCCGCATGTCCTTGGTGGACGCCTTCTGCCCGACCAGGTCGAGATGGGTGAGCACGGCCAGGGCAGGGGTGATGAAGCCGTGCTCGATGAGCCCCGTCGTGACGTGGACGACCTTGGGCTCGGGCGCCTTGTCCAGGAACTGCTGGAGCCTGGCGGGCACATCGACGCCCTTGAGCAGCTCCACCATGCGCTCGGCGGGCCCGTGGCCCTCGCTGAGCAGCACGACGGCCTTGTCGTCGGCCAGCCAGCCCTTGATGTCGGCCAGCGCCTTGGCGGTGTCGCCCCGGTAGGCCTCGGAGTCTTGAGCGTCCAGCTCGACCCCGCCGCCGAACGGCGCCATCGTCCACCACGGCTGTCCCAGCACGTCGGCGTGGTCGCGGATCTCCTCCAGCGTGCGGAACGCCGCCGCGCCCAGGTCGATGGGCGCCTCGCCGCCGGCCGCCGCGTTGATCCAGGAGGCTTCCAGGAACTCCTGCGAGGTGCGTACGAGCTCCTCCGCCCGCCCCCTGATCCGCTCGGGGTCGCACACGAACACCGCGGACCGCACCGGCAGGTGGTCCAGCAGCAGGTCCATCTCCCCGGCCAGCACGGGCGCGAACGCCTCCATGCCCTCGACCGGCGTGCCCTCGGCGAGCTGGTCGAGCACCTCGGCCAGCGGCGGGTACTGCGCGGCCAGCTCCCGCGCCTTGGCCCTGACCTCGTCGGTCAGCAGCAGCTCCCGGCACGGCGGCGCGAACAGACCGCCTTCCGCGGCCTCGAGCGAGCGCTGGTCGGCCACCTTGAACCAGCGGATCTCCTCGACCGTGTCGCCCCAGAACTCCAGCCGCAGCGGGTGCTCCTCGGTCGGCGGGAACACGTCGAGCAGCCCGCCGCGCACGGCCACCTCGCCGCGCTTCTCCACCATGTCGACCCGGTGGTAACCGTTGGTCACGAGCCGGTCGACGACGTCCTCGAGGTCGGCGTCGTCGCCCGCACGCAGCCTGATCGGCTCGAGATCGCCGAGGCCCTTCACGATCGGCTGCAGCAGCGCCCGCACCGGCGCCACGATCACGCTGAGCGGCCCGGCCGCGGCGTCGCCCTTGATGGGGTGGGCCAGCCGCCTCAGGACCGCCAGCCGCTGTCCCACCGTGTCGCTGCGCGGCGAGAGCCGCTCGTGCGGCAACGTCTCCCACGCCGGGAACACCGCCACAGAGGCCGGCTCGATGAGGCTGGTCAGGGCCGCGGCGAGGTCTTCGGCCTCACGCCCCGTGGCGGTGACCGCGAGCACGGTCCGCTGGTCGTGCGTGGCCAGCGCGGCCACGCCGAACGGCCGCAGCGCGGAAGGCGCGATCAGCGCGACGTCGCCGCCCTCTTCGAGAGCGGCGGTCAACTTCGGGTCGGCGCGAACAAGGTCAAGTAGCCCGGAAAGACTCATCAGATACGCCCACAGCCCCACGACGGCAACACGACTACCCCCGGCCGAGTCAGGTCGCGGGGGTCCTCTCCAAGGGTACTCGCCGGCTCCCCTCAACCGATCCGATAACCAGGCACGGATGGCCAGCGCACGGTGAGCACGGTCGAGGCCTCCTCCGCACGCCACGAATGGTCGACGCCCTTGCCCCAGACCACGTAGTCACCGGGCTCGGACAGAAGCACGCTGCGGCCCGGCAGCTCCACCCGGAACCTGCCGCTGATCAGCACCAGCAGGGCGGTGCGCGCCTCGCCCCTGACCCACTCCGCCCGCTCGTCGCCCGGCGGGTGCACGCCCCACTTGATCTCCACATCGTCGCTGTGTCTTGGATCTCCGAGGGGTTTGAAATGGCCCAGCAGCCAGCCACGGTCCGCGGCCGCGTCGACGCCGGCGTTCCCCACATAGACCTCATCGCTCACGTGCCAGGACGCTAGCAGGGAAATGCCTTACTGATTCGGATCGATTGATTACTGTAGGTGACATGTCTGAGGTGCGATCGATCGCCCAAAGAGGCGATCTCTTCGGTCAGCGGGTCCGCGAGCACTGGGCCGGCCTGCTCGGCAGGCGGCTCGACGTGCTCGTCGCCGGTTGCGCGCACGACGAGCCGCTCGTCCCGGAGCGGCTCGAGACGAGGGTCACCGGGGTCGACGAGGACCACCCCTCGATCAGGGCCGTGCTGGGCGAGCGTGCCGACCTGGTGTCGTGGTCGCTGGGCGACCTGCGCTGCGTACCGCTGCCGCCCAGGTCGTACGACGTGATCCAGGTGTCGTTCCTGCTGGAGCGCGTCAGGCACGCCGAGCTCGTGTTCGACCGGCTGCTGCAGTCGCTGCGCCCCGGCGGCCTGGTGCTGCTGCGCATGCGCGACCGCAGGTCCGCCTACGGCCTGCTCGACCGGATCACGCCGTCGTGGCTGCGCCGCCCGCTGTGGCGCCTGCTCTCCGCCCCCGGCACGCCGGGCCCGTTCCCTCCCGTGTACGAGCCGCTGACCTCGAGCGACGGCATGCACGCGTTCTGCCTCAGCCGCGGCCTCATGATCACCGAAGACCAGCGGAACACCAGCGGTCCTGCACGCAGGCACAAGATGGCCGTCGCCGCGGTCGCCGCGGCCGCCAGGCTGACCAACGGCCGCTACCCGGCCACCCACGATGAGATCACCATGGTGATCAGGAAGCCTCAGCATCACTTCGCCCGGCTCCTCTAGCGACACGCTTGCATCAATCGGTAGACTCCTTTCCTACCAATTCAATCGGAATAGTTGGGATGTTGGAGACGTGGAGTGGACCCCCGACGCGCGCGAGCTGGCCGATCTCGAGCTGCTGCTGTCCGGCGCGTTCGAGCCGCTGACCGGGTTCCTCGGCCACGATGACCTCCACGCGGTGCACGAGCAGGGCACGCTCGCCGACGGCACCCCGTGGCCCGCGCCCGTCACGCTCCACCTGCCCGCCGACGTCTCCCCCGGCGACGAGGTCACGCTGCTCGACCCGGAGGGCCTGCCGCTGGCCGCGCTCACGGTGAGCGCCCACGGGCCCGACGGGCTGACCTCCGGCCCCGTCAAGGGCCTCGGCGCGCCCGAGCACGGCCCGTTCGCGCGCCTGCGGCGCACTCCGGCCGAGGTCAGGGCCGAGCTCGGCGGCCGTCCCACGCTCGCCGTCACCATGCGGGGCCCTCTCGACGACCTCTCCGAGATCGTCGCCACCGCGAAGGAGCTCGACGCGGTGATCATGCTGCTCCCCCTCTCGTACGGCGAGCCGGGCCCCGCGGTCGTACGCGCCGCGCTCCGCGCCAAGGAGAAGCTGCCCGAGGACACGATCGTCGTCTCCGTGCCCCTGGCGCCCCGCGACGAGCCCGAGATCGACCTGGAGCTGCGCGAGCACGTCGCCACCGCCTACGGCGCCACCGAGCACCTGGCGGGGCCCGACCCCGTGCACATCCCCGGTCCCCCGCACCGCCGGGGCCTCCTGGTCTTCTTCACCGGCCTGTCCGGCTCCGGCAAGTCCACGATCGCCCGGGGCCTGCGTGACGCGCTGCTTGAGCTCGGCACCCGCACGGTGACCTACCTCGACGGCGACGTCGTACGCCACCTGCTGTCCAAGGGCCTGACGTTCTCCAAGACCGACCGCGACCTGAACATCCGCCGCATCGGCTTCGTCGCCGCCGAGGCCGCCCGCCACGGCGGCCTGGCCATCTGCGCGCCCATCGCCCCCTACGCGGCCACCCGCGAGGAGGTGCGCGAGATGGTCGAGTCGGTCGGGGCGGACTTCCTGCTCGTGCACGTCGCGACGCCGCTGGAGGAGTGCGAGCGGCGCGACCGCAAGGGCCTGTACGCCAAGGCCCGCGCCGGGCTCATCCCCGAGTTCACCGGCATCTCCGACCCCTACGAGGAGCCGGACGACGCCGACCTGGTGATCGACACCACGCACATCTCGATCGACACGGCCGTCTCCCAAGTGCTGGGGGCCCTGAAGTCCGGAGGATGGGTTCGTTGATCGATTTTGCCTTGATCGGCGGGTCCTTCCTCGTCGCGATCGTGGTCGGGCTGACCGGGATGGGCGGCGGGGCGCTCATGACGCCGATGATGATGCTGTTCTTCAACGTCCCGCCGCTGGCCGCGGTCTCCAGCGACCTGGTCGCCTCGGCCGTGATGAAGCCGGTCGGCAGCTTCGTGCACCTGCGCCGGGGCACGGTCAACCTGCGCCTGGTCGGCTGGCTGTGCGCGGGCTCGGTGCCGGCCGCCTTCTGCGGGGTGTTCCTGGCCCGCGCGTTCGCGGTCACCGACGCGGTCAAGTACGCGCTCGGCGTGGCGCTCCTGCTCGCCGTGGCGGGCATGGCACTCAAGAGCTGGCTGGGCGGTCGGGGCGGCACGTCGAGCGCGCACGAGATCGTCGTGCGCCCAATTCCGACCCTACTGGTCGGTACGGTGGGCGGATTGGTCGTCGGCGTCTCGTCCGTCGGATCCGGATCGCTCATCATCGTGGCCCTGCTCGCCCTCTACCCGGCGCTCAAGGCCAACCAGCTCGTCGGCACCGACCTCGTACAGGCCGTGCCGCTGGTCGCCGCCGCCGCGCTCGGGCATGTGCTGTTCGGCGACTTCAAGCTGGACCTCACGGTGTCGCTGCTCATCGGCTCGATCCCGGGCGTCTACCTCGGCGCCAGGATCTCCTCGCGCGCCCCCGGCGGCCTGATCAGGGCGCTGCTGGCCATCGTGCTGCTGGCCTCCGCCCTCAAGCTCCTCGACGTGAGCAACACGCTCACTGTCTGGGCTCTTGTCGGGGCCACGGCTGTCACTGTCGTCGGGTGGCGGGTCAGGGCCTCGGGACGGGCGTCGAGCGGAAATAGGGATCTCGAGCCAGCTCGCTGAACGCCCGGCCGGCCCCCGTACCGGCGTCGAAGCTGGTGTCCCCGCGCGGCGCGTGCGGCGAGTCGAAGTACAGCAGCGCCTTGATC
Source organism: Nonomuraea sp. B19D2 (assembly GCF_040137845.1). NCBI lineage: Bacteria > Bacillati > Actinomycetota > Actinomycetes > Streptosporangiales > Streptosporangiaceae > Nonomuraea > Nonomuraea sp. B19D2. The sequence continues at coordinate 122,100 of NZ_JBEFAK010000004.1, read as the reverse complement.
TGCGGATATCGCTTGATCTGCCGCCGCACCGACTCGAAGAACGCCCGCTTGAACGACGGGTCCTCCGCCCGCTCGAACACCCCCCACTCGGCCACCATGACCGGCTTGCCGGGGAAGCGCGCCTGCATCCACCGGTAGAACCCCGGCCAGTCCGGATATTCCTTGCGGGTCTTGTTCACCAGGCCCTCGAAGTCCTCCACCCGCCCGTCGGCGTACGGGTCCATGGCCACCCAGTCGACCACGTCGTCACCCGGGTAGAGGTCCTCGAACCACGGCTCGGCCGCCCAGTTGGGCGCCCCCATGTAGGTCATGACCATGACCGCGTTCTTCACGCCCTCGGCCCGCAGCCTGAGCACGACGTGCCGGAACATGGCCGCGTAGTCGGTGGCCTGCATGCCCGAGCCCGACGCGGCGTCCACGTCGTTCTCCGGCTCGTGGTGGAGGGTGAGGAAGAACCGCTCGGGAAAGGTGCGCCTGAGGTATCCGGCCAGCCGGTCGATCCTGGCGTCGAGCGCCCCGTCGGCGATCTCGGCCCAGGTGCGGTCGAACGACGGCTTCCAGTTGATCATGAGCAGCCGGGGCCTGGCGGGGTCGCGGGCCATCCTGATCTCCGCGTCGGTGGGGAACAGCTCGCTGCCCCGGTGGTAGACGTGCACCACGTCGGCGGAGGTCCCCATGCGCGCCTCCGCGCCGCGGAGGGCGTGTTCCACCTGGGCGCCGGTGAAGACCTCCGGCGCGATGCCCCACCAGGCGCCGCAGGACGGGATGAGCCTGGAGGTCGCCGTACAGGACGGCGAGCCCGAGGCGTCCTTGACCGCTACGGGCGGCCGCGTGTTGGAGCCCTCGGCCGTGGAGCAGGCGGCCAGCACCGCGATAACGACCAGAATGACCGCGGCGTTCGTGGTGGTATGAGAAATTCCCCGTAGCTGCAAAGCCTTTCAACCCCCTCCTCGAATGACCCCCGCCTATCAACCCTGAACCTTGCCATGTCATTCCTGGAACTTCAGCCAGTGTGCCGAGTCTCTCCAGCTCACAGCGAACAAGAGCGGACAGAATTTCCGGACATTTCAATTCATAGACGGCTTTACCTTGTGCCCGTACTGGAGAAAATCTTGGGTATTCGGCTTCGCTGATAATCGTCCGCCCTATAGTGGGCGCACATCTCAACGCATTTCCAGGAGACCCTCCCCCATGAGCTCCGGCACGGACCTGGACGAGCACCTTTCGCTGCTGCGCAGGCGATGGCTGCTCCTGCTGGGCTGCCTCGTGTTCGGCGGCACGGCCGGCCTCGCGCTCATGCGGCTCACGCCGCCCTCCTACACCGCGACCACGCAGGTGCTGGTCATGCCGGTCGGCTCGCAGGAGCCGGCCAACCAGGTGACCAGCCGCCAGCGCGAGCCACTCAACCTCGACACCGAGGCCCAGATCGCGCAGTCCGCCGTGGTCGCGACGCGGGCGGCCAAAACGCTGGGCGTCGAGAGCCCCGAGCCCGCCGAGGTCTCGGTGCCGCCCAACTCGGCGGTGCTGTGGATCTCGGTGACCGCCTCCGACGCCGAGGTCGCGGCAGCCCAGTCCCGCGCGTACGCAGAGGCATACCTCGCCAACCGCCGCGAGAGCACGCTGGCCGCCCTGGGCGAGCAGCAGCGGGCCGTGCTGGCCAAGCTCAAGCAGGTCAACGCGGCCATCGACACGGTGATCAAGCAGCTCGGCGGGCTGGCCAAGGGCAGTGCCGAGCACGCGATCGCCGCCCAGCGGCAGAGCGTGCTCAACCGGCAGGCCGCCGGGCTCGCGCTGAAGTACGACGCGCTCAGGACGGTCGCGGTGACCCCCGGCACGGTCATCAGCCAGGCCACGCCGCCGTCCGCGCCCGCCTCCCCCAGCCTGCCGCTCTACCTCGGGACCGGGCTCATGGCCGGGCTGCTGGCCGGCTCGGCCGCCGCCTACGTCCGCGACCGGCTGGACAGGCGGCTACGCACGGCCGCCGACGTCGGGCGGCTGACCGGCCTGCCGGTGCTGGGCGACCTGTCGAGCCCGCGCGAGCCCGGCGCGGCCCACGAGCTGGCCTGCGCCCTGGTCGCCGCGTGCCCCGGCAAGCGGCTGCTGGTCAAGGCGCTGCCCGCCGGCCTGCGCGACTCGACGCAGGCCGACCCGGTGGCCGTCAGCGTGCCGCTGACGGTGCTCGACGGCTCCGACGTACGCGATCTGGCCAGGGCGGACGCGGCCCTGCTGCTGGTCGGCCTTGGCCAGGTCACCTCCGACCAGGTCACGGCCGCCGTACGCCAGCTGGGCAGGCACGACGTGCCGATCATCGGCGTGGTGACGGCGACCGACGCGCTGCCGTTGTTCGTGCCCCTGCTCGAGCCGCGTACGCACACCCCGCTCGGCAAGCTGGTCGCGACCGGTGAGCTGGAGGTGGCCGAGACCACGCCCATGCAGGCGATGCACCCGCGGCGCCCCGGCCAGCCGACGTGAGGGGGGCCGTGTGGCCGATCACGGCGCTGCTCGTCGGCTATCCGGTGTGGTGGGCGCTGGGGTTCGGCGGGCTCTCGGTGATCGTGCTGGCGGTGCCGATGGCGATGGTGCTGTGGCGGCGCCGGCCGATCAGGGTGCCGCGCGGGTTCGGGCTGTGGCTGCTGCTGCTCGCCGGCTACCTGGTGAGCGGGCTGATGCTGACGGAGATGCCGCCGGACACGTACGGCGACTTCGGGCCGGGGCGGCTGATCGGCTACGTCATGCGGCTGGCGCTCTACGTGGCCATCCTGATCACGGTGCTCTACCTGGGCAACCTGACCGAGCACGAGCTGCCGCAGCTGCGCCTGGTGCGCATGCTCGGCGTGCTGTTCGTCACGACGGTCGCGGGCGGGCTGCTCGGCGTGTTCCTTCCCTCGTTCGCGTTCACCTCGCCGATGGAGCTGCTGCTGCCCGACTGGGTGGCCGGCAACTCGTTCGTCCAGAACCTCATCCACCCCACCGCCGCCCAGACGCAGAAGGTGCTGGGCTTCGCCTCGCCGCGGCCGGAGGCTCCCTACGAGTGGGCCAACGCGTGGGGCAGCAACGTGTCGGTGCTGCTGGTGTGGTTCGTGGTCGGCTGGTGGGTGTACGGCGGGCCCCGGCAGAAGGCTTTCGTGGCGGCCGTGCTCGCCCTGGCCGCGATCCCCATCGTCTACTCACTCAACCGGGGCCTCTGGATCGGCCTGGGCCTGGCCCTGGCCTACCTGATCGTCCGGCTCGGAGGCCGCACCAGGATGGCGCTCTGCGGGGCGGCGGCGGTGGCGGCGACGGTGTTCGCGCTGAGCCCGCTCGCGTCGCTGTTCGCGCAGCGACTGGACAAACCGCACTCGAACGACATCCGGGCCTTCACCGTGTCGGCCACCGTCGCGGCCGCCGCGCGCTCGCCGATCATCGGCTACGGCAACACGCGCAACGCCATGGGCAACCATCGCACGATCACCACGGGCCGGACCCAGTGGTGCGAGGGCTGCGGCCACCCGCCGCTGGGCAGCGACGGGCAGCTCTGGCTGCTGCTGATCACGCAGGGGTTCACCGGGGCGGCGCTCTACGTGGCGTTCTTCCTGGGCGCGATCCGGCGCCACTGGGGTGACCGCAGCCCCATCGGGCTGGCCGGGGTGCTGGTGATGGGGCTGGTGCTGCTCTACATGTTCATCTACGACGGGCTGGTGACGCCGCTCAGCCTGTATCTCATCTCGTTCGCCCTGCTGTGGCGCAACCATCTGGGAGACGTCTCGTGAACGACGCCGCCATCCGGCTCGGCTATCTCGCGGAGACCGTGCGGCTGCTGTATCCGGGGCCGGGGTCGCCCCGGCCGTACACCGTGCTGCCGCACGCCGCCGTGCCCCGGCGGCTGGTGCCGCGCCGCTGGTGGCATCCGTGGTCCTCGGTCATGGTGCCGGGCGAGGGGTCCATCGCCGCATACCTGAGCGAGGTCTTCGGGCGGCCCGTCGAGACCGTCCTGCACGTGCGTCCGGCGCTGCGGGCCAACCGCAAGCCCATCCTGGAGGCCCGTTCGGGCGGCCGGCGGCTGGCGTTCGTGAAGGTCGGCGACAGCGCGCGGGCGCGCTCGCTGATCACCACGGAGGCGGCGGCACTGCACAGGCTGGCCGGGCTCTCGCCGGCCACGTTCGCCGCGCCGGAGGTGCTCCACCACGGCGTCTGGCGCGGGCTGGCGGTGCTGGCGCTCTCGCCGCTGCCGGTGCGGCGCGGCCGGGTGCCCCGGCCGCTGCTGATCGAGGCGGTCAAGGAGATCGCGGGCACCGGAGGCCCGTGCGCGGCCTGGCACGGGGACCTCTCGCCCTGGAACATGTGCCCGTCCGCCGACGGGCGGCTGCTGGTGTGGGACTGGGAGCGGTACGAGGTCGGCGTCCCCTACGGCTTCGACCTCGTGCACCACTTCTTCCAGCGGGCGCTGCGCTCGATGGCCCCGCCGGTCGCGGCGCGGGCGTGCGTGGCGCGGGCCGTACGCGAGCTCGCGCCCCTGGGGTTGTCGGCGGCGGTGGCCAGGCAGACCGCGGTGCGTTACCTCATCGCGCTGGCCGACAGGCACGCCGTCGACGGCCACGCGCCGCTCGGACCGCCGGAGACCTGGCTCAATCCGGCCGTCGACCACGAGGAGCTGCTCACATGAGGGCGATGAAGCAGTCGGTGCTGTCGTTGTCACGCGCCACGGGACGGCTCACGTCGGGGGCGCGGGTGCTGCCGTCGTTCCTGATCGCGGGGGCGCAGCGATCCGGCACCACCTCGCTGTACCGGGCGCTGGCGCAACATCCGCTGCTGCTCAAACCGGTGCTGCACAAGGGCGTGCACTATTTCGACGTCGGCTACTGGCGGGGATTGCCCTGGTATCAGGGGCACTTTCCGCTGCGGATGAGCGCGGGGCTGGTCGAGCACCGGTACGGCTCGCGGGCGCTGGCCTTCGAGTCGTCCCCCTACTACCTGTTCCATCCGCTGGCCGGCGAGCGGATCGCGGCCGACCTGCCCGGCGTTCGGCTGATCGTGCTGGTGCGGGACCCGGTGGAGCGGGCGTGCTCGGCCCACGCGCACGAGCTGGCCAGGGGGTTCGAGACGGAGTCGCACTTCGAGTCCGCGGTCGAGCTCGAGCCGGCGCGGCTGGCCGGGGCCGAGGAGCTGCTGCGCGGCTCGCCCTTCGCCCTGCACCACTCCCACCAGCACCACGCGTACCTGGCCCGCGGGCGCTACGCCGACCAGCTCGACCGGCTGGAGACGCTGGTCGGGCGCGAGCGGATCCTGGTGCTCGACAGCCACCGCTTCTTCGCCGAGCCGGAGACCGTGTACGACCAGGTGCTGGAGTTCCTCGGCGTGCCGCATCTCGGTTATCCGGTGTTCGAGCGGCACAACGGGCGTCCCTCGCCACAGCCGGTGCCGCGCGAGCTGGGGCGGACGCTGCGGGACCACTTCGAGCCGTACGACGCGCGGCTGGTGCGGTGGCTGGGTGGTGAGCCGTCGTGGCGGCGATGACCGCGAGCCTTCGGCGGGGCGGGATCGCGGGGGTCTCCGGGGCGGCCTTCGGAGCTTTTGCGCAGTTCGTCCTCGTCATGGTCGTGACCAGGGCGTTCCCTCCCTCTGACGCCGGCGTGTTCTTCGCGGCGACCGCGCTGGCGCTCATGGCGGCCGGGATCGCCAAGCTGGATGCGGGGAACGGGCTCGTGTACTTCATCGCACGGGCGAAGACCTACGACTACCTCGGCATTTCCGGATATATCCGGGCAGCCCTGGTGCCCTGCGTGGTGGTCTCCTGCCTGGCGGGGGTGCTGCTGTACCCGCGGCTGGGTCCGGTGGCCGCGGTGCTGCCGGTCATGGTGGTGGGCGATGTGCTGCTGGCGGCCACCCGCGGGTTCGGGGCCATGCGGCCCACGGTGCTCGTCGACGGGGTGCTGGTGCCCTGCTCCCAGCTCGTGCTGGTGGCCGTGGTCTGCGCGACGGACGCGGTCTCGTGGTTGCCGGTGGCCTGGGGGGCGCCGTACGTGCCGGCCATGGTCCTGGCCTGGGCCGCGCTGCGCGGACGGGCGCCGCGGACGCCGTACCTGCCGGGCACGGCGCGCGACCTGTGGCGGCACACGGCTCCCCGCTCAATGGCGGGGGCCATCCAGGCGGTGTTCCAGCGGCTGGACATCGTGATCGTCGCGCTGCTCGCAGGTCCGGCGCAGGCCGCCGTCTACACGGCCGCCACCCGGTTCAAGGTGGTCGGGCAGCTGGCGAACCAGGGGCTGGCGCAGGCCGTACAGGCTCGGCTGGTCGCGGCGCTCGCGAACGGGGAGCGGGCCCGGGCCGGGGAGCTGTACCAGGCCGCCACGCTCTGGCTGGTGCTGCTGACGTGGCCGGTGTGGCTGGCGTACGCGGCGCTGGCGCCGTGGCTGCTACGGCTGTTCGGGCCCTCGTACGGGTCCGCGGCGCCCGTGGCGCTGGTGCTGGCGGGCACGATGATGGTGGCCACGGCCTGCGGGATGGTGGACGTGGTGCTGACGGCCGCGGGCCACACGGGCACGAGCCTGCTCAACCTGGTGGCGGCGATCACGTGCACGGTGGCGCTGGACGTGGCCCTGATCCCCGTCCACGGGGCGTTCGGGGCGGTGCTCGGCTGGTCGGGCGGGATGCTGGTCAAGAACCTCCTCCCGCTGTGGCAGCTCCACCACCGCTACGGCCTCCACCCCTTCGGCCGCCACACCCTGACCGCTCTGCGAGGGAGCGCCGTCGCCTGGACTGAGGAACGCAGGGAGCGAAGCGACCGGAGTGACGAGGGAAGGCGACGGCTCCCCAGCGACCGAGCCGCCTCCACGGAGTGGAGGCCATGAACGCGAAGGCTGTCCTGTGACGGGAGCTCCTGTGCTGGTGACGGGCCTGCCGAGGAGCGGGACGAGCTGGGCGGGCAAGATGCTCGCCGCCGGAGGCGACCTGGTCTACGTCAACGAGCCACTCAACCCGCAGCACCCGCCGGGCCGCTGCCCCGGGGTGCTCAGGGCCTCCGTGACCCACAGGTTCCAGTACATCTGCGACGACAACGCCGCCGACTGGTTGCCTGCCTTCCGCGACACCGTGGCCCTGCGCTACCGCTGGCTCTCCGAGCTGCGCGCGAACCGCTCCCCGTACGACCTGGCCCGGCTGCTCCGCTACGGCGCCGCCTTCTCCTTCGGCCGGCTGACGCGGCGACGGGCGCTGCTGGACGACCCGTTCGCGGTGCTGAGCGCCGGCTGGTTCGCCGCTGCTCTCGGGTGCCGGGTGATCGCGCTGCTGCGGGATCCGGTGTCGTTCGTGGCGAGCTGGCAGCGGCTGGGGTGGACGGTCTACTTCCACGAGCTGCTCGAGCAGCCGCTGCTGGTACGCGACCACCCCGAGCTGCTCGAGCTGCGTGCCCTCGTCGGCTCCCAGGACCGTGTACTGAAGGCGGCCCTGCTGTGGCGGGCGACCCGTACGGTCCTGACCCGCACTCCCGGCATCCTCATCGCCTCGTACGAGTCGCTGGCCGCCGACCCGCTGGGCGGTTTCCGGCGCCTGTACGACTACGCGGGCCTGTCCTGGACGCCTGCCGCGGAGCGCCGCATCACGCGGGCCTGCACAGGGCCGTCCAGGGGCGGGACGGGGTTCGCCTGGTCGGGCCTGTCACGCACCGCCTTCCGGCCCATGGACTCCCGCCGGGCGCTGGACGACGCGGCACGGGGGCTCAGCTCCTCGGATGCCGCCCGCGTACGCGACCTCACGGCCTGACCCGGCGGGCCAGGCAGGCGGCCAGCAGCCGTGCCGCGAACGGCAGGTCGTCCACCAGATAGCGGCGCGCCAGCCGCCCCGGCTCGCAGAGCAGCCGGAACGCCCACTCCAGCCCTATCCTGCGCATCCATCCCGGCGCCCTGGAGACCGTCCCGGCGGCGAACGCGATCGCCGCCCCGCAGCCCAGGAACCATGCCTCCGGCAGTTCCTCCCTCAGGTCGGCGATGAGCCGGTCCTGCCGGGGGAAACCCAGCCCGACGAACACCACCCGCGGCCGCGCGGCCACCACCTTCCTCCGGACCCTCGCGCTGCCCTCGGGGGTGGCGTCGAAGTGGTAGGGCGGCGCGTGTACCCCGCACACCTTCAGGCGCGGGTGGCAGCTCGTGAGCTCGTCCGCGGCCTTCCGCGCCACGCCCGGGGGGCCGCCGAGCAGGTAGACGGGCCAGCCGCGGCGGGCGGCGAGCTTGCTGAGCGACCAGATGAGGTCCGCGCCCGTGACCCGCTCGGGCACCGGGGTGCCGAGCAATCTGGCGGCCCACACCAGGGGCATCCCGTCGGTCACCACCAGCTCGGCGGTGCACACCAGCTCTTTGAGCGCGGGATCCTTGGCGGCTGCCCGGCAGATGTCGATGTTCGGGGTGACGATCCGCCCGCCCCTCCCGGCCTCCAGCTCGGCCTCCACCCACCGGACCACCTCGTCCTCGGTGAGCGCATCCACTCCGATCCCGCCCACCTGCACCCGCCGCTTACCCGGGACGGCTGCCCGCACGTGCTCTGGACCGGCGGCGGGCGTCTGGGGACTCGGGTGCTCGTCCGTGTCCGGCGCCGCCTGAGCGCTCGGGCCGGGTCGACGGCCGGTGGCAGCGGCCGTGGGGCGCGCGTGCGGTGCGTCCGTGAGCGGCACAGGCGACGCGTCCGTGAACGGCGCGAGCGACGCGTCGTCACGCGGTGCCTCGCCATGCGAGGTATCCCCGGGCGGCGCCCCGTCCCCGAGCGTTATGGCCGGGAGTGGGCCTGTGTCCTCGGGGTGGCGTTGCGGTGGGACGGGTGGCGTGGTGGTTCTCGGCGGAGTCAAATGCCGTGCCCCCTACGGTGAAGGGCGGAAAGGATCATTGGCGCGGAGACGAGGCCGGCCGCCACCGCCAGGGCGATCGGGGCGCGTGGCTCCCCCGGACGGGTCGCCAGGGCGCGAAAAGCCCAGCGGGTGGCCTCGCGGCGGTGGCCGAGTGCCGCGTGGCCGAAGGCCAGCTGACCGTAGACCCGCGCCGCGCCGCGCGGATCCACGGCCAGTTCGGGGTGCCGGGCGAGCATCCAGTCGAGCCCGGCAATGCGGTCCGCCCAGCGGGCGACATAGTGGGACGCGCCCCAGCGAACCCGGACGAGCGGGCGGTCCACATACGTGAGCGGTTGCCGCTTGGCGGCGCGCAGGGCCAGATCCCAGTCCTCGTTCTGGCCGTTCGGCGCGCTCTCGTCGGCCCACAGGGCACCGCGCTCGAACAGGAACGTCGACGAGTGCACCATCACCATCCGCGAGCGGACCAGGTCGTCCGCGGTCACCGTGTCGCGACCGGCCAGGCGGGGCACGCGGCGGCGCTCCCGTACGTACTCCACCTCGATGCCGCAGCTCGCGAACGCGCCGCCCCGATCACGCAACGCCCGCACCTGGGCGGCGAGCTTGCCGGGCAGCCACAGGTCATCGTCGTCGCAGAAGGCGACGAGGTCGGTGTCGCAGGCCGCGATGCCGGTGTTCCTGGCACCGGGGAGGCCGGGGGTGCGCGCGTTCGACACGACCTGGACGGAGGGCGGCACGTCGACGTCCACCGGGGCGACGCCGTCGGCCACCACCACGACAGACAGGCGCCCCGGGTAGTCCTGGGCCAGCGCCGACTCCACCGCCTCGCGCAGTTGCGCCGCCCGGTCGCCTCTGGTCGGGATCACGACGCCTACCGAGGGGCCCGCCGAAGGGGTCACGGCGCCTCCCGGTAGCCGTACCGGACCCTGAGCGGCCACGTGAGCGCGTCGACCACCCGCCGGTCGCCGTCGGGCAGCCCCCTCACCCACGAGTCGTCCCTGCGCAGCTCGACCCGCCCCACGAGGAAGCGCATCGGGTTGCCAGACGCGGTGTGGGAGGGGCCGAGCCAGGCCGTGCGGTCGTCGAGGAACGGCCGGTCCGGCTCTGTCAGGCCGAGGCTGAGCGCCAGTGCGGCGATCGTGGGTCCGGGAGCGGCGAGCAGGTCCTCGTAGCGGACCCTGGTGACGCGGGCCCCGCGCCCGGGCAGGAGCTCCAGAGCGGTGTTCTGGGCGGTCCAGTGGATCGCCGTGCGGGCGGGGCCCCACTGGGTCATGGGCCGCCCGTCCTCAGGGCGCTGCACGGTCCTGGCCCAGGAGTGGGCGACGGCGCGCGGGTCCCTGACCACGTGGACGATCCGTACGTCCACCCCGCCGGCGACCAGGCAGCAGGCCAGCGACGCGTGCTTGCTGGAGTCGATCACGACCGGGGCGCCGGTGGCCTCGTACAGGAGCCGGTACGCCTGCACGTACTCGGCCAGCTCCGGGTGCGCGATGCGCGGGATCCTGCGGGTGCGGTCGACCCTGCGCCGCAGCGTCAGGACCCTCCTCACCAGCGCATGGGTCCATCCGCCGAACGCGCGCTCCCCCACCTGCCGCCAGAAGGGACAGACGGGAAACGGTGTGCCGCACCCGCAGAGCTCCTCCGCGAGCACCCCCCTCTCCCATAGGTGCACTACCTCCCCAAGCGCGACCACGCCGGGCAGCTCGCCCAGGAGCCTCTCGAGCAGTGTTGTGCCACTGCGTCCGAGGCCGCCCAGATAGATGACCCGGGTGGTGGTCGCACGGTCGGTCACGGAGGAGGGCCTTCACGTCGTGAACACGTAACGCGATGACTCTAGCGCGGAGAGTAATCAGGGGGTCGGCGAACCCCGAAAAGATCTACCTAGGTGGCGTCGATGACCATGCCGGCGCCGACGGTGCCGTTGGTGGCCTCGTCCACGAGGATGAAGCCGCCGGTGAGCCTGTTACGTGCGTAGTCGTCCACGAACAGCGGCTGCGTGACCCGCAGCGACACCCGGCCGATCTCGTTGAGGCCGAGCGACGTCGCCTCCTCGTCCCTGTGCAGGGTGTTGACGTCGAGCCGGTAGTGCAGGTCGCGCACCAGGGCGCGGGCCGTACGGGTGGTGTGCTTGATCGTCAGCTTGGAGCGCGGCGTCAGCTTGACCCCGTCGGCCATCCAGCAGACCATCGCCTCCAGCTCCTGCGCGGCCCGCGGCTGGTTGTTGGGCCGGGCGATCATGTCGCCGCGCGAGATGTCGAGGTCGTCCTCGAAGCGCAGCGTCACCGACATGGGCGGGAACGCCTCCTCGACCGGCCCGTCGAAGGTGTCGATCGAGGCGATGCGCGTCGTGAGACCCGACGGCAGGTGCACCACCTCGTCGCCGGGCTTCAGCACGCCGCCCGCCACCTGACCCGCGTAGCCGCGGTAGTCATGGAAGGCGTGCTCGGTGGCCCGCTGCGGGCGGATCACGTACTGGACGGGGAAGCGCACGTCGACCAGGTTGCGGTCGGACGCGATGTGGACGTTCTCCAGGTGGTGCAGGAGCGACGTGCCGAGGTACCAGGGCATGTTCTCGGAGCGCGAGACCACGTTGTCGCCGTTGAGCGCGGAGATCGGGATGAAGGTGAGGTCGGCGACGTTCAGCTTGGACGCGAACGCCGTGAACTCCTCCCTGATCTCCTCGAACCGCTCCTGTGAGTAGCCCACCAGGTCCATCTTGTTTACGGCCAGCACCAGGTGGGGCACCCGCAGCAGCGTGGTCAGGAACGCGTGCCGCCGCGACTGCTCCAGCACGCCCTTGCGCGCGTCGATGAGGATGATGGCCAGGTCGGCCGTGGAGGCGCCGGTGACCATGTTCCGGGTGTACTGGATGTGGCCGGGCGTGTCGGCGATGATGAACTTCCGCTTCGGCGTGGCGAAATAGCGGTACGCCACGTCGATCGTGATGCCCTGCTCCCGCTCGGCCCGCAGGCCGTCGGTGAGCAGCGACAGGTCGGTGTATTCGGTGCCCCGGTCACGCGAGGTCCGCTCAACCGCCTCGAGCTGGTCCTCGAAGATCGCCTTGGAGTCGAAGAGCAACCGTCCGATGAGGGTGGACTTGCCGTCGTCGACGCTTCCCGCAGTGGCAAAGCGAAGAATGTCCATTAGAAGTAACCTTCCCTCTTCCGGTCCTCCATGGCTGCCTCCGACGAGCGGTCGTCGGCCCTCGTGGCGCCGCGCTCGGTGATCCGGGTGGCCGCGATCTCCTCGATGATCTCCTCGACCGTGGCGGCCGTGGACTGCACGGCGCCCGTGCAGGTCATGTCGCCCACCGTGCGGTAACGCACCACGGCCTCGAACAGCGGCTCGTCGTCGCCGCGCTGGACGACGTCGGAGTCGGGCAGCAGCATGCCGTCGCGCTCGAACACCTTGCGGGTGTGGGCGAAGTAGATGGAAGGGATCTCGATGCCCTCACGCCTGATGTAGTCCCAGACGTCGAGCTCGGTCCAGTTGGACAGCGGGAAGACGCGGATGTGCTCGCCCTTGCGGATGCGCGAGTTGTAGAGATTCCACAGCTCGGGGCGCTGGTTCTTCGGGTCCCACTGGCCGAAGTCGTCGCGGAAGGAGAAGACCCGCTCCTTGGCGCGGGCCTTCTCCTCGTCGCGGCGTGCGCCGCCGAAGACAGCGTCGAACTCGTGCTCCTCGATCGCGTCGAGCAGCGTGGTGGTCTGCAGGCGGTTACGCGAGGCGCGCCGCCCGGTCTCCTCCACCACGCGTCCGGCGTCGATGGACTCCTGCACGCTGGCCACGATCAGCCGCGTGCCCAGCTCGGCGGAGCGGCGGTCGCGGAAGTCGATGACCTCGTCGAAGTTGTGGCCCGTGTCCACGTGCATGAGCGGAAAGGGGATCGGCGCCGGCCAGAACGCCTTCTCCGCGACGCGGAGCATGACGATCGAGTCCTTGCCCCCGGAGAAGAGCAGACAGGGACGCTCGAACTCGGCCGCCACTTCACGCATGATGTGAATGGCCTCGGCCTCGAGCACGTCGAGCTGCGACGTCGTGTAGTCGCGCTGGAGCATGGGCGCTTCCTCCGGCGGTTTAGCGGTGCAGGTCCCGAATCCCGGCCAGCAGCGATGCCGCTAGCTCAGGTAGGGAAACCAGGATATCCGGTAGTGACGGGTCGGCTTGGTTGTAGGTCAGCTCTGAGCCGTCGATGCGGCTCGCGTGAGCCCCGGCGGCCAGGGCCACGGCGACAGGTGCGGCGGAATCCCACTCGTACTGACCCCCGGCGTGTACGTACGCCTCGACCTCGCCGGTGAGCACCGCCGAGATCTTCGCCCCGGCGGACCCGATGGGAACCAGGTCGGCACCGACGAGGTAGGCCAGCTTCTGCACGAACTCGGGCGGCCGCGTGCGGCTCACCGCGATGCGGAACCGCCCCCCGTCATAGGAGGGCGGCTTGGGCGCGGCGGCCGTGGTCAACGTACGGCCCTGGGCGGGCAGCGCCACCGCGCCCGCGGTCAGCCTGCCGCCTTCCCACAGCGCCACGTGGACGGCCCAGTCGGACCTACCTTCCTCGGAGAACTCCCGGGTGCCGTCGAGGGGGTCGACGATCCAGACCCGGGACGCGCCGAGCCTGCGCGGGTCGAGCCGCTCCTCGCGTGTGGCCTCCTCCGACAGCACGCTGTCACTCGGCCGGAGCCTGGCCAGCGACTCCATGAGGAAGACGTGGGAGGACCGGTCGCCTTCGGCCCGCAGCGCGGACGGGTCGGCGAAGCCGATGCGCTCGCGAACCCGCAGCAGCCGCTCACCCGCCTCGGACGCCAGATCAGCGGCGAGGGCGTGGTCGTCGCGAATCGTCATCAATATGCTCCTTGCCCGCGGGCGACGGCCGACCAAGTTTTCCACAGGATCTGGAGGTCGAGCGTGAGGGACCAGTTCTCCACGTAACGCAGGTCGAGACGTACGGATTCCTCCCAAGATAGGTCAGATCTACCACTGACCTGCCACAGTCCGGTCAGCCCGGGTCGTACGAGGAGCCGTCTGCGCACGTCATCACCGTAGCGGGCCACCTCGTCGGGCAGCGGAGGACGGGGGCCGACGAGCGACATGTGACCGAGCACGACGTTGATGAGCTGGGGCAGCTCGTCGAGCGAGTGGCGGCGCATGAGCGTGCCCAGCGGCGTGACCCGTGGATCGTTCCTAATCTTGAAGAGCACGCCCTCGCGGTCGCTGACCAGGGTGATCTTCTGCTGCTCCGAGCCGCGCCGCATGGTGCGGAACTTCAGGATCGTGAACAGCCTGCCGTCCCTGCCCACCCTGGTCTGCCTGAACAGCGCGGGCCCCGGACTCGTCATGCGTACGGCCACCGCCAGCCCCGCCAGCACGGGCGCGAGCAGCACCAGGAGCACGGCCGCGACGAGCCGGTCGAAGACGTTCTTGACCAGTTGCCTGGCCCCGGCCAGCTCGGGATGCTCCACGTGGAGCAGCGGGAGCCCGGCGACCGGTCTGATCATGGTGCGCGGCCCGGCCACGTCCATCAGCGCGGGCGCCACCACCAGCTCGGTGTGGGTGCGCTCCAGCCGCCAGGCCAGCCGCCGCAGCGCCCGCCCGTCCATCTCGGGACAGGCCAGCACGGCCACGGTGTCGGCGGCGAGCTGCTCGACCACGATCGGCACGTCGCTGAGGTCGCCCGCGACGGGCACCCCGCCCACGCGGTCGCCCGGCGTGCCGCCGGGCAGGCAGGCGGCCACGACGTCCATGCCGTGGTGACGCTCCTTCTGGAAGAGCCGCACCAGCTCCTCGACCGAGGCCGCGTGGCCGACCGCGACGACCTTGCGCATGCACTCCCCGGCCGCCCTGCGGCGGTGCAGAGAGCGGCGCAGGGCGTATCTGAGGACCAGCGTGAGCAGGGTGACCAGCGGCAGCGCGAGCACGACGTAGCCGCGGGCGACGTCGGTCTTGGTGACGTAGGAGCCGATGGCGGTGCCCGCGGTCAGCGCCACACCCGCCTGCACGACCCTCCGGAACTCCTCGGAGCCGACGCCGAGCATGCGCGGCTCATAGGCCCGGTTGAGCGCCACCGCGCACCCCCACACCACCGGCAGGGCCAGGCTGACCAGCAGGTACGGCAGCACGTACGGCGTGAACCCGCCGAACCGCACGTAGAAGGCGATCCCGGCCCCCGCCCCCGCGCCGCAGAGGTCGGCCAGCACGGCGCGCAACCGGTAGGAGCGGACCCAGGACGGCGTGCGCGGGCCGACCCGCCAGGAGGCCCCATGGCCAGGTCTGACGACGGTCATGAGTCCCTCATCGCGCACACGTGCCTCCAGGTGACCGTTCGTCAACGACGCGGGCCCGACGGCCGGAAGACGGCAGCCCCGACATGGCGAACCACGCCTGATGCGGTTGCGATGACAGACCACAAAGCCGTACCCCGGCCAGGCCGGGTGCGTTCGATCCCGCAACCGTGTCACCGAGCGTAACATACCCGCCACGAAGAGGTATGTGGTTCCTCTCGAGTCAGAGATCGTGGCCGCGGAGCGGGTGGAGAGCCGGTGCGGCGATCAGCGCGGAGGGCCCGAAATGTGGAGATCAGCCCGGTGGAAGTCGTTCTGCGTGGTCTCCAGGCCGCGGGTCATCAGCGACTCCACGACGTCGGCCGCCCGGTCCACGAGAAAGGGCAGGTCCTTGCGCTCCATGGTGGCGAAGTCCCTGAGCACGAAGGAGGCGGGGTCCATGCGCCCGGGCGGCCGTCCGATGCCGAAGCGGACGCGCAGGTAGTCGCGGGTGCCGAGGACCTTGGTGATCGACTTGAGCCCGTTGTGGCCGTTGTCGCCGCCGCCGAGCTTGGCCCTGAGGGCGCCGTACGGGACGTCGAGCTCGTCGTGGACGACGATCAGCCGGTCAGGGCCGATCTTGTAGAAGTCGGAGAGCGCCTTGACGGGCCCGCCGGAGAGGTTCATGTAGGTGAGGGGCTTGGCCAGGATGGCCGTGCTGGTCTCGCACACGTCGGCCCTGCTCTTGTGCGCCTTGAACCGCCCGCCGGCCCTGGCGGCGAGCTCGTCGAGCACCATGAAGCCCGCGTTGTGCCTGTTGCCCGCGTATTCGGGCCCGGGATTGCCCAGTCCGGCGATCAGCCAGCGATCCATTTACACCCCCTCACAGCGGAACGGGGCGGCTCGAGTCCGGCCGCCCCGTTCACGAATCGGACCCGTTACTCGGCGGCCGGGGCCTCTGCGGTCTCGCCCTCGGCGGCGGCCTCGGCGGCCTCGGCGGCCTCCGCCGGCGCCTCGACCGGCTTGGCGATCACCTGGAGCACGACGGCCTCGGGGTCGGCGGCCAGCGTGGCGCCCTGCGGCAGCGCGAGCTGCGCGGCGGTGATGGAGGTGCCGACCTCCAGGCCCTCGACGTCCACCTCGACGCCGGTCGGGATGTGGGTGGCCTCGGCCTCGACGGCGACGGCGACGAGCTGCAGGTCGAGCAGGCCGTCGGAGTGGACGTCGCCGACCGTGGTGACCGGGATCTCGACGGTGACCTTCTCGCCGCGCTTGACCAGGAGCAGGTCGACGTGCTCGACGAAGCCCTTGATCGGGTCACGCTGCACGCCCTTGGGCAGCGCCAGCTCGTCGACGCCCTCACCCTTGAGGTGGATCAGCACGTTGGGCGTGCGGAGCGCGAGCAGAACCTCGTGGCCGGGCAGGGTCAGGTGCTTGGGGTCGATGCCGTGCCCGTAGAGAACGGCGGGCACCTTGTCGGCGCGGCGGATCTTGCGAGCGGCGCCCTTGCCGAACACGGTGCGCGGCTCGGCGGCGATACGTACTTCAGACACGACATCTCCTAGGGATGCTCTGGGGATCGGTGTGTCGGCGCCCACCCTCACCCGCCCTAGCGGAAGGCGTTACGAGCGCAACCGTGCCAGTCTACTCGTTTCAGGTGTCACCCTCGAACAAGCTCGTGACCGAGCCGTCCTGGAAGATCTCGGTGATCGCGCGCGCGATGAGCGGCGCGATCGACAGGACCGTCAGCTTGTCGAACCTGTTGGCCTCCGCCAGCGGCAGCGTGTTGGTGACGATGACCTCGGAGATGCGGGAGTTCTTCAGCCGGTCGACGGCAGGGTCGGAGAAGACCGCGTGGGTCGCGGCGACGATCACGTTGGTGGCGCCCTGGTCATAGAGGGCGTCGGCGGCCTTGCAGATCGTGCCGGCGGTATCGATCATGTCGTCGATCAGCACGCAGGTGCGGCCGCGTACCTTTCCGACGACCTCGCTGACCTTCACCTGGTTGGCCACGTCGAGGTCGCGGCGCTTGTGGATGAACGCCAGCGGCGTGCCGAGCGTGTCGGCCCAGCGCTCCGACAGGCGCACGCGCCCGGTGTCGGGTGAGACGACGGTCGTGTTCTCCAGGTCGAGCTTGTTCTTGAGGTAGCTCTCCAGCACCGGCATGGCGAACAGGTGGTCGACCGGGCCGTCGAAGAAGCCCTGGATCTGCGAGGTGTGCAGGTCGATCGACATGAGCCGGTCGGCGCCCGCGGTCTTGAACAGGTCGGCCATCAGCCTGGCCGTGATCGGCTCGCGGCCGCGGCCCTTCTTGTCCTGACGGGCGTAGCCGAAGAACGGCATGACCACGGTGATGCGCTTGGCGGAGGCCCGCTTCAGCGCGTCGACCATGATGAGCTGTTCCATGATCCACTGGTTGATGGGGGCGGTGTGGCTCTGGATGACGAAGGCGTCACAGCCGCGTACGGACTCCAGATAACGGGCGTAGATCTCGCCGTTGGCGAAGTCGATCAGCTTGGTGGGGGTCAGGGAGACGCCGACGTGCTCGGCGACCTCCTCAGCCAGCTCAGGATAGGCCCGGCCGGAGAAGAGCATGAGGTTCTTCTCGCCCGGTTGTTTGATGCTGGTCATGAGCCCTCCTTCATCGGTCTCATGACCGGGCTGCTGTGCTTGTTGATGACCTCGACAAGCTCGGTCATGTCCCACTCTCCT
Source organism: Nonomuraea sp. B19D2 (assembly GCF_040137845.1). Classification (NCBI taxonomy): domain Bacteria; kingdom Bacillati; phylum Actinomycetota; class Actinomycetes; order Streptosporangiales; family Streptosporangiaceae; genus Nonomuraea; species Nonomuraea sp. B19D2. The sequence continues at coordinate 104,322 of NZ_JBEFAK010000004.1, read as the reverse complement.
GCTGCTCTTGCTCGGCCAGCGCCCGCTCGGCGGCCGCGGCCGACTTCGTGCCCGCGCGCCTGCGCAAGACCCATTTCTCGATGTTGCGCTGCCGCGCTCGGGCCACCCCGATGGCGCCAGGGGGCACATCGCTGTCGATGACGGAGCCGGCGGCCGTGTAGGCGCCGTCTCCGACGGTCACGGGAGCGAGGATCATCGAGTCGCATCCCACGAACGCGCCATCGCGCACGGTGGAGCGATGCTTGTCGACCCCGTCGTAGTTGACGAACACCACGGCCGCGCCGATGTTGACGTCGTCGCCGATCGTGGCGTCTCCCGCGTAGGACAGGTGCGGCACTTTGGAGCGCTCGCCGACCTTGGTGTTCTTCATCTCGACGAACGTGCCGGCCTTGGACTTGCGGCCGAGCACCGTGCCGGGGCGCAGGTAGGCGTAGGGGCCGACGTTGGCCTCCGGGCCGATCTCGGCGCTGTCGCAGACGGCGTTGCGGACTGTCGCCCCCTCGCCGACGCGGGTGTCGGTCAGCGTGGTGGCGGGGCCGACCTCGGCACCGGTCTCGATGACGGTGTCACCGTGGAGCTGGGTGCCGGGGTGGATGACGGCGTCGGGCGCGATCCGCACGCCGACGTCGATCCAGGTGCTGCCGGGGTCGACGATCGTCACCCCGGCGCGCATGTGCTTTTCGAGCAGGCGCTGGTTGAGCACCTTACGGGCGAAGGCGAGCTGCACCCGGTCGTTGACGCCCTCGACCTCGACGAAGTCGCCGGCCACGCAGGCGCCGACCCGGTGGCCGTCGCCACGCAGGATGGCCAGGACGTCGGTGAGGTACTCCTCGCCCTGGGCGTTGTCGCTGGACACGCGCTTGACGGCGTCGGCGAGCAATGAGCCGTCGAAGGCGTAGATGCCGGAGTTCATCTCCTTGATGGCGCGCTGCTCCGGGCTGGCGTCCTTCTCCTCGACGATCTCCAGCACGGCACCGCTCTCGTCGCGGATGATCCGCCCGTAGCCGGTCGGATCGGGCACATGGGCCGTCAGCACGGTGACCGCGTTGCCGTCGGTCTCGTGCCGTTCGAGCAACTCGGCGAGGGTCTGGGTACGAAGAAGCGGCACGTCCCCGTACGTGACCAGCACCGTGCCGGAGATCTCGCCGACCTCCTCGAGCACGGTGCGGACCGCGTGGCCGGTGCCGCGCTGCTCCCGCTGGACGACGGCGCGCGCGTCGGGACTGGTGGCGGCCAGGTGGCCGCCGACCCGCTCGAGCGCGTGGCCGATGACGACGATCAACTGCTCGGGATCGAGGTCGCGGGCGGCTGCGAGCATGTGGTCGACCAGCGCACGGCCACATAGCTCGTGCAGGACCTTGGGGGTCTGGCTCTTCATCCGGGTGCCCTCGCCGGCGGCGAGGACGATGACGGCTGCCGGGCGCGGCACACTCACGGACTGAGGCTCCCTGTGACTGGACGGATCAGGGTGTTTGGTACGGCTACCGCACCGCAACCCTCCCGACACCGTGAGGATACCTGGCCGCGCACCGAACATTCGCGCCGGGGAGCAGGTCACAGCTCCCGGAAGAGGACTCGAACCCCTACAAAGTGGACCAAAACCACTTGTCCTGCCGATTAGACGATCCGGGACGGATCGGACACGTGGTGTCCGACGCATCCCCTACGATACCGAGCCCGCACCCCGGCGCGCGCCCGTAATTACCCCCACGCGCGAGACGAGGGGCAAGTCTCCTGGTGGCAGGGACGCACGGCGCGTCAACCCACATAACAGACCACCCCAAAAGGCGCAAGGTGCGAACCCCACCCACCTTGCACGCCAGAGCGTCACCTTCCCCACATTCACTGCTTAGGGCTTCCTTACTTACGCTGGCGTAGGTTACGGTGGCGTAGCCCGGACATACATCCTCATTCATGTTGTTGGAGGTCGTCCATGACCGTTATCGCCGAGCGCCCAGCGCCAGCCCCGAAGCCCGAGTTCGAGCCCGAGCCGAAATCCAAGGCAGAGCTGTTCACGTTCGGGCTCGTCGTCGGGCTGCCGCTGATCGCGATCGCGAGCGCGGTGCCGTTCGCATGGGGATGGGGACTCGGCTGGACGGACATCGCCATCTCCTTCGTCTTCTACGTGGTCTCCGGGCTCGGCGTGACCGTCGGGCTGCACCGCTACTTCACCCACGGCTCGTTCAAGGCCAAGCGGCCGCTGAAGATCGCGATGGGCATCGCGGGCAGCCTGTCGCTGGAGATGTCGGTGCTCGACTGGGTGGCCACGCACCGCAAGCACCACAAGTTCTCCGACAAGGAGGGCGACCCGCACTCGCCGTGGCGCTTCGGGCCCGGCTTCAAGTCCATGTCCAAGGGCCTGCTCTATGCGCACATGGGCTGGCTGTTCGAGAGCGAGCGGACCAACAGGGAGAAGTACGCTCCGGACCTGTGCAAGGACCAGGACGTGCTCAAGCTGCACAAGTGGTTCGGCACGATCGCCGTCACCTCCATCGTGCTCCCCGGCGTGATCGGCGGGCTCGTCACCTGGTCCTGGCAGGGCGCGGTGACCGCGCTGTTCTGGGGCTCGATCGTCCGCATCGGGCTGCTGCACCACGTGACCTGGTCGATCAACTCGATCTGCCACGTGTTCGGCGAGGAGGACTTCCAGGTACGCGACAAGTCCCGCAACGTCTGGTGGCTGGCCATCCCGTCCTTCGGCGAGTCGTGGCACAACCTGCACCACTCCGACCCGACCTGCGCCCGTCACGGCGCGCTCAAGGGCCAGATCGACCTGAGCGCCGGACTCATCCGGATCTTCGAAAAGCTCGGCTGGGTGTACGACGTCCGCTGGCCGACGCCCGAGCGGCTGGCGGCGAAGCGCATTGCCTGATGCCGATCAGCCGATGAGCGGTCACGCATCGGTGGCCGTCATTATGGAGACCGTGACCGAACCCCGATCTCGCAGGCGTATGTCCGGCAGCGAGCGCAGAGAGCAGCTGATCCGCATCAGCCGCACCCTCTTCGCGGAGAAGGGGTTCGACGGGACCTCTATCGAGGAAATCGCAGCTACCGCACAGGTGTCGAAACCCGTGGTATACGAGCATTTCGGCGGCAAGGAAGGCGTCTACGCGGTCGTGGTCGACCGCGAGATGCAGAAGTTGCTCGGCATGATCACCGAGGCTCTGGCCGCCTCCCATTCACTGGTCAAGCTGGAGCGGGCCGCGCTGGCGCTGCTCCAGTACATAGAGGAGAGCAGCGAGGGCTTCCGCATCCTCGTACGCGACTCGCACGCCGCCTCGGGCACCGGCACGTTCGCGAGCCTGATCAGCGAGATCGCCAGCCAGGTCGAGGACGTCCTGGCCGACGAGTTCGCGGCGCGCGGCTACGACCCCAAGCTCGCGCCCATGTACGCCCAGATGCTGGTCGGCATGGTGGCGCTGACCGGGCAGTGGTGGCTCGACGTGCGCAAACCCGGGCGTGAGGAGGTCGCCGCCCACCTGGTCAACCTGGCGTGGAACGGCCTGACGGGACTCAACCCCAACCCGTCGATCACCGCCATGACCCGCGAGCAGTCCGCCGTCCCGGCCAAGCCGCGCACCACCAGCGAGAAGGAGCTGCGCGAGCTGGAGAAGGCGCGCGAGAAGGAGCTCAAGGAGGCCGAGAAGGCGCGCCAGAGAGAGCTGAAGGAGGCGGAGAAGGCGCGGGTGCGGGAGCTCAAGGAGCGGGAGCGGCTGCTCAAGGAGGCGGAGAAGGCGCGCGAGCGCGAGGAGAAGATCCGCCAGCGCGAGGCCCGCCTGGCCGAACGCGCCGCCCGCCTCGAACAGGTGGACCACCCGGAGTAAAGGACGTCAGCGCACATCGGCGGGACAGCCGGGTGCGGCGGGCTGGAGCCGCGGGCTTGAACAGCGGGGATGGCTTGGATGACGATTGTGTAGAGCGTGGCTGACCATCCGGGATGAGCCGTTGCGGCCCTGTTAACGTTCTGTTCAACCAAACGGGGCAATATAGGTCATATGTCCGCGGAACCGTTCCAAGCCGCCAACGACCTTCCCCTACCACAGGAGCGTTTTCTCAATCGCGAAGAGAGCTGGCTCCAGTTCAACGAGCGCGTACTCGAGCTGGCCGAGGACCCGTCGATCCCGCTGCTGGAGCGGGTGCGCTTTCTGGCGATCTTCGCAAGCAACCTCGACGAGTTCTTCCGCGTACGGGTGGCGGGCCTGAAACGGCGCATGGCCACGGGCCTGCTGCTGCGCACCAAGAGCGGGCTGAAGCCACGCGAGGAGCTGGCCAGGATCGGCACGATCGCGGACGAGCTGGCCAGGCGGCACGCGGCGACGTTCCACGAGCAGATCTGCCCGCAGCTCGCGGCCGAGGGCATCGAGATCGCCAGGTGGGACAATCTGGGGCGCGAGGAGCGTACGGAGCTGCGCAAGCTGTTCAGGGAGCGCATCCGGCCGGTGCTGACGCCGCTGGCCGTGGACCCCGCGCATCCATTTCCCTACATTTCGGGACTCAGCCTGAATCTTGCGGTTCTGGTGCGTAATCCGGCGACCGATCACACGGTCTTCGCAAGGGTCAAGGTTCCGTCGCAGCTGCCCCGATTCGTACCTGTCTCCAAAAACAGATTCGTCCCGCTCGAGGATGTCATCGCGGCGCATCTGGGACAGCTCTTCAAGGGCATGGAGATCCTCCAGCACCACGTCTTCCGCGTCACCAGGAACGAGGATCTCGACGTGGACGAGGACGTCACCGAGAACCTCATGCAGGCCCTCGAGAAGGAGCTGCTCAAGCGGCGCTTCGGCCCGCCCGTGCGGCTGGAGGTCGAGGACACGATCACCCCGGAGGTGCTGGCGCCGCTGGTGGAGGAGCTGGAGCTGGCGCCACACGAGATCTACCGCGTGCAGGGCCCGCTCGACCTGTCGGGCCTGCACGCCATCGCCGACCTGGAGCGGGGCGAGCTGAGCTACCGGCCGTTCGTGCCCGCCGAGGTGATCACCGCCGAGGACGACCTCTTCTCGATCCTGCGCGAGCGGGACGTGCTCCTGCACCACCCGTACGACTCGTTCGCCACCAGCGTGCAGCGCTTCATCGAGGTGGCCGCGGCCGACCCCAAGGTGCTGGCGATCAAGCAGACCCTCTACCGCACCAGCGGCGAGTCCCCCATCGTGGACGCGCTGATCGACGCGGCCGAGGCGGGCAAGCAGGTCGTGGTGGTCGTGGAGATCAAGGCCCGCTTCGACGAGCACGCGAACATCTCCTGGGCCCGCAAGCTGGAGAAGGCCGGCTGCCACGTCGTCTACGGCGTGGTCGGGCTGAAGACCCACTGCAAGCTCGCGCTCGTGGTCCGCCAGGAGCCCTCGGGCGAGCTGCGCCGCTACTGCCACATCGGCACCGGCAACTACAACCCCAAGACCGCCAGGCAGTACGAGGACTTCGGCCTGCTGACGGCGGACCCGCTGGTCGGGGAGGATGTGACGGACCTGTTCATCCACCTGACCGGCTACTCCAACCACTCCGCCTACCGCCGGCTGCTGGTCGCACCCCACTCCATGCGCAGCGGGCTGCTGGCCAGGATCGAGCGGGAGATCGCCCACGCGCAGGCGGGGCGGCCCGCGCGGATCAGGATCAAGACGAACTCGCTGGTGGACGAGCCGATCATCGACGCGCTCTACCGGGCGTCCAGGGCCGGTGTCCCGGTGGACCTGTGGGTGCGGGGCATCTGCAGCCTGCGCCCAGGAATTCCAGATTTGTCCGAAAATATCCGCGTAAGGTCGGTCTTGGGGCGCTTTCTTGAGCACTCCCGGGTGTACGAGTTCGGCCTGGGCCGCCGGCCCGAGCTGTGGATCGGCAGCGCCGACCTGATGCGCAGGAACCTCGATCGCCGCGTCGAAGCCCTGGTCAAGGTCACCTCGCCGCAGCACAAGGCCTATCTCATCGAGCTGATGGACCTGGCCATGGCCGACACCACGAACGCGTGGTGGCTGAACTCCGACGGCACGTGGGCACGCCATCCGGGCGAGGACCCGCAGAGCCATCTCATCGGCACGCGCCGCTGGAGGACCGTTGATGACTGACCTGCTCCGCGCCGCCGGAGCCGTGGTCTGGAGGGGTGAGGAGAGCCGCCCAGAGGTTGCCGTCATCCACCGCCCGAACTACGACGACTGGACCTTCCCCAAGGGCAAGCTGAAGTCCGGGGAGCACGAGATCGCCGCCGCCCTGCGCGAGGTACGCGAGGAGACCGGCCTGACCGTGCGGCTCGGCCGCGCGCTGCCGGCCGTCCACTACCTCAGCACCGGCCGGCTCAAGCGGGTCGACTACTGGGTGGCGCGGGTGGCCGGCGACGACGGGTTCTCCCCCGGCGACGAGGTGGACGAGCTGCGCTGGTTGCCGCTGGAGGAGGCCGGGCGGCTGCTGACGTACGAATGGGACATGGGGCTGCTGCGCGCGCTGCGGGCCGCGCCGCTCGAGACCGTGCCCCTCGTGCTCGTCCGGCACGGCTCGGCCGGCGCCAGGAACGAGTGGCAGGACGACGACGCGCTGCGCCCGCTCGACGCCGACGGCCGGGCCCAAGCGGCGAACCTGGCCACCGCGCTGCCCGCCTACCGGCCCGAGCTGCTGATCAGCTCCCCCAGCGCCCGGTCCGTCCAGACCCTGGAGCCGTACGGTGCCGAGACCGGGGCGGACATCAAGCTCGAGCCGCTGCTCAGCGAGGAGAGCTACGATCCGCACAAGACGGCCGCCCTGGTCGGGGAGATCGCGGTGCCGGCGGCCGTGTGCAGCCACCGCAAGGTGCTCCCCGGCCTGGTCAAGGCGTTGAGCGGCAACGGCTTGCACCTGCGCAAGGGCGCGTTCGCCGTGCTGCACAGGGTGGGCGAGGACGTCGTCAGCGTCGAGCGTTACACGGCCTGATCACCAGGTCACCGGAAGCCGGGCGAAGCCGTCCGCGACGCCCACGAGGACATCGAGATCGGCGGCCGCACGATCCGCAAGGGCGCTTCTGCATCGGCGCCATCTCGTTCGCCAGGTCCGACAGCACGTCCTCGCCCGGCTCGCGCCGCTTGCGCTCGATCAGCCCCGCCATGTACCCCATGTACGCGCTCAGCTCCTCGCGAGCGGCCTGGCTGCGCTCCATGTCCAGCATGTCGCCCATGCGGGACGACACGCCGCCGAAGTACTCCCTGTCCTCGTACGGCACGCCCAGGAGCCGGCAGATGACCAGCACGGGCGGCGGGAACGACAGCTCGGCGTGCAGGTCCACGGGCGGCGTCAGCTTGGCCAGGTGGTCGAGCCGCTCATCGACCAGGGAACCGACGTGGTCCCTGAGCGCCTTCATCCTGCGAGCGGAGAAGGACGGCATGAACAGCTTGCGCATGCGGTCGTGCTCGGCCTTCTCCGTGGCCACGTCGCCTTGGGGGCCGCCGAGCAGCGCCGAGCCCGACAGCCGCGCGGCCTTGTCCGGCTCCGGATGCGAGCGGCCGAGCCTCGGGTCGTTGAACAGGCTGCCGCGTTCGAAGGGGATGGTGGGAAGGTTCCTCACAGAACCTTCTTAACCGCCTTCAGGGTCTTGGCCCAGACTCTGGGGAACTCGGCGTGTGCCCGCTCGGCGGTGTTCCGCTCGATTCCGATGAGCAGCCCGTACGTGAACGTGTCCTCGCCTGCCTGGCGGGCGCTCTCGGCCTCCTTCGCCAGCGTCTCCTGCGCGACGACGCCGTCCTGGTGCGCACCCAGGACTTCCTGGACGTCCTCGGCCAGCTTGGCCAGCTTGCCCATGTTCGCGCCGAGGGTGGGCTGGAGCGCTTCGGCGGTGTAACGAGCGCGTTTGGCGGCCTTGCGCACGTCATGCATGGCTATTTCACGACGTTCCGGATCTTCGATGGCCTGAGCGGTGTCGTAGGCCTTCGTCACCCTCGCCCAGTTGGCCGCGGCGACGGCGGAGAGCCGGTCCTTGGCCGGCTTGGCCGCCGCCTTGCCAAGCTGCGGGGCCGATACGAGCTGGTCGAGCGCGTTGAGCAGGGTGTAATAGCGGTCGCTGCTGAGCGTGTCCTTGATGCGGACGTACGCCTCTTGCTCGCGTTTGTGCAGATCCGCGCCGAGCCGGGTCTGGATGGGCCCGGCGACCAGCTCGGGCTGCAGGCCGGCCAGCTCCCTGCCGAACCTGGCCCTGATCACCTCGAGGTCGCGGGCCTCGCCGAGCACCGTGCCGAGCCAGCGCAGCTCGTCCTGGATCGGGCCGGTGTCGGTCACGATGCTCTTGAACGCCTTGAGCGCGCTGCGCAGCCTGCGGGCGGCCACGCGCATCTGGTGCACGGCGTCGTCCTCGGCCCTGCGTACCCGGGGATCCTGGGAGAGGAGGGCGGCCACCTGGCCGGCCAGGTAGGCGACGACGGTCTCACCCGCCGTGTCCGGTTCGGTGGGGGCCTTGGGGAGCGGGGCGGGTTCGAGCAGTTTGACGAGCTTGCTGGCGGACGTGGAGGGCATCGCCCCGGCCTTCCTGAGGCGCTTGCCGACCTTGGCGAGGAATGCCCGGCGATCCGCGGCGAGCAACTCTGCCTCGACCTCGCGCCACCGCACGACCTTGGGCTCGTCCTGGAACACCGTGCCCTTGACGCGGTCGTCGGCGATCTCGACCAGTCTGGTGTCGCCGTCGAGCAGGACGGTGACGCTCCTGCGAGTGTCCAGCTCGGCGACCGGCTGGAGCTCCGCGCCGCGGGTGAAGGCGCGGACGAGTTCGGCCAGCTCGGGGGGCACGATCTTGGTGCTGCGGGTGAGCGGGTGCGTGATCTCCTGGCGCACGCCCTTGGCCTTGGGCAGCTTCAGGTGCCAGCCGGCATCGGAGCCGCCTCGTCGCCGCCTGAGCGTGACGCCTCGGGTGGCCAGTCGAAGGTCAGGGGTGTCGTAGTAGAGGGCCACGAGCTGGTGGCTCTTCGGGCCCACGACGTCGGCCAGACCGCTCAGGTCCGGGATAGCGTAATCGGGAGGAACGTCGAACTTGTCCTCGATCTCGATGCCCACTACACCTCGCAAGAGTCCGATTTCGGAACATCATGCCACTTTGAGGTGAACATCACACGGCCTGCAGAAGCTCAATCCTGTTGCCCACGGGGTCCGAGACGTAGATCCGCCGATAGCCGGGGAACAGGTCGTCGATTTCCACGCCGGAGGCGTAGGCGTCGAGGTCGTCCACCAGGAACGCGGGGTGGGCCTTTCGCGCGGGCCTGAAGTCGTCCTCGATGCCGAGGTGGACCTCCACCCCCTCGCCCCTGAACCACACACCGCCGCGCTTGGCCAGCTCCGGCGGCTTGGGCACCTCCCGGAGCCCCAGGACGCCCGTGTAGAAGCGCCTCAGCTCGGGCTCACTGCCCCTGGGCGCGGCAAGCTGGACATGATGAATCTGCCTGATCACTTCTGCACCACCACAAAGATTCTCCGGAACGGGAAGGGCGTGCCGTAGCTCCTGGCCGGATACGCCTCGGCGAGCGCCTTGGCGAGGTCCTGCCTGAACCGGCGCTGCTCGTCGGGGGCGAGCCGGTCGAAGACGGGACGCAGGGCGGTGCCGGAGACCCAGTCGAGCACCGGGTTCTCGCCCTGGAGCAGGTGCAGGTAGGTCGTCTCCCACGCGTCCACCTGGGAGCCGCCGTGGTTGAGCAGGTCCAGATACTCGATGGGGTCGTCGACCGGATGCGCCCTGACGACGTCGCTGAGCTTGTCGGACCAGGCGCGGGAGGCGCACAGCTCGCGGATCGCCACGTGGCTGGGCGCGTCGAAGTTGCCGGGCACCTGGAACGCCAGCCAGCCTCCCGATGCCAGCTCCTCGACCCAGTGCTCCAGCACGGCGCGGTGCTCCGGAACCCACTGCAGGACGGCGTTCGAGACGATCACGTCCATCGGCCGGTCGGGGCGCCACGTGGCCACATCCGCCACCGCGAACCTGACACTCGACTGCAACTGGCGGGCCTTGGTGATCATCGCGGGCGAGGAGTCGAAACCTTCGACGGTCGCACGGGGCCAGCGCCGGGCCAGCTCAACGGTGAGTTCCCCACTGCCGCAGCCCGCGTCCACGACATAATCGGGATCGACCGCCCCCACCCTGGAGACCAGCTCGACGAACGGCCGCGACCGCTCGTCCGCGTAGACCGCATAGGTCACCGGGTCCCAGATATCTCTTGACATGAAGATAATTGATATCGAGAGAGATATCTCGATGTCAAGACAGTACACTCTTGTGTCATGACGGAGGATGCTAGGGACGAGGTGGACCGCCTCGTCGCGGCTTGGCGCGCGGAGCGTCCCGACCTCGACGTCGAGCCGCTCCAGGTGCTCTCCAGGGTGTCACGACTGGCCAAGCATCTCGACCGGGCCAGGCGGGCGGCGTTCGCCGAGCACGACCTGGAGCCGTGGGAGTTCGACGTGCTGACGGCGCTGCGGCGGGCCGGCAAGCCGTACGAGCTCAGCCCCGGGGCCCTGCTGCGGGCCACGCTCGTCACGTCCGGGACCATGACCAACCGCATCGACCGGCTCGCGCAGGCCGGCCTGGTGCGGCGCCGCCCGGATCCGGAGGACCGCCGCGGCGTGCTGGTGTCCCTCACGGACACCGGCCTGGCCCGGGTCGATGCCGCCTTCGCGGACCTGCTGCGCCGCGAGCGCGACCTGCTCTCCGGCCTGGGCGCCGACGATCAGCGGCTCCTTTCCTCCCTTCTCCGCATGCTCCTCGCCCCCTTCGACGCGTCTTGAGGCCCTCAGCCTTTTACGGCGGGGGCTTATGCCTGTACACCTTCACCGCGAGCGCCCCTCCTGGAGCCGCCCACCTTCACCGCGAGCATCCCTCCCGGGGCCGCCCACCTTCACCGCGAGCGCCCCTCCCGAAGCCGCCCGCCTCGGGCAGGGGCCACGTCCCAGGGGCGCCCGACTTCACGTCGCGCGCGCGTTCCGGAGCCGTCGCTCGCATCCCGCGTGGGCGGATGGGGAGATGTCAGTCGCCCAGGCGGTCGGCGAGTTCGAGCCACTCGGCTTCGATCGTGTCCTTCTGGGCGGAGATCTCGCGTAGCTGGGCGTCGAGGGAGCCGAGCTTGGCGTAGTCGCTGGCCGCTTCCGCCATGGCCGCGTGGAGGCGGGACTCCTGGTCGCTCAGCTTGTCGAGCTGGCGTTCCAGGCGGTTGAGCTCCTTGCGCAGCTCGCGTTCCTCCTTGGCCGACAGCCCGGCGCCTGGCTGGCCCGGCGCGGACGTGGCCCTGGAGTGGTCCGCACCACCGGATACCGCGCCGTCAACATCCGGTACGGAAGGCGGTCCGGCAGGAGTGCTCAGGCGGGCGGTCACGGCTGTGCCGGCGGCGCGTCGTTCGAGGTATTCGTCCACCCCGCCGGGCAGCAGCGAGAGCTTGCCGTCACCCAGCAGCGCCACGCACCGATCGGTCACCCGCTCCAGGAAGTAGCGGTCGTGGCTCACCAGGATCAGCGTGCCGGGCCAGCCGTCCAGCAGGTCCTCAAGCTCGTTGAGGGTCTCGATGTCGAGGTCGTTGGTGGGCTCGTCGAGCAGCAGGACGTTCGGGTCGTCCATGAGCAGCCTGAGCAGCTGCAGCCGCCGGCGCTCGCCACCCGACAGGTCGCCGATGACCTTCCACTGCGCCTCGCCCCTGAACCCGAGGCGTTCAAGCAGCTGGGAGGCCGTCCACTCCCTCTTGCCGACCTGGAGGTACTTGCGTACTTCCTCGACCGACTCCAGCACCCGTCGCGTCGGGTCGACTTCGGCGAGCTCCTGGGACAGGTGCGCGAGGCGTACCGTCTTGCCCCTGATCACGCGCCCGGAGTCGGGCGTCACCGTGCCGGCGAGCAGGCGCAGCACGGACGACTTGCCGGAGCCGTTCACCCCGATCAGCCCGATCCGGTCTCCCGGGCCGAACTGCCACGTGAGATCCCCGAGCACCAGCGGCCCGTTGCCCGGCCCGCCGGCGTGCAGCGTGACGTCCTCGAGGTCGTAAACGGTCTTGCCGAGGCGGGCCGCGGCGAACCGCATCAGCTCGACGGTCTCGCGCGCCGGCGGCTCATTCGCGATCAGAGCTTGGGCGGCCTCGATGCGGAACTTCGGCTTGGACGTACGGGCGGGCGGGCCGCGCCGCAGCCAGGCGATCTCCTTACGCATGAGGTTCTGGCGGCGCTCTTCCGCGGCCTGCGCGATCCGCGCCCGCTCGGCCTTGGCGAGCACGTAAGCGGCATATCCCCCCTCGTACCGCTCGACCCGCCCGTCCACGACCTCCCACGTGCGGGTGGACACGGCGTCGAGAAACCACCGGTCGTGCGTCACGACCACCAGCGCGCTCTTCCTGCCCGCCAGATGGCCGGCGAGCCAGGCGATGGCCTCGATGTCGAGGTGGTTCGTGGGCTCGTCCAGCATGATCAGGTCATGGTCGTCGATGAGCAGCTGCGCCAGCGCCGTACGCCTGCGCTCCCCACCTGACAGGTCGGCGGCCCTGGCGCCGAGGTCGAGGTCGCCGACCAGGTTGGCGAGGATCTCGCGTACCTGCTGATCCCCCGCCCACTCGTGCTCGGCCAGCCCGCCGAGGACGATCTCCCGTACGGTGGCGCTCGGGTCCAGCGCGTCGTGCTGCGACAGGAATCCGACTCGCAGGCTCCGGTTATGCGTGACCCGTCCCTTGTCCGGCCGCACCGCTCCCGCGATCACGGACAGGAGGGTCGTCTTCCCGCCTCCGTTACGCCCGACGACGCCGATGCGCTCGCCTGCCTCGACGCCGAGGGATACGTCGGTGAGGAGGGGCTTGGGCCCATAGGCATGGGAGACCGACTCAAGATTGACCAGATTCATGACCTCCCCAGGGTATCGGCTCCCCATCCATCTCCCGCCCGCCGAACTCGGTGGTGTCAAACTCGGTCGTGCCGAAGTTGTCGGTGGTGCCGAAGTCGATGGTGCTGGAGGCGTCACCGCACGCATACGGTGGGCCCGCGCGTCACCTCAGCCTCGGCACCCTCGGGCACGGCGAGTTGCACACTCGCCGCCTTGGACCGGCCGTGGGCGAATGCCGTGGTCAGGCCAGGGTTGCACCCTGGACCGGGCCGTGGGCGGCTACGGCGGTGTGGGCGGCTCCCGTGCTGGTCAGGCTGAGGGCCAGGTCGCGGGCGTGGAGTGCGTCGATGGCCAGGAAGGCGCACGTCGGGCCCGACCCCGAGACGATCGCCCCCAAAGCCCCGTGCTGGCGGCCCGCCTCCAGGGTGGGGCCGAGCTCCGGTCTCAGGCTGAGCGCGGCCGTCTGGAGGTCGTTGCTCAGGTGGGCGCCGAGGGAGTATGCGTCGCCTGTGCCCAACGCCTCCATCAGGGAGTCGTCCAGCTGAGGCCAGGGGACCTCGGCGCCTGACGCCGCTCTGAGGCGGTCGCATTCGGCGTAGACGCTGGCCGTGGAGAGGCCGCCGTCCGCCAGTGCGAACACCCAGTGGAAAGTGCCCCCAGTGGGCAGCTCGCTCAGCTGCTCACCCCGGCCGGTGCCGACCGCCGTGCCCCCGAGCAGGGAGAACGGCACGTCGCTGCCGAGATCGCCGGCGATCTCCATGAGGTCCTCGAACGGCAGCCCCAGCCCCCACAGCTCGTTGCAGGCCACCAGCGCCCCGGCGGCGTCGGCGCTGCCACCCGCCATGCCGCCCGCCACAGGGATGTCCTTCTGGATGATCAGGTCGGCGCCGTAGGTGCGGCCCGCGTGTTTGGCGAGCGCTCGGGCGGCCCGGATCGCCAGGTTGCTGTCATCGGTCGGCACCTGGTCGGACCACTTGCCGTTCACCACCACGGTGATCGACTCGGACTCCTTCGCCACCACCTCGTCGAAGATCGATACCGCGTGGAAGACGTTCACCAGGTCGTGGTAGCCGTCTTCCCTGAGCGGGCCGACAGAAAGCTGTACGTTGACCTTCGCAGGCACACGTACGGTCACCGAACTCATCGATCTTGTGCCACTCTCATCACTTGCCGGGGTCAAGGACACTAGATGTTATCGGGGCCCGGAGCCCTGACATGCGGTTCTCGCAATATGACCTCCAGAACGACCGCCTCTGCAACACGCAGAGTCAAGTTGATCCCTCCTTTGCCCCGAACGTCATAGGTGACAAAGAGTGATCCGGGTTGCCGGGAAATGCCCCCTACCCTCCGAGCCTGGGCGCGCACCCCGGTGCAGATGCTCGCGGGCGGCCCATGACGACGTGATCGCAGGATGGCGAAGCGGACCGAGAGAGCGCGATCGAACGACCGCACGGCGTGCACGCACGCGACGAGCAACGAGTGCATGGCGTGCAAGCGGGCGGCGAGTGCATAGCGCGGACACGAGCGGCGAGGAGCGAGTGCACGGCGTGCACGCGGGAGACGAGGAACGAACGCACCCGCGCCGGCGTGTCGGCGGTGGCGAGGGCGGTGAGCGGCTCAGCCGGGACGTGTCATGCCGCGGAAGACGGCACGGTAGTAGGGCGAGCTGAGGAAGTCGGTCGTCTTCACGACGTCGCCGGTCTTCGGGGCGTGGATTATCAGTCCACCGCCCAGATACAGCGCCACGTGGGTGGGGTCGCCTGTGCCGCCGCCGAAGAAGAGCAGGTCGCCTGTGCGGCGCGCGCTGAGCGGAACACGGCGGCCCTGGCGGAACTGTGTGCCCGTGTAGTGGCCGAGGGCCACGCCCGCCCGGGCCCAGGCGTAGAGGGTCAGGCCGCTGCAGTCGAAGCCTCGCGTTCCCGCTCCCCTGCCTATGCCGAAGGTGGGGCCGCCCGCTGAGCCGCCGCCCCAGGAGAACGGCACGCCCAGCTGGGCGAGAGCTGCGGCGGCGGCGATCTCGCCGCGAGTGCGCCTGCTCTGCTTCGGGGGTGTCAGTGGCCGCCAAGGTTCTCGCATGCAGAGGTCACCAGGGCCCGGCTCGGGGACCGCTCGTGAGCATGGATCCGGCGGGAGGGAGGCTGCTCGAGCAGGGCGCGCGGACAGGGCGAGGGCTGCGACGAGCGCTCCGGCGACGGCCGGCCTTAGCTTGATCATTTTGGCCTCCTGTTGGGGATGGGAGGCCAGGATCACGCGCCGGAGCGGGGCGGCTTGAGGCCGAACGCGGTTCTGTGGAGGACGCCGGGTTTTCCACAATCAGGAGGTTGACCTGGGGTTTTAGAGCTATGCTGCCCCGTGTTGACCCGGTTGGCCCGTGAGTGGCCCGTCAGGTTCTGTGACGGCGGACATGAAAGGCTCCCTGCCAGCAGCGGTCTGATCGTCTCCCCGCCCGCCCATCTCCAAGTGGTTCGTGATCTGCCGCTAAAGGCAGGGGCATATGCAGGCGTGCACGCCTGTCCCGGAGAGGTGCCTACTTCCATGATGGAGATCGTTGTTGCTGGAGATGATGTGGCGATCCCGAGGGTGGGGGCGGTCGATGTCGTATGTGGCGCCGGTGTGGCGTTGTGGCTTTGTTCACGTGTGCGGCGGGCTGGCGCTCCTGGCGGCCGGCATGGCCTTGGTGGTGCTGGGCGGGTCGGGGCCTGCCCGCGGCGGCAGCGACATGCAGCTCACCGGGCCGGGCGTTGGAGCTGCCGGACTGCGGCAGCCGATCAGCATGTCGGATCTGACGTCGAGTTTCACTTTGGACGGCCTGCCGAATACGACGCAGACGCGCATCGGCGTGGTCACCATGCGGGTATGGACGCCCAACCACACCGGCTACCGGGTAACCGTGCAGGCCGACGCCTCCATACTGGCGCCGGTCGCCCCCGGTAATCCCGATGCCATCGCGGTAGCGCGGTTGCAGGTGCGCGAGACCGGCACCACCACGTTCACGCCGCTGAGCAGTACCAGCGCGGTGACCGCGCACAGCCAGGCCACCATGACCGGGCCGCCGCCGGGTGATGCGATCAGTAACGATTACCGCGTGCAGATTCCGCTGGTCCGCCCGGGAATGTACCGGGTGACGCTCACCTACACGGCCATGACCAACTAGGTCCCGTTCACGCCCGCGCGCCTCCATAACAGTAAGTGCCCATTGTGTTACTTTCCGTTCCAGGTTCGGGGAGTGCAGGGGGCTGTCATGAGACGATTCACACCGTCCGCAGTGCTAGGTGCCTGCGGTGGCGCGTCGCTGGTTGCCGCAGGGCTGGTCGTGATGCTGGGCAACGGTTCCAGCGCGCTGGGAGATGAGGTCAACGGTCAGACGCAGGCCAACGTGAGCGTGGCCTCGGCGATCACGCTCACCGGCCTGACGCCCAGTTTCACACTGTCAGGGCTGCCCAACACCACCGCCACCCAGGACAAGGCCGTCTCCTACCGGGTCACCACGAACAACACGCTGGGCTATCTGGTCAGCGTGCGGGCCGACGCGGCCGCGCTGACCGCCCAGGATCCAGCCAACCCCGACACCATTCCCATCTCCGATCTCGAGGTCAAACCCGACGAGGGGGTCATCTGGAGCCCTGTGGGCAACAACGATGTCGACGTGGTGCACAGCAAGGACAGCCCCTCAGCCGCCGGCGGGGACCTGCTGCAAGATGACTACCGGGTGCACATCCGCAACGTGCGCTCCGGCACCTACTCGGTGACCCTCACCTACACCGCGGCCACCAGGTGAGCCGCCCGCGTGCCCACCTTCATCCACGCGTCCATCTGGCGCAGGTACGCGCATCTGGCTACCGCGATCCTGCTGGCCGCCGGACCCGTCGCCGCCACACGAGGTCTTGCGGCCGCACCGGCATACGCGGCACCGGAGCGGGCATCGGCACACGAGCCCGACCCGCAGTTCTCGCTGACCGTCTACCCCAGCCGCGTCGATGTGCCGCCCGGCGCTGGGCGGCATGCCACGGTCGTGCACATCAAGAACGGTGGCAACGCGGCGGTGCCCATCCAGATGTCGGCGGCAGAATTCACCCAAGCCCCGGATGGCACCCTGACCTTCCAGCCTCCCGGATCCTGGTCAGCCACCTCATGGGTACACACCCGCCCCCAGCACTTCACCCTCCCACGCGGCCGAACCCGCAAGGTCCACGTCCAGATCACCATCCCCGACCGGCCTGAACCGGGCGAGCGATACGTCGGGCTGCTGTTCAAGACACCGGCGGTGCCCGCAGCCGGCAACATCCTGCTGCAGCGGTCGATCGCCGCCAAGCTGTTCATCTCCGTACCCGGCACGATCAGCCGACACATCGAGGTCGGCCAGCTGCAGGCGCCCAGCCTCAGCATCGGCGGCGCCATCTCCCTGTCCCTGCCGATCCACAACCGAGGCAACATCCACCAGGACTACGTCCATCCCCACGGACTCAGTGCCCGGATAGGCGAGCAGACACTGCGGTTCGCCGACTTCACCGTCCTGGCCGGCTCCACCCGCCTCGTCACCGCCGAATGGCCCGACCCGCCGCTGTTGTGCCTGTGCCAGGCCACGATCAGCGTGCCCGACGGGACCGGCAAGACCATCACCCGCCAGGTACCCATCACCATCGTGCCGCTACGCGAAACAGCCGGACTGCTCCTGGCCGCCGCCGGACTGCTGCTGGTCCTACAAGCCAGCCGCCGCAGGCACCGAACTGCTCTGGCCCGCGCACGCCAGCAGGGCTACCACGACGCCCTCAACCAGGACGATGCCCCCCGCCACGACCACCACGACAGCAACTGACTGATATCAGCCAGCCCACCATTCCGGCACGCGGTGCCGACCACATCCGGTACGCGCTGGAGACCGCGTTCGGGGACGAGGCGGGCCACTGCCGGTCCTGGCACAGGCCCTTCGCCATACAGCGCCACTGCCGACGCGTGTTGACCGTCGTGAAGTCCGGCCGCCCCGCCCGCTCTGCTTCTGCCGCAACCGCAGAACACCTTGGGCATAGCCACCCCGGTGAGAGTCGGCATAGCTCAGCCGCACCCCACCCGCAGCAGGCACCCACACCAGGTGATGCGGCTCGGCCTCCCCCGTCCAGCCGATCACGTACGGGTAGCGGAACGCGGTCCCAGCCACGCTCTGGGTGCCGCTCACGCCCCACCCACACCAGCGACAAGGGAAGCCGTCCCGTACAGCCGCTCGTGGCGCTGCTCGTAGAAATGCGCCACCCGCCGCACAGCCGTCTCCATCGCCGAGCACGGACACGACGTGTAACCCCACTTACCCCGCTGAGTTGTCTCATGCAGGCACCAGCGGAAACGCCACCCGAACGGACCCCACTCACACCAAACCGCCAGCCCGACCGACCAGATCCCCACCAGCGCAATACCCTCGCACTCGCTGATCTGCGACTCGATCCCGTACCTCTCCAAGCCCTCCGCCAGCGTCCGCGCCAGATCGCCGGCCGGACTTCCGCGCCAACTCGCCGTCACCGCTCGATCCCTCCTTTGATCGACCCACAGCGCGGCAGCAGAGCCGGCACCACGCGTTCACCAACCTGCGTAAGGCCGGTCTCCCAGCAGCCGTGCGTAAGCGCGTCTACGAGCCACAGACCCTGCCCGTCATCTCGTTAGGGCCAGGCATGCGCGGCATCGGGACCGACGCCGACCCGCCAGGGTCTACGACGCTCAACCGCCAGTACCGCCGCTCGCCTTCTTCCACCGGCCGCAGGCTCATTCGCACCCATGCGCCGCCACCGTGAAGCACGGCGTTGGTCACCAACTCCGAGGCGATGACCTGAAGGTCCTTAAGCGCCGGATGGTCCCCCATCCACGCTCGAAGTTCCCGACGAGCAAGACCGGGCAGTAGGGCACTGTCGCCGATCTCGCTGGTCAGCCAGACCTTGATACCTGCGTACGGGGGATCTGACACGGCTGCTCGCATGAGGATTGCCACCTTTGTTCGCTCGCCTTAACTACGCGATCTTCATCCCTTGTGTTCTGGTGGGACGATGATTTCCCCGAGCTACTCGCAAGGTTTGCACTTCCGACACGCCTGAAGCCATTAACACAATTACTTGTGGCACACAGATCCTCGTGGTTCTGTGGTAAATGCAGAGCCCCCCGAGATGATGCGGCAGGAGACGCGATGCGCCCCCCGAAAGACCTGGATCCGGACGCAGGCGAAGACGCTCGATTCGGATATGAGTTGCGAAAAGCCCGAAATACGGCGAAGCTGACACTCGGACAGATGGGGACCAAAACAGGCTTCCATGCCAACACCATCGGAGCCGTGGAAAGGGCAGAGCGGAGGCCGTTTGAAGAGCTAGCAATCAAGGCAGAGGAGGCTCTAGGGCTGGAGTCGGGGAGCCTGGCTCAGTACCTACCCGACGACAGGCGGCCCTGGATCTACAAGAACATGCTCCCACCGTCCTGGCTGGAGTTCGAGGCGGGAGCTACCGAACTGTGGATCTTTACCCCTACCATCGTGCCCGGCCTCCTACAGACGGAGGACTACGCCCGCGCGGTGATGCTCGGTGCACCAAGGCCCGACCCGGCACAGATAGACGAGCGCGTGAGGGCAAGGATGCAACGTCAGGAGATCCTGAACTCTCCCGACGCCCCTATGGTCTGGGCCGTACTAGATCAGACCATCCTCGACCGCGTCATAGGAAGTGAAGAGATCACCCGAGCCCAGTTCGCCCACCTCCTCAAACTGGGCGAGAGTGCGAACGTCTCCATCCAGATCCTCCCGTTGGACGCCATGTCAACGACCGGTCTGCTTGGAGGCTTCACCATCGCTCACTCTCCCGAGAAGCCGGACGCGGCTTTCGTGGATGGGCCGGTAACTGGGAAAATGTGGGACACCGCCGCAGAGGTGGAGACTCTTAGGCTTCGTTCTCCGGGGACAACGGCGACTGCGTGGCGTTCAAGGACCTGGGCAACGGCTACGTTGCCATCAAGGACACCAAGAACCCCGACGCGGCACTACACGTGTACTCCTACCGTGAATGGCGGGCGTTCACCAAGGGAGTCCAGAACATGGAGTTCGAGGTCTAAGCTCCCCACAAGGAGGGACCCGCCAGACGTCGTGGCGGGTCCCTTTCTTGTGTCTGGATTTACCACCGCCGTGTGTAGCACTACACCCGTTTACCACATGGTTACCGTCAATAGCGTTATGGGATAACGCACAACGGAGGGCGGACCCGGAGGAGCGACGCCATGGCCAAGAAGGACGACGAGCCCCCGCCGATCTGCGATACCTGCATGGGTGCAGGCGGCGAATGGATCGACCAGAATGGAGATACCAAGAAGCAGCGGGTATGGAAGAAGTGCACCGCATGCAACGGAACCGGACGTAGATGACCGACCCCATCACATGCCCCGAGTGCCAAGGCCGCCGAGGAACCCGCTTCAGCGGCGGCCTCTTCCTACGCTGCCGCTTCTGCCAAGGACGCGGATGGGTCGGCGGCGAACACGAGCCAGCCGAACGCGGAGACCATCCATCACCAACACCCCCGCCAGCCTGGCAACACCCCTCCCTCCACGGCACAGGACTCTGCGGACACTGCCTAGGCTCAGGCGAAGTCATCCAACTCGGCGGCGGCGACGAACGAGCCACATCCATCGGGAAGGCACCCTGCCCACTCGGCTGCAAGAAGCCAGACCAGGCTCTTTAAAGCCCCTTTGGAACCCCCACGGGCTAGCCGCCGCACTGCGTGCCTCTGGCCCGCTGGACTCGCCATAGAGACGGCAAAGAACAAAGAGGACCCGCCTCCGGCAGGGGCTCGGACTCCGGGATGGCCAAGATCACCCGCGCGGGTAAGTCGTGGCTGCTGCGGGCCAACCCTGCGTACGGCCCGAGCAACTTGGCCCGTGTATGGCCCGCGAGGGAGAGCCGTCAGCGACAGCGAGTCTCAGTGAGACCCTATGGGACACTTTGATTTTGCCTCTCCCACCTTTCCGCAGTTCAGACAGCCGTCAACCCCCTGACCAGGCCCGCAACGGTCCTTTTCCAGAGTCCACAGACGACCTATGTTCTTCTGTGGATGGAAGGAGAACAGGACCGCGAGGTTGTGGAAAACGGTGGAAAGGCTCAGCTCAGGACCGAGCCGGCCCCTCCCGACTCAACGGTCACGGCCTGGACTCGGCGATGCGGGCGAAGGCGTGGATGTCCAGTTGCTCGCCCCGGGCGGACGGGTCCACTCCGGCCGCGCGGAGCGCCTCCTCTGCCTGGGCCGCGCTGCCCGCCCACGAGGAAAGGGCCGCACGCAGGGTCTTCCTCCGCTGCGCGAAGGCGGCATCCACCACCTGGAACACCTCCTCACGCGAGGCCGTCGTGGCGGGCGGCTCCCGTCGCACCAATGAGACGAGGCCGGAATCGACGTTGGGGACGGGCCAGAAGACGGTACGGCCAACCGGGCCCGCGCGGCGAACGTCCGCATACCAGGCGGCCTTGACCGACGGCACCCCGTACACCTTCGAACCGGGACCGGCGGCGAGGCGGTCGGCCACCTCCAACTGGACCATGACCAGGCCCTTGCGCAGCGACGGCAGGACCTCCAGGAGGTGGAGCACCACCGGGACGGCCACGTTGTAGGGGAGGTTGGCGACCAGGGCCGTGGGGGTGAAACCGGACAGGTCGTCGAGCGTGATCTTCATGGCGTCCGCGTTCACGACCGTGAGCCGCTCGGACGCCCCGCGCTCGGCGACGGTGATGGGGAGCTGGCGGGCGAGCACGGGGTCGATCTCGACGGCCACCACGTGCGCGGCCGACGGCAGGAGCGCGAGCGTGAGCGAGCCGAGACCCGGCCCGACCTCGATGACCACGTCGTTCTCCGACAGATCGGCCACGCGGACGATACGCCGGACGGTTCCTGCGTCGATCACAAAGTTCTGGCCGAGCTTTTTTGTCGGACGAAGATCTAGCTTGTCCGCCAAAATACGTATTTCTGCTGGGCCCAACAGCCTCATCATCCAATCAGTCTCTCGCATCGAAGAACCATCGATGGCGCTTGGGGAGACCAAAGGAGAGGATGGCGTGGAACAGGAAGGGACGTCCCTCATGGAGCCAACGGGCGCCGCGCCGCTCCGCCCGACGGACTTGCGGGAAATCGGGCCGTACCGGCTGCTGGGCCGACTCGGCGAGGGCGGTATGGGGACCGTGTTCCTCGCTCGTGCGCCGACGGGGCGATTTGTCGCGCTCAAGGTCGTCAAGGCGGAGTTCGCCAACCAGGAGGGGTTCGCGGCCAGGTTCCACGCGGAGGTCGAGAACGCCCGCCGGGTGGCGTCGTTCTGCACGGCCCAGGTGCTGGACAACGGCAACACCGGGGACGGGCGCCCGTACATGGTGACCGAGTACATCGCGGGCGCCCCGCTCTCCGATCAGATCGCGAAATACGGGGCTCTGGAGCCGGGGGCACTGCACGGCGTCGCGCTGGGCGTCGCGGCCGCGCTGGCGGCCATCCACGTGGCCGGGCTGGTGCACAGAGACCTGAAACCGGCAAACGTGATCCTCTCGCTGTCGGGACCCAGGGTGATCGACTTCGGCATCGCCAGGGCGCTCGACAGGGAGACCGGATTCACGCTTTCCGGTGAACTGTTGGGCAGTCCTGGATGGTGGGCTCCGGAGCAGGTACGCGGTGAGATCGTCACCCCGGCGGCCGACATCTTCGCCTGGGGCTGCCTGGTGGCGTACGCGGGCAACGGGCGGCACCCATTCGGGCGCGGCGACCCCATCACGCTGGCCACGCGCGTGCTGAACACCCCGCCCGAGCTGGGCGCGCTGCCCGCGCCCCTCCACGAGCTGGTACGGCGGGCCACCTCGATGGACCCGACCCTGCGACCGACGGCACAGGATCTGCTGATCGCCCTGGTGGGAGGCAGCACGCCAGCACGGGCCGCCGATCCGCCCACCCTGGTCGCGACCGAGATGCTCAACGACTGGCGGCCACCGCAGAACGTCGTGGACGAGCCGGACATCACGGCCACGTTCACGACGCCCCCACCGAGCGACACCACCGGCAGGGCGCCCGCCGCTCCGGGCGCTCAGACCGTTCCAGGCCCCAGCGTCGCAGGCCCCAGCGTCGCAGGTCCCAGCGTCCCAGGTCCCGGCGCTCCGGGAACCCCCGGCGTGCCCGGACCGCCGGGCGCGTTCGGCGGGCAAGCCGGTACGGCAGGCACGCCGCCCCCTCAGCAGAGTCAGGCGTCGCTCGAGGAGCTGGCCCGGAGAGAGGAGGAGGCGGCCAAGGAGGAGTTCGCGCGCTGGGAGGCCCAGGCTCGGCAGAAGGAGCAGGCCCAGGCCGAGGCTCTGGCGAGGAAGAAGGAGCAGGCCCGGTCGCGCGGCCAGGAGGCGCAGCTGCGGCAGTCCAGCCTCCCCGGCACCGAGAAGACCCGGCCGGGCCAGGGCCATACGGCAGCTCGGACGGGCCAGGGCCACACGGCGGCTCTGCCGGGCGAGAGCCGCACGGCGGCGCTGCCAGGAGAGAGCAGCACGGCGGCCCTGCCGGGTGACGAGCCCGACACCCTCGGCGGTTCGAGGACAAAGGGCACACGGTGGCTCATCGCCGCGGCGGCGGCCGTGCTGGCCATCGTCGTGACGACGGCCGTCCTGATCGTCACCTCTGGCCGCAGCACGACCGTCACCACGACCCCCGGCACCCCCTCCCAGGCGGCCGCCACCGCGGCCCCCAACGACGTGGGCCGCCGCTTCGCGCTGGGCGCCAACTTCGACGACCCCATCGCGATCGTCGCGTCGGCGCCGGAGTGCGGGCTGAAGGAGTACGAGGGCAAGACCGCGACCCAGGGCCAGCTCTGCGTGATCCGCTGGACGATGATCAACCCGGGCGGCGAGCGCAGGCAGCTGATCCAGCCCGTCGTCACCATGGTCGACGACCGGGGCGGCGAGCACGACCCGGCGGCCGTCACGCTGCCCCCGGCCATCCTGCCGGGCGGCCGGGTGGACAGCGCGTTCGTGTTCGACCTGGCCATGTACCGCAAACCCGTGAAGATGACGGCGACCATGCTCGAGAACGGCAATCAGATCGAGGTCGGGCTGTGATGATGATCCGACCTGCGTTGATCGCGCTCATGCTGGCCACCGGAGCACCCCTGACGTCCACGGCCACGGCGGCGGCCTGCGCCGGAGCCGCCGACTTCGACGGCGACGGCGTGGACGACGTGGCCGTGGGCGACCCGTTCGCCGACGACCAGAAGGGCTCGGTGAACGTGCTGTCCGGCGACAAGGTCGTCCCCGTCACCGTCCCGAACCTGGCCAGAGGCGACGCCTTCGGCTGGTCCGTACGGCTGGCCAAGGTCAACGCCGACGCCTGCGCCGACCTGCTGATCGGCGCGCCGTACGCGGACGTGGACGGCGCCGAGGACGCCGGGGCCGCGTACGTCGTCTTCGGTGGCGGCGCCGCGCCGCCGCAGCGCCTGACCGCGTCCCAGCCGCAGCGGTTCGCGCACTTCGGCTGGTCGCTGGCCGCGCGCGGCGACCTGGTGGCGATCAGCGCGCCGTACGAGGACGAGGCCCAGCTGCTGGACGTGGGCGCCGTCTATGTACGCAAGGGCCCGGGCGGGTTACGCAGGATCGGCCAGGAGTCCGACGACGTGCGGGGCAACAGCGAGGTCGGCGACCAGTTCGGCTGGTCCATGGCCTTCGGGGCGGGGAACGAGCTGGTCGTCGGCGTCCCGTACGAGAACAACGACGGCGCGGGCCGCCAGGTGGAGGCCGGCAGGATCGACTCGGGCTCCGTCGTCTTCATCGAGGACGTGCTGGCGCCCAAGCTCTCGACGTTGAAGCTGGACTCGTCAACCGACGCCTCCGGCGACCGGTACGGCTACGCGCTGGCGTACGCCGAGGGCTACGGCTACGCGGTGAGTGCGCCGGGGCCCGGGTACGTGGAGCTGCTCGACACCGGCCGGAAGCGCACGAGAAGGCTGACGGAGGCGGGCAAGCAGGCTTTCGGGTTCTCGCTGGCCGCCTCGGCGGACGGCAGGCTGGCCGTCGGCGCGCCCTACGGGGGCGGCGTCCGGGTGATCTCCTGGAAGAACGCCGCCGAGGACAGGCGGCTGCCTGCCGGTGACGGGCTGTTCGGCTGGTCGGTGGCCTTCAGCGGCAACAAGCTCTTCGTGGGGCAGCCGGATGCGCAGCCGTACGGGAAGGTCTCGGTGGCCGGGCGCAACGCCGACACCCTGCAGCCGGTCCAGCCCGCCAAGGGTGCCGACTTCGGCGCGTCGGTGTCCGGCTGAAAGCCTGCTGCGTTGTCGGCCGAGCTGAAGCCTGCACCGTCAGCCGAGCTGAAAGCCTGCACCGTCAGCCGAGCAGGCGGTCGCCGCAGGTCGGCCACTGGCTCTGCCACCGGTCGCCCATCTGCTGGTAGAGGACCTGTGCCCGGTACGTCTGCTCCTCCACCGGCCAGTCGCTGGGCAGCCCCATGCCGCCCACGGCCTGCCACACGGGCAGGCTGAACTGGTACATCCCGTAGTAGGGCCCGTCCGGGTTGTACGCCTGAGGGTCGCCGTTGGCCATGCACTGGGCCAGCGCCAGCCAGTCGAGTGCTATGACGTCCGGCCGGATCGGGATGGTGTGCGGTGGCGCGACCGTGATGACCGTTCCGTCCTTGGGGAAGCTGTCGAGCGGCGGCGTCACCAGGTAGTCGCGGCGCAGCGGGACACGGTTCTGCCTGAGCACCTCGCGTACGGTCCTGGCAGTGGTGCGCGAGGTGATCCGGGCGGTGCCCGCGACCACGTACACCTTGCGCCGGGTGTAGAAGGTGAGCCTCATCCCCGACAGCGGCACCGCGTCGTCCGGTGGCGCGGACACCCTGCCGGCCGCCGGGGTGAGGTCGAGCTCGGCCAGGGCGTCGCCGACGTTCGTGGCGGTGACCAGGCGCCTGCTGGTGCGGCCGTCCAGGGTCAGGGTGATGGGGCGCGCATGGCGTACCTCGATGGTGGACCCGTCGGTGACGTCCTCCTGCGCGCCCGGGCGTACGACGTCGCCGTACCCCACCGTGACACCGGCCTCGGCGAGCACCTCGTGCACGGTCCCCGCGTACGCGCGGATCTCCGTCGGCCGGCCGTCGACGATCACGACGACCTCTTTGACCAGGAACGACACCGCCACGAGTGCCCCGAGTGCCGCGGCGCCCGCCAGGCACACGACCGGCGTCCACGGTGAACGCCAGGGGATCGGCGGACGCGGCGCACGCCTTTTTCCTCGCACGAACCACCTCCGGTACGGTCAGGACCGCCCGAACGTTAGTGGCGCGTCACTCTCCGCATCCACGGGTTCACCAAAAGATGGTCACCACTCGCCGAAGACTGTGACTCCGTTGACGCTGATCGCCTCACACAACCGATCCGGATGGATCCCTTTGACCTCCGCCAGGCAGCGCAGGGTGAGAGGGATGAGGTAGGGGGCATTGGGTTTGCCCCGGTACGGCACCGGCGGCAGGTAGGGGGCGTCGGTCTCGACCAGCATGAGCTCCTGGGGCGCGGCATGGGCGGCCTCTCGGAGGTATCCGGCGTTCTTGTACGTGACCGGACCGGAGAAGGACATGAAATATCCAGCTTCGGCGCACTTTTTCGCCATTTCGGCGTCGCCCGAGAAGCTGTGAAAGACGACCTTCTCCGGCGCGCCTTCGTCACTCAGCACCTTGAACACGTCGTCGTGCGCGTCGCGGTCGTGGATGACCAGGGCCTTGCCGGTGCGCTTGGCGATCTCGATGTGCGCGCGGAAGCTCGCGTGCTGGTCCTCCTTGCTCGCCCAGTCGCGATAGTAGTCGAGCCCCGTCTCCCCCACCGCGCGCACGCCGGGCTGCCGCGCCAGCCGCTCGATCTCGGCCAGGACCTCCGGGGTGGCCTCGTGGGCCTCGTTCGGGTGGATGGCCACCCCGGCGTACACGCCTTCCTGCTCGGCCGCCACCTCGGCGTTCCACCTGGACGACTTCAGGTCGTAGCCGATCGTGACCAGCCGCGTCACGCCGACCGCCCTGGCGTCCTCGAGGATGCCGCGCACGCTGGCCTCCGCCGCCTGCGCGGCCTGCGCCACCGGGTCGCCGGACGACGCCTGCCTGTTGCCGACCATGATGTCGAGGTGGCAGTGGCTGTCGAACACGGGCGCGGAAAGCGGCTCAGGCGCGGCGGGAAGCTTGGTCACGGCATCCAAGGTAGCCGCCGCACCCGGTCATTCGCCCAGCCGGGCCGGTCCCGTCTCACTCGCCCAGCCTGGCGGTCCCGTCTCACTGGCCCAGCCGGGCCAGCTCCTCGTCCACGACCTTCGGGTCGAGCTTCTTGAACAGCGGCACGGGCGGCGCGAGCGGCGTGCCCGGCTTGATCGGCCGGTGCTCCCAGCGGGCCGCCCCGTCGTAGTCGCCGGTGATCACCGGGTATGCGGTGCCGCCGTCCTCGTCGACCTCGCGCATCTCCGGCATGCCGGACCACACGCCCTCGCCGCCGAGCATGGCGAAGACCTTGTTGGACGAGCCGGGCAGGAACGGCGTGAGCATCGTCTTGGCGTCGTCGACGACCTGGAGCGCGACGTGCAGGATCGACTTCTGCCGCTCCGGGTCCTCCTTGAGCTTCCACGGCTCCTGCTCGGCCAGGTATTTGTTGGCCTCGCGGACCACGTCGAACGCCTCGGTGATCGCGTTCTTGAAGCGCGACCTGGCCAGCTCCGCGCCCACCGGCGCGAACGCGTTGCGCGAGCGCTCCAGCAGCGCCCGGTCGGCGTCGGTCAGGTCGCCCGGCTCGGGCACGACCCCGAAGTTCTTCGCCGCCATCGAGATCGACCGGTTGACCAGATTGCCCCAGGCTGCCACCAACTCGCCGTTATTGCGGTTGACGAACTCCTGCCAGGTGAAGTCGGTGTCCTGATTTTCCGGCCCTGCCACCGCGATGTAGTAGCGCAGCGCGTCGGCGTCGTAACGCGCCAGGAAATCTCGTACGTAAATAACTACTTGCCGCGACGAGGAGAACTTCTTGCCCTCCATGGTCAGGAACTCGCTCGAGACCACCTCGGACGGCACGTTGAGCGCCCCGAGCGGGCCCGGCGAGCCGTCGCGGGCGCCCTGCCCGCTGTAGCCGAACAACATCGCCGGCCAGATCTCGGCGTGGAAGACGATGTTGTCCTTGCCCATGAAGTAGTAGCCGCGGGCGTCGGGATTTTGCCACCACTCGCGCCACGCGTCGGGGTCGCCCGAGCGCCTGGCCCACTCGATGGAGGCCGACAGGTAGCCGATCACCGCGTCGAACCAGACGTACAGCCGCTTGTTGGGCTGGTCGCGCCAGCCGTCGAGCGGGATCGGCACGCCCCAGTCGAGGTCGCG
Organism: Nonomuraea sp. B19D2; assembly: GCF_040137845.1. Lineage (NCBI taxonomy): Bacteria > Bacillati > Actinomycetota > Actinomycetes > Streptosporangiales > Streptosporangiaceae > Nonomuraea > Nonomuraea sp. B19D2. The sequence continues at coordinate 76,197 of NZ_JBEFAK010000004.1, read as the reverse complement.
GCTGATCGCGCGCGGCTGCAGGTCGCCGAGCAGGTTGAGGGCGAACTTCAGCACGTTGGGCCGCCACTCGCCCTGCTTGGACTGCAGGTAGGAGCCGAGCACCCCGGCGAAGGCGGGCAGGTCGAGCATGAAGTGCTCGGTCTCGACGAACGTGGGCGTCTCGCCGTTGATGCGGCTCTTGGGGTTGATCAGCTGGATCGGGTCGAGCTGGTTGCCGCAGTTGTCGCACTGGTCGCCGCGCGCGCCGTCGTAGCCGCAGATGGGGCAGGTGCCCTCGATGTAGCGGTCGGGCAGCGTGCGGCCGGTCGACGGCGAGATCGCCCCCATCGTGGTCTTAGGGAAGATATAGCCGTTGTCGTAGAGGCCCTTGAAGATCGCCTGGGTGATGGCGTAGTGGTTTTTCGTCGTGGTCCTGGTGAACAGGTCGTAGGACAGCCCGAGCCCGGTGAGGTCCTCGGCGATGACGCGGTTGTAGCGGTCGGCCAGCTCCCTGGCGCTCACGCCCTCCTTGTCGGCCTGCACCTGGATGGGCGTGCCGTGCTCGTCGGTGCCTGACACCATCAGCACCTTGTTGCCCGCCATCCGCTGGTAGCGGCTGAAGACGTCGGACGGCACGCCGAACCCGGAGACGTGCCCGATGTGGCGGGGGCCGTTAGCGTACGGCCACGCGACGGCGGTCAAGATGTGCTGGGACATAGTCCTAAGCCTACGGGTCTCCCATCCCGCCTCGAACCCAGTTCCCCCACACGGCACGTCCTTCTCCGGAGGGCCTGCGGCGCAATGAGAACGGCGCCCACTCAGTGGGCGCCGCAACGGTCGATGGGGGTAGGAGGATCAGCGCTTGGACTCCTCGAGGGAGACCGCTTCCGCGGCCTCCTCCGCGGCCTTGGCGGCGACGTCGACGGAGCTCTCCCGGGTGCGCCGGATGCCCAGGATGCTGACGAACAGCGAGGCGAAGATCGTCTGGAAGCTCATGATCAGCGCGGTGGCGGAGGGCACCACGATACGCAGCGACTCCCGCGGGTCCAGCTCACCGAAGCTGCGCACCTGCCAGTGCACCAGCGACATCACCAGGCCGATCAGACCGGCCAGCGCCAGCAGCCCGCCGACCACGAGCCCCTTCTCCAGGCTCACGACGTCGATCAGCTTGCGGATGCGCGGCGACTCCGGCAGGAAGCCCTCCTCGGCCGCGTACACCTTCGTGAACACCGCGAACAGCGCCGCCTGGAAGCCGATCACCACCAGCGCCGACGACCCGACCAGGGTGTCGACGTCGAAGGCCAGCTCGCCGATCTCCACCGGCCCGAACGTCAGCGCCGTCCCGGCCACCAGGCCGAGGACCATCATCAGGACGCCGGGGTAGAAGAACAGCCACTTCGGGCTGTAGAGGAGCAGGAAGCGCAGGTGGCGCCAGCCGTCGCGCCATGAGCGCAGGTGCGGCGGGCGGGAGCGGCCGTCGGGCGAGAGCGTCGTGGGGACCTCGCGCACGTCGAGCCCCGACAGCGTGGAGCGCACCACCATCTCGGAGGCGAACTCCATGCCGCCCGTCTGCAGCTGCAGCCGCAGGATCGAGTCGCGCCGGAAGCCGCGCAGCCCGCAGTGGAAGTCGCCGATCTTCGAAGGGAAGAACAGCCGGCCGACGAACGACAGCACCGGGTTGCCGAGGTAGCGGTGCAGCGGAGGCATGGCGCCGGGTGCGATGCCGCCCTTGAAGCGGTTTCCCATCACCAGGTCCGCGCCGTCGCGTAGCTGCTCGACGAACGGCAGCAGCGAGGTGAAGTCATAGGAGTCGTCGGCATCGCCCATGATGACGTATTTGCCGCGCGCCGCCCTGATCCCGCCTATGAGGGCGTTGCCATAGCCCTTCTCGTCGACATGGACCACGCGGGCTCCGGCGTCGCGGGCGAGCTGTTGTGAGCCGTCCGTGCTGCCGTTGTCGGCGATCAGCACTTCGCCCTCGATGCCGTGCTCCTCCATGCACGCCAGTGCTTTGCGTACACAGACTTCCACGGTCTCCGCCTCGTTGAGGCAGGGCATGACCACCGTCAGTTCCACGTGTCTACCCTTCAGTTAAGGCTGTTCCAGTGAACCATCATGCACTGTGCCCGAGCCTGTTCGGGTCAAGACCCAAAAACGACTGGCATTCTTTACAGCATGGTGAGCGTCGCGGAGATTACCCGTGTGGACCACTCCGCCCCTGGCCGGGCAGCTCGCGCGCTGTCCATGTTGCGCCGGCATCGAGTGTTCGCCGCGGCTTTCGGCGTGGGCGCCGTGCTGCGGCTCATCGCCATGCTCGGCTACGGCCCGGCCATGTGGTTCAACGACTCGTACGAGTACGTCTCGGTGGCGCTGCACCCGAGGCCGCACCCGATCAGGCCCGACGGCTACAGCTTCTGGCTGCTGCTGCTCAAGCCGTTCCACAGCTTCACGCTGGCCATCTTCACCCAGCACCTGATGGGCCTGGCAACGGCCTGCCTGATCTACGCGCTGCTGCGGATCAAGTTCAGGCTGCCGAAGTGGGGCGCCACGCTGGCGGCGGCTCCGGTGCTGTTCGACGCGTACCAGATCCAGCTCGAGCAGATGGTGATGTCCGACACCATGTTCACGCTGCTCGTGGTGGGCGTGATCACGCTGGTGCTGTGGAAGCGGCGGCTGTCGTGGCAGGCGGGGGCGGTGGTCGGCCTGCTGCTGGCGCTCACGTGGCTGACGCGCTCGATCGGCCTGCCGATCCTGGCGCTGGTCGTGCTCTACCTGCTGGTCAAGCGGACCGGCTGGCGCCCGATCACCGCGGTCATCACCGCCTCCATGATCCCGGTGATGGCCTACATGGGCTGGTTCGCCTCCGCGTACGGGAAGTTCGCGATGACCAACAGCGACGGCCTCATCCTCTACATGCGCACGGCGATCTTCGCCGACTGCAACAAGATGCACATCGACAAGTACAAGGAGGTCCAGCTCCTGCTGCTGTGCATCAACGACCCGGCCAGCCAGCGCAAGGACTACGCGCAGTGGTACCTGTGGGGTCAGGGCAACGGCGACGGCACGGGCACCGGCGAGGTGCTGCACCGGTGGGGCATCAACAAGAAGTTCAGCGAGATCACCAACGACGCCGCCAGCGCGTTCGCCACCCGGGCGATCCTGTCGCAGCCCGGCGACTACCTGAAGGTGGTCACGCGTGACTTCTTCCGCTCGTTCCACTGGTCGCGGCCGCGGTTCCCCGACGAGTCGACGTACAACATGTACCAGTTCAAGCCCTACTACGACATCGACGAGAACGGCCAGCCCAAGCGGCTGCCGAAGTGGTCGTCGTACGCGGGCGGCCGGACCGACACCGACGCGTTCAGCTACGAGCAGGGCCCGCCGGAGACGCGGATCGTGCACCCGTGGGCCGACATCATGAGCGCCTACCAGAAGGTGTTCTACCTGCGCGGCATCATGCTCGGCGGGATCCTGCTGATCGGCCTGTACGGCGTCGCGGTCAGGTGGCGCAAGTTCGGCGGCCCGGTGGTGCTGCCGTGGCTGGGCTCGGTCGGGCTGCTGCTCGCCCCGGCGGCGACGGCGGAGTTCGACTACCGGTACGTGCTGCCCGCGGTCCCTCTGGCCTGCGTCGCGGCGGCGATCACGCTGCGCAAGGGCGTCACTTGGCCGCGGTGGTCACCCAGGAGCGCATCAGCATCCGAGCCCACCACTCTGCGTGTGTGATCGTCTCGGCGGTCAGCACCGGATAGAGCCACCAGAAGTTGACCAGCACGATGAGCGCGAACGCCCCCACCGCCGCCGCCCCGGCCGCCCGCCGGGCGGCCGGGGCGTCCTGTCTGCCCAGCACCAGCCCCGCCACCAGCACGAGCGCCAGCACCATGAACGGCACGACGGGGATCATGTAGAACAGGTACATCGTCCGGTTGTCGGCGATGGCGTAGTAGAACCACGGCAGCCAGCCGACCGCGAACCCCAGCAGCGTCGCCCCCGCCCGCCAGTCGCGCGTGGCCACGTACCAGGCGATGAGGCCGATCAGCGCCAGGATGGCGGCGTACCACAGGGCCGGGGTGCCGACGCCGTGCACCGCCTGTGAGCACGCGCTGGCCCCGCACGCCGACGGCGGCACGTTCGCCGGGTAGTAGAAGGCGACCGGCCGGATCAGCAGCGGCCACGACCAGGGCTCCGACATGTACTGGTGATATTCGTGCAGGTTGCTGTGGTAGCCGAGCACGTCCAGCTGGTACTGCAGCCACGACCGCACCGAGTCGAAGACGAAGAACGCCGGCCCGGACGAGGTGGCCTGGTCCCAGTTGCGCCCCCAGCCGCCCGCGGTGGCGAACCACCCGGTCCACGACACCGTGAACGTCACCGCGGGCACGATCGCCATCGCCGCGAACGCGCCCGGCAGGTCGTACGAGAAGGTGCCGCGGTAGGACCCGCGCACGCCCAGCGCCCGCCTGGCCCCCATGTCCCACATCAGGCTCATGATCGCGAACGCGATCAGGAAGAAGATCCCCGACCACTTCACCGCGCACGCGGCTCCCAGGCAGAAACCGGCGGCCAGCCGCCACGGCCTGAGCCCCAGCCGCGGCCCCAGCTCGGTGACCGGTCCGCTGTCGTACAGGCCGGCCAGCCGTTCTCGCGCCCAGTCGCGGTCGGCCACCAGGCAGGCGAACCCGGCCAGCACCCAGAACATCAGGAAGATGTCCAGCAGCGCCGTGCGCGACAGCACCAGGTGGAGCCCGTCGAGGGAGAGCAGCAGCCCGCCCAGGCACCCCAGCAGCGTCGAACGGGTCATCCTGCGCGCCACCCTGGCGATGATCAGGATGGACAGAGTGCCGGCCAGGGCCGCGACGAAGCGCCAGCCGAACGGGTTCATCCCGAACAGCCACTCCCCCACGGCGATCATCCACTTGCCCAGCGGCGGATGCGCCACGAACGAGGCGCAGTCGTCCGGCTGCGGGCACTGCTGGAAGATGTCCAGGTTGCCGGCCATGAGGCGCCGGTCGGCGATCGGGTTCTTGGCGTCGCCGAGCATGGTCCGCTCGACGCCGTGCGTGAGCAGCGAGTACGCGTCCTTGGCGTAGAACGTCTCGTCGAAGACGACGGCGTTGGGCTCGCCGAGCCTGATGAAGCGCAGGAGGCCGCCGAAGAGCGCGACCAGGAGCGGCCCCGCCCACCCCAGCAGGGCGCTCCCCTGCATCGGCGGAACCAGCCGTTGCGCGGAAACCCCCCAGTTCCTCACCATGCGCACCCTATGGCGTAGGGGATCTCCTGTGAACCAGGTCGTACAGCTCCCGTTTGGGGATCCCCGCCTCCTTGGCCACCTCGGCGACGGCGAGCTTACGCTGCGTGCCCTCGGCGACCCTGCGGTCCACCTCGGCGACCAGCTCGTCGAGGTCCGGCTCGCCCGCACCCGGCACGTGCCCGGCGACCACGATCGTGATCTCGCCCTTGACGCCCTTGGCGGCCCACTCGGCCAGCTCGCCGAGCCCGCCCCGGCGTACCTCCTCGTACGTCTTGGTCAGCTCGCGGCACACGGCGGCCTGCCGGTCGGGGCCGAACGCCTCGGCCATGGCCTCCAGGGAGCTCGCCAGCCGGTGCGGCGCCTCGAAGAAGACCATCGTGCGCTCCTCGCCCGCCAGCGCGGACAGGCGGCGGGTGCGGTCGCCCGGCTTGCGCGGCGGGAAGCCCTCGAAGCAGAACCGGTCGCTGGCCAGCCCTGACACGGCCAGCGCGGTCGTGACCGCGCTCGGCCCCGGCAGCGCGGTCACCGTGATGCCCTCGTCGACCGCGAGGCGCGTCAGCCGGTAGCCGGGGTCCGACACGCCCGGCATGCCCGCGTCCGTGATGACGACGACCGTGCGGCCCTCCTTGAGGGTCTCGATGAGCTCGCGGGCCCGGCCCGCCTCGTTCTGGTCGTAGTAGGACACCACCCGGCCGGTGATCTCCACGCCCAGCTCGGTCGCGAGCCTGCGCAGGCGCCTGGTGTCCTCGGCGGCCACCACGTCGGCGCTCCCGAGCACCTCCCGCAGCCGCGGCGAGACGTCGCCCGCCTGGCCGATGGGGGCTCCTGCCAGCACCAACTTGCCGTCTACAGTCACCTGACCATTGTGACAGGGCATCCCAATTACGCGCGTTTCTACGACGTTCCTGCAATTGCTATCGGCTTGGGGCCCGTACGATGTCCGAATGGCGGTGACCGATTCCCCGTACCAGGCCTACGAAAGTTCGGAGGTCGGCGAAAGCCTTCCTCAGACGCGGTCCGTACGCGATCGGGTCGTGCCTCCCATGCGCGGCAGCGTCCTGTGGGGATGGGTGGGCCCGCTGGTGGTCACCCTCTTCGGCGCTGTATTGCGCTTTATGAACCTGAGCCATCCCAAAGCCGTGGTGTTCGACGAGACGTACTACATGAAGGACGCGTTCTCGCTGATCACCTGGGGCGTCGAGCGGACCACGATCAAGGACGCCGACAAGACGATCATGGCCGGCAAGACCGGCATCTGGCAGTCGTGCGCGCCCGAGCAACTCGACAAGTGCGCCTCCTACGTCGTGCACCCGCCGCTGGGCAAGTGGATGATCGGCATCGGCGAGTGGCTGTTCGGGCTCAACCCGTTCGGCTGGCGCTTCGCCGCGGCGCTGATCGGGTCGTTGTCGATCCTCATCCTGGCCAGGGTGGCCCGCAGGATGACGCGTTCGACGCTGCTCGGCTGCTTCGCGGGCCTACTGCTGGCCCTCGACGGCCTGCACTACGTGCTGTCGCGCACGGCGCTGCTGGACATCTTCCTGATGTTCTGGGTCGTGGCCGCGTTCGCCTGCCTGGTGGCCGACCGCGACCAGGCCAGGGAGCGGCTCGTGACCTGGTACGAGACCTCGCCGATGTCCCAGTACGGGCCGTCGCTGGGGATCAGGTGGTGGCGCATCGCGGCCGGGGTCTGCCTGGCCTTCGCGATGTCGGTCAAGTGGTCGGGGCTGGCGTTCGCGGTGGCGTTCGCGATCATGTCCGTGCTGTGGGACTTCGGCGCACGCCGGGCCGTGGGGCTGCGGCATCCCTACGTGGGCGCGTTCAACAAGGACCTGCCGCAGGGGGTCCTGGCGTTCGCGGTGGTGCCCTTCGTGACGTACATGGCCACGTGGACGGGCTGGTTCGTCAACGCGACCGGCTACGGGCGCAACTGGGCCCAGGCGACCTCGTCGGGGCCGGGGTTCTTCATCTTCGACTCGGTACGGTCGTGGATCAAGTACCAGTGGCAGGTCTACACGTTCCACAGCGGACTGGAGTCCTCCCACCCGTACATGTCCGAGCCCTGGCAGTGGCCGCTGCTGCTGCGCCCCGTCGCCTTCTACTACGAGGGCAGGCAGGACACCTGCGGCGTCAAGGACTGCTCCGAGGCGGTGCTGGGCGTGGGCACGCCGGTGATCTGGTTCGGTGCGGTGGCCGCGCTGGTGACCCTGATCGGCTGGTACGTCTCCTCGCGCGACTGGCGGGCGGGGGCCGTGCTGCTGTCGTACGCGATGGGCCTGGTGCCCTGGATCTACTTCGCGATCGCCGACAACCGTACGATGTTCCTGTTCTACGCCATCCCGATGGTGCCGTTCATGGTGCTGGCCATCACGTTGTGCGCCGGGCTGCTGATAGGGACGTCGAAACCGACGGCCACGGGTGTGACGCCGACGCGGCGTACCATCGGGGCCGCCGCCGTCGGCGCCTTCGCGCTGATCGCACTGATCAACTTCTGGTGGTTGCACCCGATTCTGTCCGCCGAGCTCATTCCGTACACCGAATGGAAGGCCCGCATGTTGTTTGAAAAACGGTGGATATGACCGACTTACCGTCCGCTCATTAGTGCTTTCTTAGGGTAGTCGCCGTGCAAGACCCAATACGCACCGGATTCGGTCATCGTCAGGCCAGGGGTAGATACGGCAAACTTCGGGGCATGAGTGCACCGGATGTCGCCGCCCTCCTCGCGGAGTTGGAGCGATCACAGCCGGAGCTGGCCGAGGAGGCCAGGACCGCCGTCGAATGGTTGACGGGCGGGGAGCCGTTGGAGACGGTGACCCAGCTCGACGTCTGCGAGTTCCTCTGGTACACGTTGCCGCTCAAGGTGGGCGGCGACCACGAGCGCCTGGCACGTTCGCTCGGGCGGCTGCTCCAGCTCGGTGGCTTGGAGCGTTACGCCGCCATGTGCGTGTCACCCACGACCGTCCACATCCTGCGCACGTACGCCCGAGAGGGCGAGGAGGCGGGCACCAGCGCCTACCAGCAGGCGCTCGACGCCACGGGCGTGCTCCCGCCCGACGTGCCCGAGCTGCAGTGGAGCATGATCATGGGGCCCGAGGAGCTGGGCGCGCACCTCGCCTGCTCCGCCGCCCTGGAGCTGGCGATCGTCTCCGGCGAGAGCGTCGAGCGCACCGCGCTGACCCGCCGCTGGCTCACCGAGCCCCGCACCGACCTGGGCGGCGACAGCTGGCTCAACCGGGTGCACGGCGAGCGGCTCAACCGCTGGGTGCTGGGGCGCGGCCCGGCCAGGCGGGAGCTGGCCCAGCCGTTCGAGGTCCGCCTGCACGCGCCCGTGACCCCACAGCCCCTGCCCGCCCTGCACCGACTGCTCGCGCTGGCCGCCTCCGGGGAGAGCCTGCCGCTGCGGCTGGCGCCCTCGCCCGAGGCGCTCAGGTTGCGGGAGCTGGCCGAGCGCGAGCTGGGCGCGATCAGCCGCGACGGCGCGCGGCTGGCCATCACCGACTACGGCAGGCGGCTGCTCAAGTCGCCCGCGGCCATGTGGTCGGCGGTGACCAGGCTGCTGCTGGCCCGGGGCAAGCAGGAGTTCGAGGTGTCGGCGCGCGAGGCCGCGCTGATGCTGCTCGCCGACGGCACGCTGATGTCGCCCGCCAAGCTGCGCGAACGCGTGGCGGAGGTGGTCGGCGGCGAGGGCTGGCATCCCACCACGAGCGTGAAGGACGTGGCCGCGCCGGTGGCCGACCTGATCTCGCAGCTCACCGCCCTGGAGCTGGCGTTCAGCGACGACCTGGCGGTACGGATGGACCGCTCCGGCCAGCTCGCGGCCCTGGCGGCGCTTCGCGCCCACGCGCTGCGGCCGAGGAAGTACGTCAGCTCAGGCTGACACCCGGCGCACCGCCTGCTTGAACTCGGGACACTCGATGAGCGGGTCGTGGTCGCAGGTCACCGCGTGGCGCAGGCTGTCACGCAGCCGGGTGAGCTGGGCGACCCGCTCGGAGACCTCGCGCTCCTTGGCGGCCATGCGCTCGCGCAGCGTCGCGTCGGACGGCTTGGCCCGCAGGAACTCGGCGATCTCCGCCAGCGTGAACCCAGCGTCGCGGGCGCACGTGATCAGCGCCAGGCGCTCCAGCGTCTCCGGGCGGTACGCGCGGCGCAGGCCGTTGCGCCCCTCGGCCTGGATGAGCCCCTTGCGCTCGTAGAACCGCAGCGCCGACGCGGCCAGCCCGCTCTGCCTGGCCACCTCGCCTATGTCGATCAACGTGTCGTCCACGACCTGGCTCCTTGACTTGAACCGCACTTCAAGTAGCAGCCTAGCCCGCATGCGAATTCACCATTTGAACCTCGGCTCCATGCGCGAGATCGAATCCCTCGACGGCCGTCCGGCGGCACGCGCGGTGTGCCACGCGCTGCTGATCGAGACGCCCGCCTCCGGGCTCGTCCTGGTCGAGGCCGGGCTGGGGCTGGACGACGTGGCCAAGCCCGGCGAGATGCTGGAGCGTGAGTGGACGGAGCTCGTCCAGCCGCTGCTCTCCCCCGCCGAGACGGCCGTGCGGCAGGTCGCCGCGCTCGGGCACGACCCGCGCGACGTGCGGCACATCGTGCTGACCCACCTGGACGTGGACCACAGCGGCGGCCTGCCCGACTTCCCTGACGCCCAGGTGCACGTCATGGAGGCGGAGCTGGAGGACGCCATCGGCCAGGCCCCGAACCGCCGCTACCGCCCGGGGCACTGGGCGCACTCGCCGAAATGGGTGACCTATCCGGGCACGGGCACGCGGTGGCTCGGCGTGGCGGGCGTGCGCCCGCTGACGGGGCTGCCCGAGGACATCCTGCTCGTGCCGCTCGACGGGCACACGCGCGGGCACGCGGGGGTGGCGGTCAACGACGGAGACCGCTGGCTGCTGCACGCCGGGGACGCCTACTTCTACCACGGCGAGCTGGACCGCCGGCCCCAGCCACACCCGCTGATGGACGTTGTGCAGGTCAGCGCCCAGGTCGATCCGGAGCGCCGGGTGTCGAGCCAGGAACGCCTGCGCTCGCTCGCACACGACCACGGGGTCGCCGTCTTCTCCGCCCACGACCCCTGGGAGCTCGCCGATCACCTGGGTTGATCGCTACGGACACACTGAGCGCCCGCCCTCCGAGGAGGACGGGCGCTCAACGCGTGAGTACCGGTGTGCAGGTCGCCTCTCGGCGAAAGGCACAACGCGGCTCCAGCCGAACGGTAGTCCGCGAAGGCAATAAGTGAGGCCCGGGGACACTGGACACACCGGCCACGATCTATGTAACCACACCCGCCCGCCGAACATTCCCCGGCGCGACGCGAATTCAGCCGGATCGAGTGGGAACCCCGGCGGGGCCCGCGACGGCGACGTCCCGGGCGAGAAAAAGAGCGGCGAACGCGAGCAGCCCCGCCACGCCGCCGATCCAGGCGACGATGGAGCCCACCCCGGCGGCGGTGATCTCGGGACCGGTGAGCAGGGATTGCACACATGCGAGGCTGAAGAGACCGCCGAGCTGTTTGGTGAGCGCCGATCCGGCGGTCGCGGTGCCCATGTCGGCGCGGGGGACGCTGTTCTGGGTGGCGATCGTGAGGCCGCCCATGGCGGGGCCGGCGCCGAGGCCCACGAGCATCGGTCACCCGGCCTCGCCGCCCTTCACCGCGCCGTGCAGGAAGAGGTCCACCAGCTGGGCCGGGGTGAGCGGGGACGGCCCCCGGCCGGCTGCCATGACCAGGAACTGGAACGCCTCGGCCAGGCGCTCGGGCGGGAGCCTGAGGCTGTCGCGCTCGGGCTCGAACAGCTCGGCCAGCACTTCGCGGGTCGCCGCCATCGACGCGTCCCGCCCGAAGCCCCTCCGGCTGTCTCCCTCGGACTCTCCCTGGCCACCGTCGGCGGCTCGCACGTTTTCAGCGGCGGACCCGCTACCCGTCTGGTCGGTGGCGGGCATGCTCAGGAGGCGGCCGTCGCGGCGGAGGCCACCCGAGGCGGCGAGGGCGCCGGCGACGGCGCCCATCCGGGCCAGGTGGCCGCGCAGCGCCTCCGCCGCCTCGACCAGCCGCTCCTCCAGGGGCAGGTCGAGCGAGATCGCCGCCACATGCGCGAGCGTGTCGTCGGGGCGCACCGCCTCCGCCATGCACGCGGCCAGCAGCGCGTCCTTGTCGCCGAAGGCACGGAAGATCGTGCCCTCGCCGATGCCCGCCGCGCGGGCGACCTGGGCGGTGGTCACCGAGGTGCCGTACTCCACCACCAGCGGAAGGGCCGCCCTGACGATCATCTCGCGGCGCTGTTCGGGACTCATCGCCGGCGCGCGCCGCCGGCCTGTCGGGGTCGTCATGCCTATGAGCGTATGGAGTGAGTACTCACTCCGTCAATCCTCGTTTGACTTCCCCCAGGCGGATACGTGGATGGCATGGGAATCGCGTCCTGGGTCAGCGGCGGACCCGTCAAATCGCCCTTCGCCCTGCCCACCGGTCTGCTCGGCCACCTGGCGGGCCTGTTCATGCTGTGGACCAACCGCCAAGCCGAGCTCCTGCCCTGCCTCGGCGTAAAGCCCGGCGAGCACGTGCTGGAGGTCGGCTACGGCCCGGGCGGCCTGGTGAAGCTGCTCGGCAGGACAGGCGCCGCGCGGGTGTGCGGCGTGGACCCGTCACCCGAGATGCGCTCGCAGGCCGCGCGCCGGGCGAAGGGGGCCGACCTGCGACTGGGGGCCGCGGAGGACACCGGATTCGCCGAGGACAGCTTCGACTGCGTGGTCGCGGTGAACAACGTGGCGCTCTGGCCCGACCTGGAGGCCGGCCTGCGGGAGTTGCGCCGCGTGACCCGCCCCGGCGGCCGGGTGGTCGTCGCCTGGCACGGCGGCACGTCTCCTTCCATGATCGCCCGTCACCTGCTCCTGTCGGAGGACGAGCTGGACCGGATCCGGCGCGCGCTGGAAGAGACGTTCGACGAGGTCGATCGGACAGAACTGAAGAGCCTGACGGTGTTCCGGGCTAGGGTGATCGCCCATGGCGACAGTCCTGGCGTTCCACGCGCATCCGGATGACGAGGTGTTCCTGACCGGCGGCACGCTGGCCCGCGCCGCCGCCGAGGGCCATCGCGCGATCGTCGTGGTCGCGACGGACGGCGTCATGAAGTCCGTGGCGGAAGGCGGCACGACCCGCATGGAGGAGCTGCGGGCCAGCGCCGCCGAGCTGGGCGTGGCACGCGTCGTGCACCTGGGCTACGCCGACAGCGGCCACGGCAAGGAGCTGTACCCGGACCCGCCGGACCGGACGCGCTTCGTACGCGCAGGCACCGAGGAGGCCGCGGCCAGGCTCGCCGAGATCCTCCGCGAGGAGAACGTGGACCTCCTGCTCAGCTACGACCCCAACGGCGGCTACGGCCACCGCGACCACGTCAAGGTGCACGAGGTGGGCAGGCGGGCCGCCGAGCTGGCCGGAGTGCCCAGGGTGCTGGAGGCGACCATCCCCCGCGACGTCGTCGTCCGGCTGGTGCGCCTGGTCCGCCTGCTGCGGATCCCGTTCCGCTTCGACGACCGGGCGCTGGCGAAGGCGTACAGCCCGAGCGCGGCCATCACCCACAGGATCGACGTGCGCCGCTACGCCGGGCAGAAGCAGCGGGCCCTGGCCGCCCACCGCTCCGAGGTGGCGGGGAACGGCCGGATGGCCCCCGTCATGAGGATCCTCGTACGGCTCCCCACGCCCGTGTTCGGCCGGCTGCTCGGCCGCGAATGGTACGTCGAGTTGAAGCTGGGGTGACGGGGCCGGCGTCGGAGCCATGACCGTTCACCGGACACCTCTACGATGCTAAACATGCCTTTTGCGACAGCCGTGGACGGTGTCAAGCTGTCCTACCAGGTCCGCGGCGGCGGGCTACCGCTGGTGCTCCTGCAGGGACAGGCCAACAACCACCACTGGTGGGATCCCGTGCGCGCCGACTTCGAGGACTCCTTCCGCACCATCACCTTCGACTACCGCGGCACGGGCGACAGCGACAGGCCCGACGAGCCGTACACCACACGCGGCTTCGCCACCGACGTGCTCGCGGTGCTCGACGAGCTGGGCGTGGAGCGGGCGCACGTGTACGGGACGTCGATGGGTGGCCGGGTGGCCCAGTGGCTGGCGGCCGACCATCCCGCGCGGGTCGGGTCGCTGGTGCTCGGCTGCAGCTCGCCGGGCGGCACCCACGGGATCGAGCGGGACAACGACGTACGCAGGTCGCTGGCACAGCGGGACCGGGCGGCCGCCGAGCGCGCGCTGCTGGAGCTCATGTACACGCCTGCCTGGCTGGCCACCCACCCCGGCCCGCACCACACGGTCGGCGACCCCGACATGCCCGCGTACGCCCGCCGCCGCCACCTGGCGGCCAGCGGCGGCCACGACAGCTGGGACGCGCTGCCCTCCGTCGCCGCGCCCACGCTGGTCGTGCACGGCACCGACGACGTGTTCAACCCGGCGGCCAACGCCCCGCTGCTGGCCGGGCGCATTCCGGGGGCGGAGCTGCGGATGATCGAGGGGGCGCGGCACGCGTACTTCGAGGAGTTCAGAGAGGTCGCGAGCCCTCTGGTGCTGGAGTTCCTGCTGCGCGGGTGAGGCGGGCGGCCAGCGCGTGCAGGTGCGTGGCGAGCTCGGGCGGCTCGTGCACCTCGAACTCGCAGCCCAGCCCCAGCAGGTGGAAGGCGAGCCAGTCCAGGGTGTCGCCGTGCATGTGCAGCCGGCAGCGCTCCCCGTCGGCCGGGGTGACCTCGCCCAGCGCCCTGACCGCCTCCGTGGGCCGGGTGTGCAGCGTGACGACGGCCTCGTACGTGGGGGCGAGCGAGTAGAGCTGCTCGGCGACGTACGCGGCGGCGTCCCCGGCGGGTGGCTCGCGCGGCGTGCTCCTGGCGCCCGTCGCCCGCAGCTCGGCGATCCGGTCGATGCGGAAGATCCGCCAGTCGTCGCGGTCGCGGTCGTGCCCGAGCAGGTACCAGCGCCGCCCGGTCGCGACGAGGCGGTGCGGGTCGACCAGCCGCTCGCTGCTCGTGCCGTCGTTCGCCCGGTACCCGAAGCGCACCTGCTCCCGGTTCGCCACGGCCGCCGCCAGCGTGGTGAGCTGCCCGGGATCGACCCGCTGCCCGTACTCCGGGGGCAGCGGGACGGTGGCGCCGCCCAGTGACCTGACCCGGTAGCGCAGGCGGGACGGCAGCACCTGCTCCAGCTTGGCCAGGGCGCGCACCGACGCCTCCTCGATGCCCTGGACGGGGTGTCTGGCGGCGGTGGACAGGCCGACCGCGATGGCCACCGCCTCCTCGTCGTCCAGCAGCAGCGGCGGCATGGCCGCGCCCGCGACCAGCCGGTATCCGCCGGCGGCGCCCATGGTGGCCTCGACCGGGTAGCCGAGGTCGCGCAGGCGCTCGACGTCGCGCCGCACCGTACGGCGGCTGACCCCCATTCGCTCGGCCAGCTCGCTGCCCGGCCACTCGCGCGAGCTCTGGAGCAGCGACAGCAGGGCCAGCAGGCGGGACTCTGTCATGGATCCCAGCGTATGTGAGCATGTGGGACAGAATCTGACCTACATCCGGAATAGCCTCCAGGCATGAACATTCCAGAGGGCTACACCACCGTCACGCCGTGGATCATCGGCCACGACACCGCCGGGCTCATCGACTACCTCAAGACCGCGTTCGACGCCGTCGAGCTGGCCAGGGTGACCGACGACGAGGGACGCATCGGGCACGCGGAGGTGCGGATCGGGGACGCGGTGGTGATGATGTTCGACGCCGCCCCCCACTGGCCGTCCACCCCGGCCTTCCTGCGCCTGTACGTCCCCGACGCCGACGCCGCCCACCGCCGCGCCGTCGAGGCGGGCGGGACGTCGGTGACCGAGGTCACGCACCTGTTCTGGGGCGACCGGGTGGGACGGGTACGCGACCCGTTCGGCAACCTGTGGTGGATCCAGGCCCGTGTCGAGGAGCTCTCGCCGGAGGAGATGGAGCGCCGCATGAGCGACCCCGTGTTCACGAAGGCGATGGAGTACGTCCAGAGCGCGGATTTCTTTCCTAGCCGGTAATACTCCTCGCCAGCGACACGAGATCGGGGGCCGACAGGTGCGGGGCGCTCATCACGCTCGGGTAGGGCGTGCCGCGCCGCTCCAGCCACGCCCCCGACAGCCCGACCCGCTGGGCGCCGTCGATGTCCCACGGGTGCACCGCGACCAGGACCGCCTGGTCGGGCCGCACCCCGGCGTGGCCGACCGCGTACTCGTAGGCTGCGCGGGCGGGCTTCCACGCGCGGGGGCCGCTCACGTCCAGCGTGGCCTCCACCAGGTCGAACAGCCCTTCACGGCGCAGGATCCCCTCGGTCATGGCCGCCGCCCCGTTCGTCATGGTGAACAGGCGGATGCCGCCCTCGCGCAGCAGCCGCATGCCCTCGGGGACGTCGGGATGCACCCGCAGCTCGGTGAACCCCTTGAGCACGTGACTCACGGCCTCGTCCCCGGCCCCCATCTCCCTGAGCAGGTCGGCGGCGATCCGGCCGAACTCGGCGAAACCGCCCGCCGCCGTGATCGCGAACCCGTCGCGCAGCACGCTCGCGAACCACGTCCCCATCTGCTCGCCGGACAGCCCCACCTCCTCGAATCTGCCCCGCATCGGCTCCATGTCGGTGAGCGTCTCGTTCACATCGAAGATCACTACCTGTGGTTTCATCGTGTTTCCCTTCTGAGAGAGTCGAGTGCGGCGGACGCCCCCTTGCGCAGGGCGGCAGGGTCGGCGCCGGCGCGCGAGCGGAGGTTCACCCCGTAGGCCAGCAGGGTCAGGGACTCCGCGGTCGCGTCGAGGTCGAGACCGTCGGAGAGCTGCCCCTGAGCCCAGGCCGCTTCCAGGGCCGTGCGCATCGTCGCGCGGAGCCGGTCGTGGTGCTGGTCCAGCAGCCGGCGCACGTCCGGATCCGCGCCTTCCGCGTTGGCGTTGGTCGCCATGCAGCCCCAGCGCGCGTGCTCGCCCGCGCACCTGGTCTGGATGAGGCGGCCGAAGAACGCCTCGATGGCGGGCAGCCCGCGCCCGTCGTCGGCCAGGGCCTGGAACATCGGTTGCGAGCGCCGCTCGACGTAGCGGCGCAGCGCCTGCACGTACAGGTCCTGCTTGCCGCCGTAGGTCGCATACAGGCTGGAGCGGCTGAGGCCGGTCGCCGCGACGACCTCCGCGATGCCCGTGGTGGCGGCGCCACGCTGCCAGAACAGGCGCTCCACCTGCTCCAGCACCGCCTCGGGATCGAAATGCTTCACGTCCGGCATCGGCACCTCCGCGGCCAATCTTGGAACAATTGGTCCAAGATAGCAAATGCGTTGGACAGCACTCGTACGGGCTTGCTACGTTCGCGGCTATGTCCAGCCCCGAGGCGTCAAGACGCTAGCCACCGGTCATCCGGTGGCTGTCTCGCGTTGACGGGCTCTCCGCGAGCCGTGCGGATCATCGTGATGCGGCCGGTTCCCCAGGGGGCAGGACCTTCCCTCGGCCTGCCCGCTTCCTTGTCGATCCTCGATGCGGTCGCGGAGTTCTTTCATGCCTTTCGCTGTTTACCTGCTCGGACTGGCGGTTTTCGCCCAAGGGACGTCCGAGTTCATGCTGTCCGGGCTCATCCCGGGCATCGCGCGGGACCTGCAGGTGTCCATCCCCGCCGCGGGGCTGCTCACCTCGGCGTTCGCCGTCGGAATGGTGGTGGGGGCGCCGCTCATGGCGGTGCTCAGCCTGCGCTGGTCCCGGCGGTTCGCGCTGCTGGCCTTCCTGGTCACGTTCCTGGTCGTGCACGTGGTGGGCGCGGTCACCACCAGCTATGCCGTGCTGCTCGGCACGCGGGTGATCGCGGCGCTGGCCAACGCCGGGTTCCTGGCGGTGGCCATGGCGACCGCCATCGCGCTCGCGCCCCCGGACGCCAAGGGGCGCGCCACCTCCGTCCTCCTCGGCGGCGTCACGATCGCCTGCGTCGCGGGCGTGCCGGGCGGCGCGCTGCTGGGCGAGGTGTGGGGGTGGCGCTCGGCGTTCTGGGCGGTGGCCGTCGCGCTGATCCCGGCCATCGTCGCCGTGCTCCGGTCCGTGCCGTCCGGCGCCCCCGGTCCGACCGGTCCGCGTGCCCGCGGGGAGCTGCGGGCGCTGCGCCGGCCGCGGCTGCTGGTCCTCCTCGTGCTGGCCGCTCTGGTGAACGGCGGCACCTTCTGCACGTTCACGTACCTCGCGCCCCTCCTCACCGGGGACACCGGGATCGGGTCCTCCTGGATGCCCCTGATGCTGGCCCTGTTCGGGCTGGGCTCGTTCGCCGGGGTGACCGTCAGCGGGCGGGTGGCCGACCGGCGGCCGATCCGGCTGCTGGTGATCTGCGGGCCGGCGCTGGCCGCCGGCTGGGCCGTCTTCGCGTTGACGGCGGGGGCGCCGGTGCCCGCGGTCGTGCTCGTCTTCGTCCAGGGGACGCTCTCGTTCGCCGTGGGGTCCACGCTGATCTCGCAGGTGCTGTACGCGGCCACCGGCGCGCCCACCCTGGCCGGCGGGTTCGCCACGGCCGCGCTGAACGTGGGCGCGACGCTCGGGCCGTGGCTGGGCGGCGTGACCATCGGGGCCAGGCTCGGGCTGCGGTCGCCGCTGTGGGTGAGCGCCCTGCTGGTGGCCGCCGCCCTGGCCACCGCCGCCGTCGCCCACGGCGTCGGGCGTCCGTCATCCGCAAAGTCGGTGGAGCAGGACCATCCGTCTGAGGCAAAGTGAGTGTCATGGAACCCGCTGCACGCTTCCGCCGGGAGATCCGGGCATTCCAGGACGCCGCCCGGCGGGCGGCCGGGACCGGAGCCGCGCCGGCCGTGCCGTCCTGTCCCGGCTGGTCGGTCGCCGATCTGGTGATCCACCTGGGCTCCGTGCACCGGGGCGTGTTCAGCATCATCAAGGACCGGCGCGACGGGCCGCCGGACGCCTCCGACCTCTCCTTCGCCGGGCTGCCGCCGGACCTCACGGGGTGGCCCGATCCGCAGCACGCGCCCAACCTCGGGCCGATCCCGGACGGGGTGCTCGACTGGTTCGAGGAGGGGGCGGCCCGGCTGGAGGCGCTCTTCAACGAGCACGAGGCGGGCGATCCGGCGTGGACGTGGTCGAAGGAGCAGACCGTCGGGTTCTGGGTGCGGGTGCAGACCATCGAGGCCGCCGTGCACCGCTGGGACGCCGAGAACGCCGTCGGCGTCCCGCGCCCGATCCACGAGGACGTGGCGGCCGACGCGGTCACGCAGACGTTCGAGGTCATGGTGCCCGCGCGGCGGGAGTGGACGCAGGCGCCCGCCGGAGCGGGCGAGCGGTTCCGCTTCCGGCGCACAGACGGCGAGGGCGACTGGGCGGTCCACTTCGACGGCCCGGACGTGCGGCTCTCCTTCGAGGCGGACGGCGGCGCGTTCGACGTCGAGCTGGCCGGGAGCGCGTCGGACCTGATGCTGTTCCTCTGGCATCGCATCCCGGCCGACGGTCTCGACGTGCGCGGCGACAAGAGCAGGCTCGACCGATACTTTGCCCTTGCGCCTCCCGTATGACCTAATCTGACCGATATGCAGGTCAGGAACTTGAACGGCACGCAACTGGCCGTGATCAGGCCGGCGTCCGGCGGGTTCCCCCGGCACAGCCACGACGAGTACGTCATCACCCCGGGCCGCTTCCGGGCCGTCAACATCTGACAAGACCACGGATACCTTCGGCCACCAGAGTGAGCGCCATGTACGAGGTCTTCATGCTGGCCCTGTGGGTGGGGCTGCTGTTCAACGCGGCGCCGGGTGCGGTGTTCAGCGAGTCGTTGCGGCGGGGTGTGCGGGGCGGGTTCGGCCCGGCGTTCGCGGTGCAGGTCGGGTCGCTGGCGGGCGACGCCGTATGGGCGCTGCTCGGGCTGGCCGGGGTCGGCGCGCTGTTCACCCTGCCGGCCCTGCGCGTGCCGCTGACGATCGGCGGCTGCCTCCTCCTCGCTTGGCTGGGGCTGACGGGGCTGCGTGACGCGGTCTTCCCGCGTCACGCAGCTCCCGGCGATGTTTCGGGGCGGGGCGGCGTCACGGTCGGGGCCGCCATGTCGCTCGGCAACCCGTGGAACGTCGTCTACTGGTCGGGCGCGGCCGGCGCCGTCAGCTCCGTGCTGGGCGAGGACGCGGGCTTCGCGAGCCTGGCCACCTTCTTCACCGGCTTCATGACCTCCTCGCTGGCCTGGTGCTTCATCTGCGCCGGACTCATCGCGCTCCTGCGCAGGGCCCTGCCGCCGCTCGCCGTACGCCTCCTGGAGGCGGGGTGCGGGGCGGCGCTGCGTGTTCGCGGCCCTCCTCGCCGCCCGCCTCCTATGAGCCGCGCGCGGGGAGACGCCGTGGACGCAGGTACCGCCAAGTGAAGATTGTCTGACACGACCGATAATTCGGTGGTGTCCCGATGCCTGCAGAAGCTACCGTTACTGCAGGTCAGCGGCTGGACAAGCGCGCTGTCCCCGCAGACCCGCGGCTCAACCGTACGGAATCGACCGACGGCGAGGCGATGGTCACCACTGGCGCCGTCCTAACGCCCCAGACGATCGCGAGCCGCGGGTCCCGGCCTCTCACCGGCCGGCGAAGCCGTCGAGGGCTGCGAAGATCTCGTTCTGGAACGTCTCGCTCCCGGTGTGCCCGGAGTCGTCCACGACGACCAGCTTGGCATCCGGCCAGGCCTCGGCCAGCTCCCACGCCGTCTCGAGCGGCCCGCCCATGTCGAGGCGGCCGTGGATCAGCACGCCGGGGATCCCGGCCAGCCTCCCGGCCTCGCGCAACAGCACGCCTTCCGCCAGCCACGCGGCGTTGGAGAAGTAGTGGGCGCAGATGCGGACGAACGCGTGCAGGGCCTCGGTCGGCCTGTCGCTGTAGGCGTTCTTCTTTCCGTTGGGCTCCGCGGAGATCACCGCGTCCTCCCAGTCCGTCCAGTCGTGGGCCGCCTTCGCGCGTACCTCCGGGTCGGGGTCGGCCATGAGCCGCGAGTACGCCGCCAGCAGCGCGAAGGTGTCGCCGTCGCGGTCGGCCTCGGGCACGCCCTGCCTGAACCGCTCCCGCGCCTCCGGGAAGAACCGGCCGACGCCGCGGTAGAGCCAGTCGATCTCGGAGCGGCGCGTGGTCGTGACCGCCACGATGACCATCTCCGACACCCGCTCCGGATGGGCCTCCGCGTAGGCCAGCATCAGCGTCGAGCCCCACGAGCCGCCGTACAGCAGCCACTTGTCGATGCCGAGGTGCTCGCGCAACTGCTCCATGTCGGCGATCAGGTGCTGGGTGGTGTTGGTGCTGAGGTCGGTGGCGGGGTCACTGGCGTGCGGCAGGCTGCGGCCGCAGTTGCGCTGATCGAACAGGACGATCCGGTAGCGCTCCGGGTCGAACGTCTTGCGCACCGAAGTCGAGCACCCCGCCCCGGGCCCGCCGTGGACGACGAGCGCGGGCTTGCCCTCCGGGTTGCCGCAGACCTCCCAGTAGACGAGGTTGCCGTCGCCGGTGTCGAGCATGCCGTGGTCGTACGGCTCGATGGGGGGATACATGGAGACGATCTTATCGAGGCGGCCGCGGTGGCCCCGCGGAGCACCGCGGCCGCCGCGCTACGCCACCTTGGACGAGGGAGCCGTCCAGGTGTTGCACGATCCGGGGTCGCCGGTGGCGAAACCGCGCTTGGCCCAGGCGCGCCTGGTGGCCGCCTTGCCCTCGTGGCGGTCCGCACCGCGGGCGTCACCGACGATCATGCTCAGGTAGTATTCCCAGTCCTTGGTGGTCCGCCCCTCCATCGGCCAGACGCTCTTCAGGAAGGCGCCGGCAAGGCAATCCTTCTGGAGCCGGTAGCGGCGATCCTGCTCGAAATACTCGGCGTCGTTGCGGTACCGCACGGCGTCATAGGCGCCCTCGATGCCGGTCAAACTCTGAACGTGATAGCCGTACATATAGGCGGTCAGCTCGAACAGCCAGAAGTCCTCGGGATCGACGAGCCAGCTCTTCCCGATCTGGAGGAACAGCGTGCGGTTCTTCACGCAATACCACGCCTGCGACTCTTCTTTCGTCGGCTTGAAACCGCAGGTCTTGGGGATTTTGGCGACGTGCCGCAGCTTGATCTTGGAGTAAGACAGGCCGGCACCGGTGAGATGCTGTTCCCAGGTGGTTTCCAGGCAGGCGACGATCGCGTCGACGTAGGCGCGGGCCAGCTTGCGGTCGCCCGTCTTGACCTTCGGCTCCGCGCAGGTCGTCGTGGGCAGCGGCCCCGCTTCGTAAAGCGAGTTGGCGATGAGCTTGGGGTGCTTGACGGGATATGCGGCGGCCGTACCGGATAAAGGCACCATGAGGGCGGCCGTCAGCGCCGCGGTCATGAGAAGTTTCACGAGGCGTGAGAATAGGGCCTCCCGCTGAGGGGGGCCAGATCCGGATGAGAAGTAATTAAATCGCCACTTTACGTGCGGCCGGCCACCGGTAGTGTCGCCGTCAGGACGCCAGAAGGGACTTCGACATGGATGGCAGGCATCCCGCACTCGCCCGGCTCGACCTCCTGGTCGGCCGGTGGACGGTGCAGCCCAAGGTGGACGGCCTCGGCAGCGCGTGGACCGAGTTCGCCTGGCAGGACGACGGCCTGTTCCTCCGCCAGTTCACCGACGCCGAGCCGCCGCCGCCCACCGCCCCGCAGGCGTGGCGGGACCACGCGCCGTTCCCCACCGTCTCCCTGTTCGGGCTCGACGACGCCACCGAGGAGTTCACCATGTTGTACGCCGACGCGCGCGGCGTGCACCGGGTCTACCGGATGACGCTGGCGGACGGCGAGTGGCGGATCTGGCGGCACGCGCCGGGCTTCAATCAGCGTTTCCACGGCACGTTCAGCGCCGACGGCGACACCGTGAACGCGCGGTGGGAGAGGTCGGAGGACGGCCGGACCTGGGACCTCGACTTCGAGATCACGTACGTGCGGGCGGCTCAGGCAGGCATGTAGTCGAGCAGGCGGAGGTGCTCGTCCAGGTCCGGGTCGGGGCTGGCGGTCCAGGCGCCCGCCGGCGGCCCGGGGTCGTCATCCCCCGATCTTGGCGGGTCCCAGCGCCACGGGCAATGCGACCGGCCCCTCGGTGATGATCGACGAGCTGTAGACGATCTCGTCCTCCGCGACCGCCAGCCGCAGCCCGGGGAACCGGCCGAACAGCGAGCTCAGCGCGATGCGGGACTCAAGCCGGGCCAGGGGCGCACCCAGGCAGAAGTGCGGCCCGCGGCCGAACGCGAAATGCATCTCCTGGCCGCGCGAGATGTCGAACCGCGCCGCTTCCCCGCCGAACTTGGCCGGATCCGTCCCCGCGCCCGCCACCCCGACCAGGACCGGGACCCCGGCCGGGATCGTCACCCCACCGAGCCGCACGTCCGCCACCGGATAGCGGAACATGATGCTGACCACCGAGCTCCGCGTGCGCAACGACTGCTCGACCACCTGATCCCAGGCGTCATCCCGAAGGGCGAGGGCGAGTTGCTCGGGGTGGGTGCACAGGGCGATGACCGCGTTGGCGATCAGGTGCAGGGTGCTCTCGTGGCCGGCGATCAGCACCAGCCACAGGATCCACAACATCTCCTCGTCCGACAGCCGGTCGCCGTTGTCCTCCTGCGCGCGGATGAGCCCGGTGGTGAGGTCGTCCCCCGGTTCGTCGCGTTTGCGCTGGATGAACGCGCCGAGATAGCCGAGGATGCCGCCCCCGGCCGCGGCGGCCTCCTCGGGGGTGGCGGTGTGCGAGAGGATCACGTTGCTCCACTCGCGGAGCTGCTGCCGTTCCTGTTCGGGCACGCCGAACAACTCGCAGATCACGTTGACCGGCAGCGGCTCGGTGAAGTGGCGGACCAGGTCCACCACGTCCCCCTCGGCCGCCAGCCGGTCGAGCAGCTCGTCCGTCATCTCCTTGATCCGGCAGGCGAGGGCCCGGACGTGTCCTGGGGTGAAGGCGCGGTTGATGAGGCCGCGTAGCCGCCGGTGATCCGCGCCGTCCTTGGTCAGCAGGTGGTCACCCCCGATGAGCTGGCGCAGGGGCCAGTCAGGGGGGATGGTGCCGTCGTTCAGTGCGGTGAAGTTCCGCGGGTTCTTGCTGTAGAGCGTGCCGTCGTTGGCGAGGACCTCGTTCACCAGGTCGTACGAGGTCACGATCCAGGCGTCGACCTTGCCTGGCAGTTCGATGGGCACCACCGGCCCGTTCTCATCGCGGTATCGGCGGATCGTCTCGGATGTCCGCTCGCCGGGGATCGGGATCTGCAGGGGAGGGATGGCCATTTAAGACCTCCGATACATGAGTTTCCTTCTCAACTGTCCGTGATGAGTCGCTTACCAGCCAAGACAGGTCAGTTGTCACCCGAGGCCTTCAATCCCTGCCGATCACGCCACCCCTGTCATCGGAAGTCGTCGGCGTGGTCGGCGGCCCATTGGCGGAACGTACGCGCCGGCGTACCGGTGATCTCCGCCACCACAGAGGTGATCAATCCAGCGTGAGGCCGCTTCTCCGCGCTGGCCAGCAGGGCTTCCACCAGGGCCGGCGGCCTCCCGTCCGCGAGCATCTGCTCGCGTGCGGTCTCCACGGGCACCTCCTCGAAGCGCAGCGGTCGCCCGACGGCCTCCCCGATCGCGCGTACCTGCTGGGCCCTGCTCACCACCTCCGGCCCGGTCAGCACGTACGTCGCGCCCACGTGCCCGTCATCGACCAGCACGCGCGCCGCCACGGCCGCGACATCGCGCGGGTCGACCACGGCGGTGGCCGCGATGTCCGGCCCCCGTACTACCCCGGTGCCGCGGATCTGCGCGGCCCACCCGCGGGTGTTGGAGGCGATGGTGTCCGCCCGCAGGAAGGTCCATTCCAGACCCGACTTCTTGATCAGGCTCTCCATGTCGGCATGGAGTTGATTGATCGGATCGCTCTGCCGCTCGGCCTCGTCGTTCACTCCTGACGACGAGAGGTAGACGACCTGGCGGGCATGGCCTCGGATCACATCCAGGACGGCGGGGGCGCCTTCGGTGGTGAGAAAGGGCCAGACCAGGAACACCGTCTCGACGTCCACCAGGGCCTGCGCCAGCGTGTCCGGCCTGGACAGATCCCCTTCCGCCACCTCCACCCCCGCATCAAGCCGGCGAGCTGCCCTCACAAGCGCGCGCACGGGGCCGCCGACGGACACAAGCTGGGCCAGTACCTCCTGGCCGACATTTCCGGTCGCACCAGTCACAAGAATCTTGTTCATGCCCCATGTCAGCCTCGGGTGCCGACGGCGATATTCCCCGCAAACGTGGGGGGCAGTCGTCGGGGCGCAGAACGACCGCTGCGATACTCCAGCGCATGAGCACGACCAGGCGGCCAGGCGCCCCGACGCGGTGGACGCTGCGCGCCGCCGAGCCGGGAGACGTCGAGCTGATCGCGGAGTTGCGGGCCACGGTGCTACGCGCCGACCTGCAGCGATTGGGCCGTTTCGACGAGCACCGGGTCCGGCAGCGCCTGCGGGATTCCTACTCCTCCGAATACACGTCGATCATCGCAGCCGACGGCGATTTCGCGGGTTGCGTGACGTTGCGGCCCGGCGAGGACGGACGGTGGCTGGAACATTTCTATATCGCCCCGGAACTCCAGGGCCAAGGCCTCGGCTCGGCCGTCCTGCGGGCCCTGCTGGACCGGACCGACGCCGAGAACGTGACCGTCCGCCTGAACGTCCTGCAAGGCAGCGCCGCACGGCGCCTGTACGAACGCCACGGGTTCGTTGTGGAAACTCAGGACCCGGTCGACATCTTCATGGTGCGGCAACCGGCTTTCACGTCGTGAACATCGGTGGAGGCGCTTCGCCTCGCCTCGCCGAAGGCCGAGCTCCCACCCTCATGCGGCGAGCTGTTGGAGGAGGGTTCGGGCGAAGGACGCCGCCGCCTCGTCCTCGTCGCCGCGATCATCCGGCAGCGACATGTGGCTCAGGAACGCGTACTGGAAGCAGGAGCCGAGCAGCAGCCCGGCGGCCGCGGTGACGTCGGTTTCCGGCCGCAGCCGCCCGAGTGCCTGCTCGGCGCGCAGGTACGCGGCGACGGCTTCGTTGGCCTTGTGCGGGCCGGCACCGTGGTGCCGCAGTTCCTCCTTGTGCGCGGCGAGCGTGGCCGGATCGGCGAACATCGAGGCGAGCATCGGAAAACCCTCGCCGTAGAAGGCGATCGCGGCCCGCGCCACGGCGGTGAGGTTGGCCACGAGAGTTCCCGTGCCGGCCCTGCCGTTCACCGCCTGCGCCAGCAGCGTGAAGCCGGGTGAGCGCTCCCGCATCACCGCCACGAGCAGGTCGGCCTTGTTGGTGAAGTGCTTGTAGAGGGCCGCCTCGGTGAACCCGGCGGCCTGCGCGATCTGGCGTGTGGTCACGTTGGCCAGGCCGCGTTCGGCGATCACCCTCGCCGCCGCGTCGAGGATCACGTCCCTGGTGCCCATCTTCGTCCCCTCCTTGTTCGGATGGCGCTTGACAAGGTTAGTGGTCACTCACTAACCTCCCACACCAGTTAGTTAGTGTGCGTTTACTAACCTCTAGGGAGTGTAGATGAAGCTGACCGTCTTCGGTGCGACCGGCGCTACCGGGCAGCACGTCGTGGAGCAGGCTCTCGCCGCGGGCTGTCACGTCACCGCGGTCGTACGCGACCTCGCCCGGTTGCCCCAAGCCGGTCACCCACGGCTCGAACCGGTCGTCGCCGATGTGATGGGCGCCGAGGCCATCGTCGAGAGCGTGACCGGCCGGGACGCCGTCGTGTCGGCTCTGGGGCCGCGCCCCGGGAGTGGTGAATCGGTGTGCGCGGACGGCGCCCGTGCGATCATCACCGCGATGGGCACCGCCAGAGCGCGCCGCCTGATCGTCGTCACGGCCAGCGGCCACATCGTCGACCAGGGCGACGGACCGGCCAGCCGCCTGGTGGTCAAGCCGCTGCTGCGGCGCCTCCTCCGGGAGGGATTCGCCGACTTCGCCCGCGCCGACGAGGTGGTTCGCACCAGCGGTCTGGATTGGACGATCATGCGACCGCCTCGGCTCACCGACGGCGGGCGCCGGCCGTACCGTACCGCTGTCGACCGCAACGTCCGGGGCGGCATCACGATTGCCCGCGCGGACCTCGCCCACGCCATCCTCGCCGCGCTGACGGACCCGGCCGCGGTCGGCCGCAGCATCTCGCTGGGGTACTGACCATGAAGAGACGGATCATCATCGGTCTGTGCCTGCTGCTGGCCGCCGTGCTCGGCCTCACCGGCGCCGTCGGCTACCTCACCTTCCTGCGCCCGGCCGACAACCCGCCGGCCGACGCCTGCGCCGGCGGAGCAGGCAAACGCCCCCGGGTGGTCGCCGCCGGCGCCAGCATGACGCAGGGCGCGCTCGGCGCGAACTGGGTGGCCGCGCTGCGCGCCCGGCCCGAATTGCGCGGGTATGAGGTCGTCAACGCGGGCGTCAACGGCAACACCACCGCCGACCTGCGGCAACGGGTCGACACCGACATCGTGGCCTGCCGGCCGGCCGCGGTGACGATCCTCATCGGCACCAACGACGTCCGCAACGGCGTCCCGCTGGAGCAGTATCGCGCCAACCTGGACGCGATCGTCGACCGCGTCAGAACCCGCACCACCGCCCGGATCGCGCTGGTGTCCTTGCCCCCGCTCGGCGAGGACCTGAACACCGACCTCAACCGCCGGCTCAGGGCATACAACGCCGCGATCCAGCAGGCCGCCGCCCGAGCAGAGGTCGACTACCTGCCCTTGCACGAGCGCCTGATCGACGGCCTGCAAGGGACGGGCGGCCGCATGCCGTACGACTTCAGCTTCCCCCTCGCCCTCGCCGTCGCCGCCCAGCACTACCTGCTGGGGCGCAGCTGGGACGAGATCGCCCATGACGGCGGGCGTGAACTGCTGGTCGACCACGTCCACCTGAGTGACCGGGGCGGCGCGATCGTCGCGGACCTCGTCGGCCAGTGGCTCACCTCACGCCTCGACGACGCCGTTCGCGATCGGACAGCGCGGCTCGCCCCACCGGCCTGAGGCGCGGTGAGGTCTCAGGGGGCTGCGGTCACAGCGCCGGGCGTCAGGGAGCGAAGGCTCGACGGTAGGCGGTGGGAGTGGTGGCGAAGGCTCGGTGGAAGTGCGCTCGCAGATTGGTGGCGGTGCCCAGCCCGGTACGCCGGGCGACTTCGTCGACGGTGATGTCGCTGTCCTCCAGCAGGGTGCAGGCGGCGCGCAGACGCTGCTGGATCAACCAGGCTCGCGGACTCATGCCGAACCGGGTCTGGAAGTTGCGGTGCAGGGTGCGGGTGGACTGCATGCCCCTGCGGGCGAGATCGGTGACGGTGAGGGGCAGGTGCAGGTTGGCGTTGGCCCACGCGGTGACGTCGGCCAGCTCCGCGTCTTCGACGGACTCGCCGGACGGGATGAACTGCGCCTGACCGCCGGCCCGGTGCAGTGGTGTGACCATGTGACGGGCCCGCTGGATGGCCGCGGACTGACCGTGGTCCCGGCCGACCATGTAGAGGCACAGGTCCAGACCGGCGACGAGTCCCGCGCTGGTCAGCACCTGCCCCTCGTCGATGTACAGGGCATTCGCGTCGACCCGGACCAGAGGGTGCTCGCGGGCCAGCGCGTCGGCGTGCACCCAGTGGGTCGTCGCCCGCCGGCCGTCGAGCAGGCCCGCCTGCGCCAGCGCGAACGCGCCGGTACAGATCGATGCGATCCGAGCCCCGCGGCGATACGCGTGGGCCAGGGCGTCGAGTGCTCTCTCCGGGGCGCGCCCGCGGGCGAACCCGGGCACGATGACGGTGTCAGCGTCGTCGAGAGCGTCGATCCCGGCCTCGACAGTCAGGCCCAGGCCGGCAGTGGTGGTGGGAAGCGGGCCGCCGTCCAGCGAACAGACGGTCATCGCGTATCGGCCCTGCCCCTCATGCCCGAACACGTGTGTCGCGATCGTCAGGTCAAAGGCCACAGCCGATGGCAGAGCGAGTACGGCGACGCGATGCGTGGCCGATTTCTTACGCATGATGGCAAGCATGCCACTCGTTGCTGGCGACCACGCAACGGAATCCTGGCTGTATGCGAATTGAGATAGTGGTCTTCGACGGCTTCGACGAACTGGACGTGTTCGGGCCGTTCGAGGTGTTGTCCATGGCGGGGTTCACCGTTGAGCTGGTCGCCGCCGAGCGGCCTGGTCCGGTGACCAGCATGCGTGCCGTCAAGTTCGATGTGCCCGCCGTGCTGGGGCAGGCTGACGCGGTGATCGTTCCAGGTGGCGGATGGCTGGACCGGGCCCCGGCGGGCGCCTGGGCCGAGGCGCAGCGCGGTATGCTCCCGGCCCGGCTGACGGCGGTGGCGCCGTCGATCCGCTGGATGGCTTCGGTGTGCACCGGTGGGCTGCTGCTCGCCGCCGCCGGTTTGCTGGCTGACCGGCAGGCGACCACCAACCACGGCGCGTACGACGAGATGCGGTCCTACGGTGTGGATGTCGTGGAGGAACGTGTCGTCGACGCCGGTGACCGCATCACTGCCGGCGCCCTCAGCGCCGGGCTGGATCTGGGTCTGTGGATCACTGAACGAGAGTTGGGTACGGCGACCGCCGACCGCGTCGCCACCGCCATCGGGTACGCGCGCACGGCCCGGGTCTTCCACTCACGAGGACGGTGACGAACCGTGGGCAAGACGTACGAACGCGCATAGGACCTACGCGTACAGGGCTCGCGGTTCATCCGGCAGACGTTCTCCCGCGGCCAGCAGATCGGCCAGCAGCCCCGGGAGTCCGAGAGGTCGCAGCGTCTCCGTGGCCTCGGCTGCGACAAGCTCCGCCAGGGACCACCATCGATGCCCGGTGATTCCCTGCCGCTCCTCCGGCTCCAGGTGAGCGCGGCTGATGACCTCCGTGCCCCGAAAGCGCGCCAGAAAGTGCCGTTCGTGTACGTGCACGGGCTCGCCGCCCCACTGGACCTCCCCGTCGAGAGTCCACACACACGGCCCCCACTCGACGTCCGTCAGCCCGGTCTCCTCCAGCAGCTCCCGGCGGGCGGCCTGGCGGAAGTCCTCGCCTTCCGCCAGGCCCCCGCCAGGCGTTACCCAGAACAACTCCCGGACAGGAGAGCCGGGGACGACGATGACGCCGTCGTACCTGTGCTGGATCATCAGGATCCGGTCGTCCTGGTCCAGCAGCACGATCCGTGCGCCTCGTCGAATTCGCACCGCTGACTCCGCCCGCCTTGATAGGGAAACTCCCCATTTCATAGCGCAAATCATGAAAGTTTCACAGGCAGTCGAGCGAGCGGTTGATCCCTGGCCAGCGGCGATGCCGTCCAGCCCGATGGGCGAGCGTAGCTCACATTGACGCGGGGAAAGCGCTTTCCTACTGTGGCCGTCGGTTTCATCGGCAGCGCCGCCCGACCGACACCATTGGAGAAGGATGATGCGCCTGAAAGCCGTCCTCGCGTGCGCCGGCCTGTCAGCCGGTGCATTCGTCGCCCTGTCACAACCCGCCGCGCAGGCCGCGGCGACGCGGTATGAGGCGGAGAGCTCGCCCGCTGTCTGCAGCGGAACCATTGACAACAACTGGTCCGGGTACTCGGGCAGTGGGTTCTGCAACGGCAACAACGCCGCCGGCGCGTACGCCCAGTTCACCGTCAACGCCGGCACAGCCGGGACGGCGACGCTGGGCGTGCGGTTCGCCAACGGCACCACGAGCGCCCGGTCCGTCGATCTGGTCGTCAACGGCTCGACCGTGCAAAGTGTCTCGTTCGAGGCCACCGGCGCGTGGAACACCTGGGTCACCAAGACGCTCACCGTGTCGGTGAGCTCGGGCAGCAACACCATCCGGTTCAACCCGACCAGCTCGAACGGCCTGCCCAACATCGACTACATCGACGTCGAAGCGGGCGGCACCACGCCCCCGCCGTCAGGTGGCGCGCTGTACGTGGCGCCGAACGGCAGGGACGGCGCGGCCGGAACGCAGTCGGACCCGACGACGCTCACCTCGGCGATCACCCGCGTCACTGCCGGCGGGACGATCTACATGCGCGGCGGGACGTACAACTTCGCGCAGACGGTCACCATCGCGCCGGGCAACAACGGCACCTCCAGCGCCCGCAAGAAACTGTCCGCCTATCCAGGCGAGACTCCGATCCTGAACTTCTCGGCCCAGAGTGAGGACCCGGCCAACCGCGGGCTTGCCGTGAACGGGGCGTTCTGGCACGTCTACGGCATCGTCGTCGAGCGTGCCGGCGACAACGGGATCTTCGTCGGTGGCAGCAACAACATCTTCGAGCGCACGGTGACGCGGTTCAACCGTGACACCGGCCTGCAGCTCTCCCGGATCGCCTCTGACACCCCCCGCGACCAGTGGCCCGCCAACAACCTCGTCCTGAGCGCGCTGTCGCACGACAACGCCGACTCCGACGGCGAGGACGCCGACGGCTTCGCCGCGAAGCTCACCGTCGGCTCCGGCAACGTCTTCCGCTACGCCGTGTCCCGCAACAACATCGACGACGGCTGGGACCTCTACACCAAGACGGACACGGGGCCCATCGGCCCGGTGACCATCGAGGACTCCCTGTCCTACAACAACGGCACCCTCAGCGACGGCAGCCAAGCGGGCAACGGTGACCGCAACGGCTACAAGCTCGGTGGCGAGGACATCGCGGTCAACCACGTCATCCGGCGCAACATCGCCTACCGCAACGGCAAGCACGGGTTCACGTACAACCGCAACCCCGGCACGATGTCGATATCGAACAACGCCAGCATCGACAACGCCGAGCGCAACTACTCGTTCGACGCCGGCACCTCGGTGTTCCGCGGCAACGTCTCGTGCCGCAGCAGCAGCGGAACCAACGACCGGATCGTCGGTGACGCCGACAGCTCCAACCAGTTCTGGTCCGGCTCGAACGGGTCCCGGTGCTCCTCCTACACCGGCGCCCTGAACTGGTCCTTCGCCGCGGACGGCCGCCTCGTCGTGACCTTCGGCGGCAGCCCGGTAACGCCGTAACCGACCTCGCCGCCGGGCGTGGCGCCGCCCGACCGGCACCCGGCCGGACCATGCCGCCGAGCCCGCCCGGCGGCGTGGTCCGCACCGTACGGACGCCGAGGACGGCGGCCGGTCACGGGCTCAGCGGGGTTCGGCGAGTGACCACAGGGATGCCGCCATGAGGAGGGCGGTCAGCCCGCCACAGATCATCACGGTGGACACCGAGAAGGCGTCGACCACGCGGCCGCCGAGGAACGCCCCGAGGGCGAAAGTCGCCTGGAACGAGGAGGTGAAGACGACCGTGGCGGCTTCGGGCGCGTGGGGGGCGGCGGTGATGAACGATGCCTGTGAGCAGACGGGCACGGCGCCGTAGGCGAGGCCCCAGACCATGAGCAGCACCACGGCGCCGACGGTCGTTCCGCCGGCCGAGGGCAGCAGCAGGGTGGTGGCCGCGATCAGGCAGCCGCAGGTCACGAAGGCGCCTCGCAGGCGTGTGGCGGTGGCCTTGCCGGCCAGGAAGTTGCCGGCGATTCCGGCGATCCCGTACATCAGCAGGACGGCGCTGACGGCGGCGGGATGCAGGCCGGTGACGTCCTGGAGGAAAGGCGTGACGTAGGTGTAGGTGCCGAAGTGGGCCAGGACGATGAGAAAGGTGGCCAGCAGGGCGATCTTGCTGCCTCGGTTGCGCAGCAGGTCGAGCAGGACGCGAGGGCTGGTGACCTGGTGGGCGGGCAGCCGCGGCAGCAGCATCAGCAGGGCCGTCAGGACCAGGAGGGCCAGCGCGGCCAGGACCAGGAAGGCGGTTCGCCAGCCGGCGAGCTGGCCGATGAAGGTTCCGGCCGGCACGCCGAGCACGGAGCCGAGCGGCACGGCGGAGAAGATCACCGCGGTGGCCGTGCCGACGGCCTGCGGCGGTACCAGGCGGCCGGCCAGCCCGGCCCCGATCGACCAGAAGCCGCCGATCGTGAGGCCGACGAGCACCCTGGAGGCCAGCATCACCCAGTACGAGGTCGCCACGGCCGCCAGCACGTCGGCCACGGCGAGCACGGCCATGAGGACGCACAACATCACGCGGCGGTCCAGGCGCGCGGTGGTCAGCGTGACGGCGGGCGCGGCGACCGCGGCGACGATGCCGGGCAGTGTCATGGTCAGCCCCGTGGTGCCGTCGGAGATGCCGAAGTCGGCTCCGATGGCGGTCAGCAGGCCGATGGGCAGGATCTCGCTGGTGACGATGGCGAAGATGCCCAGCATGAGCGAGATGACCGCGAGCCAGCTGATCAGTGGCGAACGCGATGAAGTGAGCGTGGTCGTTGACATGGTTCCCGTTCGGGCGAGAGCGCGTGATCTATGGGCAACCAGCCAAGCAGCGATGAGGCGCCGGGCACCGGCAGGTTTCGGACCGTACCGTCGCTGCGACACCGCGCTCAGGCCCTCTGTGCGACCATGATCCCCATGATCCGGGTGACGGCGTACCGCTTGATGCTGATCCTGGCCGCGGTGGTCGGCCTGATCTACACGTGGCTGGCCCTGGCCGACCCGCTGAACCCGCTCGTGCTCTTCACCGTGCAGAGCAATCTGCTGCTCACGGCGTTCTACGCCTGGCAGGTGGCCGGCAGATGGCGCCCTCCCACCGAGCTCAAGGGGGCGGTGACGCTCTACATCGTGATCACTGGGCTGGTCTGGCACTTTCTGCGCATGCGCGGAGCCAACCCCTTCGAGCACCTCTCCCTTCACGGTCGCGGTCTGGGCAACTTCCTCCTCCACTACGTGACGCCCGTCATGGCTGTGATCGACTGGCTGTGCTTCGACCGGGTCGCCCCTCGGCCGAAATGGGCGGCCGCTCTCAGATGGCTGGTCTACCCGCTGGCCTATCTGGTCTTCGCCCTGGTCAGAGGCGCCCTGCTCCCTCCAGATGCGTGGAAGCGGTATCCCTATCCGTTTCTGGACGTGGACAAGTTCGGGTACGGCGGGGTGGCGCTCATGGCGCTGGCGCTGGCCGTCGGCTTCTTACTGCTCGGCTATGGGTTGATCGCCCTGCACCGCCTGGTCAACCGTGCCGGTCGTACGGCTGCGGTCTCCACGCCTTCACCCCCCGCCGACACCGCGGACCCCACCGCTCCAGCGACGCGTTGAGATCACAGGCGGGATCTCATGCTCGTGGCCGGCGCATCAGCAGCGCCGCGCCCAGCAGGAACAACAGCCCCACTCCGGCGGCCGCGCCGCCCACGGCCACGTAGGACATGTCGATCGGCGGGTTGGTGGTCGGTGGGGCGACCGGTCCGCCCCCGAAGTACTCCTTGCCCTTGTACGGGGCCGCCGCGATCTTGGCGTCCTTGGCGGCGCCCGCCGCCTGCACCGCCTCCGCCGCGTCGATCAGCCCGAAGCCGAGGAACACGGTGTAGCCGGCCGGCGGCTTCTTGGCGGTCCGCACCAGGATGTCGCGTACCTGCCGCGGCGTCAGGTCGGGATTGCGGGACAACATCAGTGCCGCGGTGCCCGCCGCGAGCGCGCAGGCGGGCGAGGTGCCGTCCCCCGTCCGGTAGCCGCCGCGGTTGTCGGCGGCGTAGATGTCCACGCCGGGTGCGGCGATCGTGTTGTACGTGTGCACCTGCGAGAAGTCCGCCCGCACCCCGTTGGGCGCCATCGCCGCCACCGCGATCACTCCCGGGTACGCGGCCGGGTAGGAAACGACGTTGTTCGCGTCGACCTCCAGCGGGTCGGTGGATCCGCCGTTGCCCGCGCTGGCCAGCAGGATGGCCCCCTTGCCGACGGCGTAGTCGACGGCCGCGGCCGTGTCCTCACCGTAGTCGCTGCCCAAGCCCCACTCGTCGGTGCCGAGGGACATGGAGATCACCCGGGCGCCCTTGTCGACGGCGTACCGGATGCCCTTGGCCAGCGCGGTGCTCGCCTTGATGGTCTCCTTGTCGGCGGCGACGCTGCCGGACTTGGCGGCGGCCTCCGCGCGCTTGCGTGCCGGGTCCTCCCGGTCCCAGATCACCCGTACCGAGAGCACCCGCGCCTGGGGGGCGACCCGCAGCACGCTGGAGGCCATGGCGGTGCCGTGCGCGCCCCAGTACGACTGCCCGGGCCGGGCTCCCCCGCCGATGAAGTCGGGACCGTTCGTCACCCGTCCCCGGAACTCCGGATGGTTCTTCACGACCCCGGTGTCCAGGACCGCGACGGTGACCCCCTTGCCCTGTCCGAGCCGTTGCGCGGCGGGCACCTTCATGGCCCGCAGTTCCCAGCCCTGCGGCGTCCCGGCCACGGCCGGTGCGGCGGTGGTCGCGACCAGGCCGGCGACCAGTACGGCAGCGCAGGTCAGCCTGCGGATCATCATGCCCCCACCTTCCGGGCTTCGGCGTACAGCCGGGTGGCGAGGCTCTCCGCGAGCCCTCGCGCGGTGTACGCCCACGCCCCACGGTCCTCCTCCTGCTGGTAGTTCCTCTTGCCCCACGGTTCGGGCAGCCGTCCGGGCCTGCGGCCGTCCGCCGGCCCCGTGGTGACCGCCACGAATATGGGCGCTTCCCCGACGAGCCAGCCGCCGTTCCCGGTGCGCGCGGAGTCATTCCACTGGATGCCGGGCGCGGCCAGGGCACGCACCGCGTGGTCCGGCTTCTCCTGCGCCTCACGGACGATGTCCGACAGATCGATGCTGGTCTTGGGGTCGCGGAAGGCGACCAGGGCCACGGTGGCGGCCGTCCCTCCGGTGTCGTCCACGTACGTGGCACGCATGGCCGCGACGCAGCCCCGCTCGGCGGCCATCTTGGCCAGCTGGCCGGAGAGCGCCGCCCGGCAGGAGGTGTCGGAAGAGATGGCGGCTCTGGTCCAGCCGCGTTCGTCGTTCGGGGAGGAGTATCCCTTGTCGGGATGCTCCCGGCCGAGCTGCGGCGGGAACAGCTTCTCGACGGGCACATTGCGCCACAGTTCCCGGGAGTACGCCGGGTTGTGGATGATCTGCTGGCTGTTGGAGTGGGCGTGCGCGATGAGCGCGCCACCGCCGAGCACGGCCAGCAGGCCGAAGCCCGCGACGACGAGCCCCACGGCGACCCGCCAGGCGCTGCGCCGGGGCCGCGTCGGCCCCGCCGGTGGCTGTGCGTGCTGGTACTGGTGCTGGTAGAACCCGGCCTGCGGGTCCGGCACGGGCATCTGCCCGGGTGCGTACGGGTGGGGATGCCCGGAGGGCGGCTGAGGGGGATGGAACCCCGGCCCGGAGCCGGACGGGGGGTGCATCATCGTCTCTCCTGTCGTGCGAGCCGGCCGATCAGGGAACGGAGCACGGTTCCGTTTGAACCCCTCTGATCGATTTGCGCGTTCTGACCCTATCGGTCTGCCGCGCGAACCGGGCCCACACCCGCCCCAGTGGCCTCAATCTCAACTCGCGGCCTTCTTGATGAGCGCGGCGATCCGTTCCTCGTCGGCGGCGGTCATCTTGGTCAGGGCGAAGGCGGTCGGCCACATGGTGCCGTCATCGAGGTTCGCCGGGTCGTTGAAGCCGAGCGTGGCGTACCTCGCCTTGAACTTCTGCGCGCTCTGGAAGAAACAGACGACCTTGCCGTCCCTGGCATACGCCGGCATCCCGTACCAGAGCTTCGGCGAGAGTGCCGGCGCGCTTGCCTTGACGATCTCATGGATCCGCTCGGCGAGGACGCGGTCCTCCTCCTCCATCTCGGCGATCTTCGCGAGCACTTCGCTCTCCGCGTCCGGCTTGGCGGCGCGCGAGCCGCGCCGCGCGGACGCCTTCAACTCCCGGGCGCGCTCCTTCATCGCGGCCCGTTCCTCTTCGGTGAATCCGTCGTACTTCTCGTCGGCTGCGCCGGTGTTCTTGGCGGACGTCTGCGTGCTCTTCATGACAATTTCCTCTCTTGCACTGCTTGATCAGGACAATCTCGGGCGGTGGCGACTCAGGGCGTGGTCGCCAGCGACGCAGCCTCCCACGCGAACCCGTCCGGGTCGGTGAAGGACCCCGCATCGCAGCCGAGCATGAGCCGGTGCGAACCGGTGCCGTCCATGGGGACGCCGACATCCTTGGCAAGGGCACGGCGCCCGTACAGCGCCAGCTTGACCGGACTCGACGCGGAGGCGAACTCGACGTACTTGCGGCCGAAGCTCTTCGCCACGACGAGGCCGCGGTCGACGTAGAACCGCCTGCTCGCGGCCACGTCCGCGGCTCCCAGCAGGAGCACCATCTCGTCGAACTGCTGGGTGGCCGGCCCGGTGTCCTTCTTCTGCGACGTCGCGACCTTCCAGATCGTCCCGTCCGGGGCCTGTACGACGCCGCCGTAGCCCCAGAACGACTTCGCGGCAGGCTTCAGCGGCGTGGCGCCGGCGTCGAGCGCGGCGCCGATGAAGGCGTCGACGGTGGCCGGCTGGGACACCGTGAGCGACAGCGCGAAGCCACGGAAGCCGGTCGCCGGCGCCTCCGAGGCCCGCAGGCGCACGTGAGCACCCAGACCGAAGGCGGTGTAGAAGCGGTCGGCGGCCGCGGTGTCGGCCACCTCGAGGGTGAGGGACTGGATCGAAGTCATGGCCGTAACGCTAGTTGTGGCTGGTGGACCGGTGCTTCTTGATTCCTGACCGGTCTCGTCACCCGCTCGCCACGCACGACGGCATCCCCGCCGCAGCGCCCGCCGCGCGGCGCTGGTAGGCGCTGGGCGGAATGCCGACCAGCTCGGTGAAGCGGGTGCTGAACGCGCCCAGCGACGTGCAGCCGACCGCGGAGCAGACCTCGGTGACGCTGAGGTCGCCATGACGCAGCAGCGCCATCGCGCGCTCGATGCGACGTGTCATCAGATAGGCGTACGGCACCTCGCCGTAGGCGAGGTGGAACTGCCGGCTGAGGTCCCCGGCCGACATGTTCATGGCGCGGGCGAGGGCCTCGACGTCCAGCGGCTGCGCGTACTCCCGGTCGATCCGATCGCGGACACGGCGAAGTCGCGCAAGATCGTTCAGGCGCTGTGCCGCGGTGAGCGCGCGCCCCCATGCGGGATGACACATGGGAGAACTCCTTTCGACTGCTGAACGGGTCAGCGAAGTTCTTGGATGCGGACCAGGTTGCCCGCGGGATCGCGGAAGGCGCAGTCGCGGACGCCGTACGGCTGCTCCGTCGGCTCCTGGACGACCTCGGCGCCGCCGGCCTGCACCTGCTCGAAGGTGCCGTCGAGGTCCCGGGTGGCCAGCAGGATCCAGCCGTAGGTGCCCTTGGCCATCATCTCGGTGATGGTGCGGCGCTCGTCATCGGTGATGCCGGGGTCGGCGGCCGGCGGCGCCAGAAGGATGGACGTGCCGGGCTGGTCGACCGGGCCGACCGTGATCCAGCGCATCATGCCGTGTCCGACGTCGCTGCGTACCTCGAAGCCGAGGGTGTCGCGGTAGAAGGCCAGGGCGGCGTCCGGGTCGTCATGCGGGAGGACGCTCGTATGAATGGTGATGTCCATGGCCGTCACGTTATCTGCAGTCGCCTCCGCCAAGGAGCTAACCCGTCACCAGGGACTGGGACTTCCTGAGCGGCTCGAATAGGGCGAAGTCCTCCGTAGCGCAGCGAACGGGACATCGCTTGACCCCGGCTCGAAGCCCTCAGCATGATTGCGTGATCAACGGGGGCCTCGACAATCAAAGGGCTGGTCATGGGAATTCAGGAAGGCGGCGGGGGCAAGCCGTCCGGGTTGAGGCTGGCCCCATTAATCCTGCTCGTCACCACGGTGTTCGCCGGGCTCGGCTTATGCGCGTTCTCCCTGAGCGACGCGGGGGTGCGCCACGCCGTGGAGACCGCTCCGCCGCGGGCCGTCGGAGTCACGGTCGCCGGGGCGATCAACGCAGGGAACTTCGCCACGTATGACCGGGTCGTGCGGGAGCAGACCGCTCTGGCGTTCGGCGGCGTGCCCAGCGAGGTGACCACCTTGCTCCGCTCGGACGGCTACGCGATGCCGGGCCAGGAGAAGGTACGGTTACGGCCGCCGGAGCGGCTCAGGTTCGACAGTTTCGACGGGTTCCAACGGCATGCCCGGCTGATCTCAGGTTCCTGGCCGCGGTCGCGTACCGAGCCGGTCGAGGCGGCGATCTCACAGGCCGCCGCCTCGTTCAGCGGTCTCGAGGCCGGGAGGACGTTCACCACGATCGGCCGCATCGACGCCGAACCGGTGCAGGTCAAGATCACCGGGGTGTTCGTGCCGGACGACCCGCTCAGCCCGCGCTGGGCCGGCGACCTGATGTTCGGCCGTGGCGTCGAGCGGGACGGCTACACGACCTACGGCCCGCTCATGGTGGATCAGGCCACCTTCCTCGACCACTTCGCCACGACGGTCAACGCCACCTGGACCGTCGTCCCGGACCTGCGCGGCATGTCGGTCGGGCAGTTGCGCGAGGCGGTCGCCCGGCTGGCGGACCTGCGGGAGCGGTTCAAGGCGAACGGCTGCCCCGACTGCACGCCGCTCAGCGCCCTGCCCGGCACGCTGTCGCGGCTGGAGGCTGCCTCGTCGGCGGCCCGCTGGACGGTACTCGGCCTGGCGGCGGTCCTGGCTCTGGCGCTGCTGCTCCTGCCCCGGCCCAGAGGGACGGGGTGGCGGCCGGGCACGGCGGCGGTGGTCGCAGGCTGCGCGGTCGCGGCACCTTTCCCGGCCCACCTGCTGTTCTCCCTGGCCGGCGCGGTGCCGTGGTGGCCGGCCTCGGGACTACGGCCGCCGGCGGCCTTCGACGCGGGGGCGCTCCTGGCGGCGATCTCGATGGCGCTGCTCGCGGCCGTACTTCTGCTCGTCGAGGTACCGCGGCCGGGCATCCGGGTGCTCTCCGTGGCGATCGCCGCCGCGGTGGCCGTGGTCGCGGTCTGCGGCGCCACGACCTGGCGTACGTCGCAGGCGGCTCGGGCAGGCCACCAGGCCGGCGCCGACCTGCGGCTGACCGGCCCGCCGGCAGGAGGCAAGCCGGACGTCCTCGGCCGCGGCACCGCCTTCGCCGCGCTGCCGGGCGTCACCGCCGCCGTGCCCGGCCACCGCGACCGCATCGAGGTCGACCTCCGGTACAGCACCCTGCTCGGCATCGACGCCTCCCGCCTCGCCGAGGTGTTCCGCCTGCAACCCGACCTGTCGGATCGGTCGGTTGCGCAGATGGCGACCGCGCTGGCCGCCGGCCGGCCGAAGATCGGCGCCATGCCGCTTCCCGGCGCCCCCCGTACGCTCACCGTCGAGGTGGAGGCGCCCGCCGCCCCTCCGCGGCTGCGCGTGGTGGTCTCCGACGCCCTCGGGGTCTGGCACGACCTGCCCGTCGCACCGCTGCGCCAAGGCGCCACGAAGGTGGACGTGGACCTCGCCGGCCTGGCCGGCCAGGACGGGAAGATCGCCTACCCGCTCTCCGTCCGTGGTTTCCTGGGGGACTCGATCGACGACTCCCCCCATGTGGTCACCGTGACCGCGCTGCGCGCCGATGGCCGGGAGGTGGCCCTGCCGGCGGATCAGCGCTGGTCGGCAGGCGTGGAGGGTGGCGCGGGGCTGTTCTCGCTCAAGGTGCAGGCCGCCGCGGCCGTCGTGCGGCCCGTACCGGTGGGTGCCGCCGCTGACCGGCCGCTGCCCATCGTGCTCACGCCCGAGCTGGCCGCCTCCGCGAAGCTCACCACGGGCCGGACCGGCTCCATCGCGCTGGGCCGTCAGCGGGTCCAGGTCCAGCTCGCCGGCGTCGTCAAACGCATGCCCGGCATCCCCATCGACCAGGCCGGCGCCCTCGTCGACTTGCCGTCCTTGCAGGCGTGGAACCTGGCCGCGGCACGTCCGCCGCTGCCCGCCGCCGACTGGTGGCTCGCCACCGGCGACAGGAACCGGGTCCGCGCAGCGGTGGCCAGATCCGGCTGGGATGTCACGGTGATCGACCCGCAGGACCTGGCGGCTCCGCCGCCTGGCCTGCTGCCCGAAGCGCTCGGCCTGGCACTGGTGACCGCGCTCGGCCTCCTGCTCGGCTCCGCCGCCACGGCCCGCCGGCGGTCCCTGTGGCACGCCGCCGGCGGCACGGTGCTCGGGCTGGGGTTGGGGCTGGGGCTCTGCTACGCCGCCGTGCCCTGGCTCGTACGCGCCTGGCAGGGCGGGAGCGCCACGCCGGACGTCGCGCTGGAGCTGCCATGGACCGCGATCGTCGCGCTGCCGGTGCTGTACGCGGCCGTCACCGCCGTCGCACACCTGATCCGCGGACGGACGGATCCGCCGCTGCCGGTTCCTAGATGAAAAGGAAAGGCCGATCGCCTGACGAGGCTCACTGCGCCGGTCGATCTCGCCGACGTCGCTCAGGCATATGTCCGTTCCATTGAGGGCGCCCAAACCGGGCAGGTCTACAGTTTGTAGAGACGACAGGACGCCGATCCGCCGGCGGTCGCTCAGCTGCTGCCGTCGGACACGCCGGCCTCCTACGTCGTGGCGGCCCGGACGCCGAGGACGACGAGCACCACCGCCGTCACCTTGCCGACTGCACGCTTGAAGCGGGCCTTACGCACGATGTGCGCCCCTTGGTGAACAAGGGCCGTCCAGGTCAGCAGCCACACCGCCATCAACAGGGCATGGGCGGTGGCCAGGGTGAGGATCTGCCCGCCGAAGGGACGGCCAGGCAGGATGAACTGCGGGACCAGGGTCAGGTAGATGGAGGCCGCCTTCGGGTTGAGCACGTTCGCGAGCAGGGCTTGGGTGTAGACAGAGCCGGCCTGTTTCGGCCGGTCCGTCAGCGCGGGAGGGGCGAGCAGGGTGGTGGAGCGCCAGGTCCACAGACCCAGGCCGATGAGGTAGGCCGCGCCGATGAGTTTGACCGCGGTGAAGGCCTGGCTGGAGTGCATGACCAGCGTCGACAGACCGGCGACGGCCAGGGTCGCGTGGGCGTACAGGCCGGTGACCGTACCCAGGATGACGGGGAGAGCCTGGCGGCGGCCGCCGGCTGTGACGTGCTGGATCAGCAGGGTCAGGCTGGCGCCCGGGGTGGCGATGATGGGCAGGATCGCCAGGAGGAACGCGGCGACCGCGTACGGGTGGATCATGCCTGGAGCACGACGCGGTAGTGGGTGGTCAGGCGGCGGTCGTCGTCCAGGATGTGGAAGGCGAGGCCGGGCGGTTGCTCGCGGTCGGCGGGCTGGTCGCCCTCCCACGGCAGGCGCAGGGTCCAGGTGATGGCCGGTGCGACGATCAAGGGGCGGCCGGCGAAGGTGGAAGCGGCCGCGGTGTGAGCGTGGCCGGTGAGCACGGCGACGACCTGCGGGTGGGCGTCGAGCAGTGCGGCCAGATCGCCAGGTGACTCCAGTCGTCCGGAGTCGGGCAACGGGTGGTGGAGTTCGACGGGCGGCTGGTGGAAGGCGATCAGCGCGGGCGTGTCCGGGGCGAGCCCGTCGAGGGTGGCGTGCATCCAGGCGAGGGTTTCGGGGTCGAGGCGGCCCTCGTCGTGGCCGGGGATGGTGGAGTCGCACATCAGGATGGCGGTGCCGGCGATGTGGTGCACCTGGTTGATGGGGCCGGGGCCGGGCGGCTGCCGCAGCAGTGCCTTGCGGTAGGCCGGGCGGGCGTCGTGGTTGCCGGGGCAGGTGAGCACGGGGAAGGGGCCGGCCAGGATCTGCGCGGCCTGCTCGTACTCGGCCTCCTCGCCATGATCGGCGATGTCGCCGGTGACCAGTACGGCGTCGACGGGGCGGGGAAGTGCCCGCAGGTAGTCCATGACCCGGGTGGCGCGCCGGATCGCTCTGTCGGTGCCGTCGAGGTGCAGGTCGCTGATCTGAGCCAGCAACAACGCCATCGGGTGCTCCATTCATCAAGGCATCTAATGGTTAAATTAGATTTAACGTTAGAGACCATAGGGTGTGAAGAGGACATAGGCAACCGGGAGGAGTTGGTGTGGAGCGCTGGCCGGCCTTGGAACTGGCGAGCACGATCCGCCATGACGGCCACGGCGGTGTCGCCGACGACCTGGCCACGCTGCAGAGCACGGCCCGCTGGATTCATCAGCAGGCGGAGCTACTGGCCGGCCACGTCGACGTCGCCGGGCTCACGGTGGACGAGGAGGTCAGGAGCGAGATCGTCGAGCTGCGCCGGGCCGTGCGGGCGCTGTTCGCGCAAGCGGTCAGCCCGGCGCCGCCAAGCCGGGCCGACGCCCACCGGCTGATGCCGGTCGAGCAGGCGCTGGCTCACCTCAACGCGGCGGCCGCCCGTGAAGCGATCGTCCCGCAACTGGACTGGCCCGCGGGCGCGGCACCTCAGATGGGGGTGCTGTCGGCCGAACCCGACGCAAGCGTCCGGCTGGTCGC
Organism: Nonomuraea sp. B19D2; assembly: GCF_040137845.1. Lineage (NCBI taxonomy): Bacteria > Bacillati > Actinomycetota > Actinomycetes > Streptosporangiales > Streptosporangiaceae > Nonomuraea > Nonomuraea sp. B19D2. The sequence continues at coordinate 33,764 of NZ_JBEFAK010000004.1, read as the reverse complement.
GGCCTTGGCACGGGCCGCCATCGACTTCCTGAGCGGTCCGCAACGTGAGCAGTTGCGAGCCTGCAACGCGCCGCGCTGCGTCCGCTACTTCGTCAAGAGCCACGGGCGGCAGGAGTGGTGCAAGCCGTCATGCGGCAACCGGGCCCGGGCGGCACGCCACTACCAGCGCCACAACGCCACGCCCGCCCGGGACCTGCCCGGGACCTGACCCGCCCCTTCCGACAGACAGCCACGTCTGTGGGTCCCGCGACTCAAGAGCGACTGCGCCGATCGCCGCGATCAACGGGCGGCTGTGACCACGGACCCGGTCGGCACGACAGCGACCACGGTGGCGACCTGCAGGAGACCGTCGGCGGTGGTCTCGAAACCGGAACCGCCGGATGCGTGACGGCCGGCGCACCCGGCGGCCGGTCAGACCGAGCGGCCTTGCTCGGCGCGACTGCAGGTCAGACTGAGCGGCCTTGCTCGGCGCGACTGACGCGGAGCGCGTCGACGGCGATGGCGATCAGGATCATCGCGCCGCCGATCATCTGGATGTAGTAGGCGGACACGTTGACGAGCTGCAGCCCGACCTGGATGACGCTGATCAGCAACGCGCCGCCCAACATTCCCGAGACGCGCGCCCGACCGCCGGTGAGCGAGACGCCGCCGATGACCGGGGCGGCCACCGCGTACAGCAGGAGGCTGTTGCCGACGGTGACGTTGACGCCGCCCAGATAGGTCGAGGAGAGGAAGCCGGCGACGCCGCCGAGTGTTCCGGCGGCCAGGAAGGCGCTGAGCCGGACCCGGCGGACCGCGATCCCGGCGACGATCGACGCCGGCAGGCTGCCGCCGGTCGCGTACAGGTTGCGGCCCCACTGTGTGCTCCGCAGGAGGACCGCGACCACCGCGAAGGCCAGCAGCAGCGCGACCGGCATGAGTGGCCAGTCGCCGATGGTCGCGCTGCCGAGGTAGCCGTAGGTCTCGTCGTTGATGACCAGGGTCCGCGCCTTGGTCAGCGCGAGCACCGCGCCCTGCAGGAACAGACCCATGGCCAGCGTGGTGATGAGCGAGTTCATGCGCAGCAGGGCCACGAAGACGCCGTTGATGAGTCCGATCACCGCGCCGGTCGCGATGACGCAGACGATCGCCAGGATCCCCGGGACGTGCAGGTGCTGCATGAGCAGCGCGCCGACCATGCCGCTGAACGCCAGGTTGCCGGTGACCGAAAGGTCGATCTCGCCGATCAGCAGCGCGAAGGACACCGCCAGCACGAGCAGGCCGAGCGGGGTCGCCTGGATGAGGATGTTCTGCAGGTTGGCCGTGGTCAGGAAGAACGCGTTGAACAGCCCGGTGACCAGACTGAAGACGATGATCAGCGCCCAGACGATGTTGTCGAGGCCGAATCTGAGCAGGCTGAAATCAGCGTGCCGTGGCACGCGTATCGTCTTCTCGGCGTCCGCTGTCTGGGTCATCGGTCACTCTCCAATGTGTTGTGCGGTCGCGACAGCGGACACGGTCAAGTCGTCGCCGGCGAGCTCCCCGGTGATCGACCCGCCGGCGAACAGGACGGCGCGGTCAACCAGGCGCGCCGTCTCGTCGGGGTCATACGCCCGCAGGATCACGGCCACACCGTTCTCCGTCACCTGGTCGACGAGCCGGTGGATCTCCTCCTTGGCGGCGACGTCGACCCCCACGGTCGGCTCGTCCAGGACGAGCACCTTCGGGTCGCGCGTCAGCAGGCGGCCGAGCAGCACCTTCTGCTGGTTGCCGCCGCTGAGCTGGCGGATCTCCTGCCGCGGTCCCGTCATCGCCACCGACATCGCCTGCCGGATCCGCTCGGACCGCACGGCCATCCGGCCGGTGTCCAGGAACCGGTACCGGCGGCGGGGCCAGTGGCCGAGATGGATGTTGTCGGCGATGGACATCTGGGCTGCGACACCCTCGCCGATCCGGTCGTGGGTGAGGTAGCCGATGCCCGCGTCGAGGCTGGCCCGCGGCCGGCTCAGATCGACGGCGCGGCCACCCATCCGCACCTCGCCGCCGGTGGCAGGCGTGAGCCCGGCGAGCACCCGCAGTAGCTCCTGGGCACCCGACCCGGGCAAACCCACCAGGCCGACGATCTCGCCCGCGCGTACGGTGAGGTCGACCGGCCCGCAGTCTCCGTACCGCAGGCCCCGGATGCTGAGCAGTTCGTCGCCGTCCAGACGGCGACGGCGGCGGAACTCGGTGACGTCCTCGCCGCTGATCAGCGTGGACAGCCGTGCGGCGGTGAGACTCTCCATGGCGCCGCCCGCGACCACCCGGCCGTCTCGCAGGACCGTGTACTCGGTGCAGAGCTGGCGCACCTCGTCGTTGTGGTGGGAGATGTACACGAAGGTGCGGCCCTGGTCGGCGAGACTCCGCACCCACCGCATGAGGTCACGGCGTTCCTTGAGGGTCAGCCCCGTGGTGGGCTCGTCGAGGATGACCAGCCGGCCGTTGCCGGTCAGTGCCTTGACGATGCTGAGCCGGCGTCGCTCGCTGAGCGACAGGTCACCGGCGCGGCGGCGGGGCGGGATGCGCAGCTCGTGCTCGTCCAGGATCTCGCCCGCGCGATCGAGGGCGGTACGCCAGTCGACCAGCCCTCGCCGCCGCGGCAGCGCGCCAAGCAGCAGGTTTTCTGCCACGCTCAGGTCGGAGAGCACCTCGGAGTGCTGGTCGAGCAGCCGGATCCCGTGCCGCTGCTGCGCGGCGGCGGACTCGTGCGTGACGTCCCGGCCGTCGAACGTGAGCGTGCCGTGGTCGGGCCGGATCACCCCTGCGATGATTCCCGCCAGGGTGGACTTGCCCGCGCCGTTCTTGCCGAGCAGGCCGTGGATCGCCCCGCGGTTGATGGTCACGGTGACGTCGTCGAGCGCGTGCGAGGCGCCGTAGACCTTGGTGACTCCGTCGGCGACCAGCAGTGACGTGGAGGTCACGACTGGGTCTCCTTGAGCTTCCACTGGTCGGTGACGATGTTCGCCCAGTGGCGGGGGTCGCGGGAGTTCTCCTTGGTGACGAAGTACGGCGGGATCGTCATCAGCGGGCCGGAGGGGCTCTTGGCGATCGTCGCCTTCTCCCAGAAGTAGTTCTTGTTCTGGTACGGGCCCAGCGGCACGGCCTCGCCCTTGACCGCGTATTTCTCCAGCAGCTCCATGCAGATCTGCACGTATGCGATCGGATCCTGGGAGATGTCCGCGTCGAGCTGCCCGTTACGGATCCACTCGTGCGCGGTCGGCGAGCCGTCGATGCTGGTCAGGACGATGTGCTTGGGGTCACCGACGGGGAACAGCCGGCTCTGCGACTGCATCGCCTTCTGCGCGTCCGGCAGGAAGATGTCGGTGGGCACGTGGATGGCATCGAGGGCCGGATATTCGCGCAAGGTGGTGTTCACCACGGACAGCGCCTGCGCGTGGTCGTTGTTCTGCGGGCGGGAGACGATTTCGATCTGGGGGTACTTGGACTTGAGTGTCTCTTCGAACCCCTCCTTGCGGTCACGGAGCGCGACGGCCGTCAGGCTGCCGTAGGCGTTGAGCACCGTGCCCTTCGCCGAGCCGTTCTTCGCGATGAGCAGCTCGGCGGTCTTCTCCGCGGCCATGATGCCGGCCTGGCGGTTGTCGAACGTCACCGAGATGTCGACGTCGCCACCTGTCAGCGGCGTGTCCACCATGCCGATGGGAATCTTCTTGGTCTTCGCCGTCCGGGTGAGCGGGACGAGGACCTCGGAGTCCAGGGCGTCCGATATGAGGTATCGAGGCTTCTGCAAGAAGAGGCTGTTCCAGTCGTTGACCTGGGCCGAGGAGTCGCCGTTGGCGTTCTTGCCGACGAAGTCGAGTCCGAGCCTCTTCGCCTCGCGCTTCACCGTTTCCTGGAGGACCACGAAGAAGAAGAACGACAGGTAACCGGTCTCCCAGGCGACGGTCTTGCTCGACGCGGACCCACTCGTCGACGAGCACGCGCCGAGCAACGGGGCCGCCGCGAGTCCGGTGAAACCCAGTGCTCCGGTCTTGAGTAGGTGTCGGCGGGAGACGGCGGGGGTGGGGGACATGGCGAGGCCTCCTGCAGATAGTTCACAGGTTTTGGTGTTAAAAACTCATCCCTGGAGTTAGATTGTTAACACAGAAGACCTTCCCGTGAGAAGATCCCGCAACGAGATCGTGCTCATCAGAGGGAAGAGACACCCGCTCCGACATCATCAACGATCGCCAAAGACCCGTCTGAGCAGCAGATTTTCTATCAGTTACGAGGTCGGCAGCGCCTCGGTGGCGAGCCGGAGCCTAGGCGAGCACGATCTTGATGAGTTAACAGTGAACATGTTAATTTCTGCCTCACCGTTGCCCCCACGGACGGAGACGCGTGATGGCACTTGCTCCCGACATCAGACGGCTCATCGATCGGCTCGGCAAGGGGACGCCCTTCCCGGAGCTCGGCCCCGCGAAGGCCCGCGCGGAGTACCGCGCCAGGATCCGCGAACTCGCCGGACCCGGTCCCGCCCAGATCTGCCCCGCCGAGGACACCGAGCTGGCCGGGGTGCCGGTACGCGTCTACCGCCCGCTCGGCGTGACCGGCCCGACGGCACCCGGCGTCGTGTTCCTGCACGGGGGCGGTTGGGTCATCGGCGACCTCGACACCCACGACATGCATGCCCGGGCCCTCGCCGTGGCCGCGGATGCCGTCGTCGTCTCGGTTGACTACCGGCGCGCCCCCGAACACCCCTATCCGGTCCCGCTCGACGATTGCTGGGCGGTCACGGAGCACGTCGCGCAGCACGCCACCACCCTGGGCATCGACCCCACGCAGCTGGCCGTCGCGGGTGACAGCGCCGGCGGGAATCTCGCCGCGGCCGTCGCGTTGCGCGCCCGCGACGCCGCGGTGCCGTTGCGCGCGCAGCTGCTCGTCTATCCGGTCACCGATCCGACCATGAGCACCACGTCGTACACGACGTACGCCAACGACCACTACCTCACCGCCGACGCGATGCGCTGGTTCATCGACGCGTACCTACCCGACCCGGCCGCCAGGACGCTGCCGCTTGCCGCGCCGCTGCACGCGCCGGACCTCGCCGGTCTCCCCCCGGCCATCGTGGTGACGGCCGAGTACGACCCGCTGCGCGACGAGGGCGCCGCCTACGCCGACCGGCTGCGCAAGGCGGGCGTGCCGACGACGGAGATCGGCGTGCCGACCGTCCACGGCTTTCTCGAGTTCGTGCACGAGATTCCGGCCGCGCTGCGGGCGAGGGACAATATTCTTCGCGAGTTCGCCGCCCTCATCCGAGCAGATCGAGGGTGAGCGTTAACAACCAGGACGAACCTGCGTTCGGCCGTAACTGACCCAGCGTGGAGGAACACGGCATGACCAGCCGTAACGGTCGGCAGCGCAGCGGCCCGGCATGGAGGCAGCACGCGATCGGCGAGTTCATCCTGACGCATGGCTCGGGGACAGCGGCCGATCTCGCCGAACGGTTCAAGGTCAGCCTGATGACGATCCACCGGGACCTGGACGAGCTCGAGCGGCAAGGCCTGGTCCGCAGGTTCCGCGGCGGGGTCACCGCGCAGCGCTCGGGCGTCTTCGAGAGCAGCATCGCCTACCGCAGGAAGTCCATGCAGGCCGAGAAGGACGTCATCGCGGAGAAGGCGGTGGAGCTGGTCGAGCCGGGGATGTCGATCATGCTCGACGACTCGACGACGGCCCTGGCACTCGCCGGACGCCTCGAGAAGATCACTCCACTGACCGTGGTCACGAACTTCCTGGACGGGCTCAACCTGCTGTCGACCGTGCGCGGGATCCGGCTGGTCGCCTTGGGCGGTGACTACGACGCGCTGCACAATTCGTTTCTCGGCGTCTCATGTGTCAACGACATCGCGGACATACGTGTCGACCTCTGTTTCGTGTCCACATCCGCAGTCTCCGGCGGCCGCGCCTACCACCAGGAGCCCCACATCGTGCTCATCAAGCGCGCGATGCTGCAGAGTGCGGAACGCAACGTCCTCCTGGTCGATCACAGCAAACTCGGCCGCATCGCGCTGCACAAGGTGGCTCTGCTGACCGACTTCGAACGGGTGATCACGGACGACGGCGCCCCGCCCGGCGCCCTGGCCGACCTCGACCACCACAAGGTCGCATATGACGTGGCCGTCCGCTGACGCGCGACGAACCGGGTAATCGCCGCGAAATGCCGCAGGGTCCCTCAGCGCGCGGGCAATGAGATCACGGAAGGAGCGTGTTGACCCGTAGGGTGCGGTTTGTGCCTTCATCCCCCAAGCGCCGGCTCCTGGGTTTTCTCGTGCTGGCCGGCTGGCCGTGGCTGGCGGCGCTCTCCCTCCTCGAACTGTTCCTCTTGGTGGAACCGACCGCCGTGGCCCTGGTTACCGGTGAGTTGGTGGGCCTCCTGGCACAGAGCGCAGCTCGGCAGGGTGCCGCCGCGAGCGGCATCGGGACGATGCTCGCACTGCTCGGCGCGCTGCTGGTCACCGGTAACGTGCTCCGCTCGATGAGCCGGCCGCTGGCCGAGCGGGTGGGGCGGCGGATCGACGCCGCGGTCCGAGAAGAGCTGACCTCCCGCGTGCTGGCGCTGCCGACCCTGGATCGGGTGGAGGACGTCGCGGTCCAGGATGAGCTGACCACCATGCGTTCGCCGCTGCTGACCTGGACCGACGAGGGCATCGGTGCGGCGGCGGTGGGCCGGTTCCGGGCCGGGCTGACCATGGCCGGACTGGTCACGGCGATGCTGGTGCTCTCCCAGGTGGTGTGGTGGTGGGGTCCGGCGACGGCCGTGGCAGCGCTGTTGCTGGGCCGTTACCGAGCCGGCAGGTGGCGGGAGTTCTTCAGGGTGGTGTCGGGCACCATGCCGGCCGCGATGCGCGGGCGCGCGTGGTCCGCGATGATGTCGGACAACCGGGACGCCAAGGAGGTGCGGATCTTCGGGCTGACCGACTGGATCGAGAAACACTCGCAGGAGAACATCGCCGACGCCATGCGGCGGGTCATCGAGTCAAGGGTGGCTCTGCTCCGGCGCGAGATGTCGGTCTTCCTCGGTTGGGCGGCGACCGCTTCGGTGGTGTACGTGGCGGTGGCCACCTCCGGTGAGGTGTCGGTCGGCCGGATCGCCGCGACGATCGGCGCGGTCTCCGCCATGTTCGTCATCTCCATGTCGAGCCAGGGCGAGGACATGGACGAGGTCGCGATGCCCGCCGTGGACGCGGTCACCCGGATTCGCGCGCTCGCCCCCGGCCTGGAGCCGCCGCCCGGACCGGACGGCACCGGAGAGATCGCCCTTCGGGACGTGGACTTCGGGTACGGAGAGGTCCGCGTACTGACTGGCGTGACATTGACCCTCCGGCCCGGCGAGGTGGTCGCGGTCGTCGGCGTGAACGGGGCGGGGAAGACCACCCTCGCCAAGCTCCTCACCGGCCAGTACCGCCCGCGGAGCGGCACCGTGGTCACCGAGCCCGCGGCGTATGCGGTCTATCAGGACTTCAACCGGTACGAGCTGAGCGCGTACGAGAACATCAGGATCGCGGCGCCGGATGCCACGCGGGAGCAGGTCGAGGCGGCGGCCTCAGCGGTGGACGCGACCAAGATGATCGAAAAGCTGGCCAAGGGCTGGGAGACGGTGCTCTCCCCCAAGTACGCCGACGGCGGCGACCTGTCCGGTGGCCAGTGGCAGAAGATAGCGCTTGCCCGGGCGGCGCTGGCCGCCGCCTGCGGAGCGCGGCTGCTCGTGCTGGACGAGCCGACCGCCAACCTGGACATCGAGGCCGAGCTGGAGGCCTTCGACCGCATCCGCCACGTACGCGGCCAGGCGACCGTCGTCCTGATCTCGCACCGGTTCTCCACCGTGCGGAAGGCGGACCGGATCGTCGTGCTGTCCGGCGGGCGGATCACCGAGGACGGGACCCACGACGAGCTGCTCGCCGCCGGCGGGGAGTACGCGCGAATGTTCCATCTCCAGGCCCAGCAGTTCAAGGAGAGCGCATGAGGTTCGCCGAGATCCGTACTCTGGTGACCGAGTGCCTGCGCCATGCGCCGGGACGCACCTGGCTGCTGTTCGTCCTGACCCCGCTGGGCGCGATCACCCCCGGGCTGACCGCCCTCGGCCTGCAATGGATCGTGGACGGCGTGCTCACCGGGTCCAGGCCGCTGCTCATCGGCGGGGCGCTCTGCGCGGCGACGGCGGGCGCCTTCGTCCTGGCCGGCGGCCGGGTCATTCAGGTCCAGGCCGGCCTGCTGGGCAGCGAGGTCGGCACCGTACTGGACCGGCGGATCATCCGGTGGTGCGCGACCCTGCCGACCACCGCGCACCTGGAGGACACCGACTCGCTCCGCCGGCTCGAGCAGATCCGCGGGCTCGGCCAGCGAACCGTCACCACCGGACTGGCCGCCCTGAGCGTGGTGCAGAGCGGGCTCTGGCTGGTCATCACCACGGTCCTGCTGGCCAGGGTCCATCCAGTGCTGCTCGCGCTGCCGCTGTTCGCGGTGCCGTCGATCCTGCTCACCCGGACCACTTCGCGCAGGACCGAGGCCGCCAGGGCGGAGACCGCCGAGCGCAACCGGGCCGAACAGCACCTCTTCACGATGATCACCGAGGCGAACTCGGCCAAGGAGCTCCGGCTCGGCACCTCCGGCGCCCATGCCGCCGCGATCGCGCGCCGCCTGCGCGAGGAGCGGACCGCGATCCTCTGGCGGGCCACGCTCGCCACCGGTGGCCTCACCCTGATCGGCTCGCTCATCTTCGTGGCGGCCTTCCTCGGGGCGCTGTTCCTCACCGTCCAGCTGGCCCTGTCCGGCGCGGTCAGTCCGGGCGCGCTGCTGCTGGTGGCCACACTCGGCGGCCAGATCAGGGGCCAGCTCGACCTGCTCACCCATGCGCTCACCCTCGCCGGCCGCGGCCTCACCATGGCCGGCCACTACCTGTGGTTGCGCGACCTGTACGCGGCGAGCTCCAGCGGCACGCTCTCCCCGCCCGACCGGCTCCGCGACGGCATCACCCTCTCCGGCGTGGACTTCTCGTACGGCGGCCCGCCCGTGCTGCGCGGCATCGACCTGCATCTCCCGTCCGGGGCCACGGTGGCGCTGGTCGGCGACCACGGCAGCGGTAAGACGACGCTGGTCAAGCTGCTGTGCGGGTTTCACCGGCCGACCAGCGGAACCATCACCGTGGACGGGGCGCCCCTCCCCGAGATGGATCCCGCGGCCTGGCGGGAACGCGTGACCTCGGCCTTCCAGGACTTCAGCCGGTTCCCGTTCCTGGCCCGCGAGGCCGTCGGCGTGGGCAACCTGCCCAGGATGCACGAGATCGCGGAAGCCGCCGAGAAGGGCGGCGCCGCCCAGGTGTTCGCCCGCCTGCCGGAGGGCGAGGCGACCCGCCTCGGCAAGGCCCTCGGCGACGGCGTGGAGCTCTCCGGTGGCCAATGGCAGAAGATCGCCCTGTCGCGGGCCTTCATGCGATCCACACCGCTCCTCGCCGTACTCGACGAGCCGACAGCCGCACTGGACGCGGCCAGCGAGTACGAGGTCTACCAGCGGTACGCGGAGGCAGCCCGGGAGTGGCAGCACGCCACCGGCGGCATCACCCTGCTGGTCTCGCACCGATTCGCCACCATCCGGATGGCCGACCTGATCGTCGTGCTCGACGGCGGGCGAATCATCGAGTGCGGCACGCACGCCGAGCTCATCGCGCTCGCCGGCCGCTACGCCCACTTGTACGACCTCCAGGCATCCGCCTACCAGTGAAGGCGCTTGGAGGAAGGCGGCATCACTCGCGTTCCCGGCGGGCCATGTACGCGCCCAAGGCGCAAACCATGATCGATTCATGGGTCACCGGTAGCAGGCCCTGCAACGACTCCCACGCCCGCGTGACGTACCCGTTCGCCTCCCTTTCGCAGGCCTGGACCGCCCCGCAGTCCTCCAGTGTCCGGGCGATCTCCGTGACGGCCGCGGGGTGTGCGTCGCCGTCGCGTACCGTGTGCCAGATGCGCCGGATGTCCGTCGCGGGGAGCAGGGCGACCGCGTGGGCAAGCGGCATCGTGACCTTGCCCGCGCGCAGGTCCTCGGCCACGTGTTTGGTCGGCCGATGGCCGCCGCCGGACAGCGGCGCGGTGACGCCGCGCAGGTCGGCCACGTCGTCGGTGATCTGGTACGCCAGCCCGATGGCCTCGAAGTAGTCGGCCATGGCCAGGAGCTGGCCGGGGGTGGCACCAGCGAACAGGCCGCAGATCTGCGCCATGCCGCGCGGGACGCTGGCGGTCTTGAGGCGGTGGACGGCACGGATGCGGCGCAGCAGCGGCTCGGCCTCGCCGGTGGCGACGGCTTCGTCCATCGCGGCCCGGTGCCCGGCGATGTCGAGTGCCTGGCCCGCGTGTGCGGCGTGCATGACCTGCAGGAAGATCTCGTGGATGCGCAGGCGCAGCGACTCGTCGTCGGGCACGGTACGGCGCAGCAGTTTGTCGTAGACGAAGTAGGCGGCGGTGCCGGCGTTGATGGCGGTCGCCTCCCCGAACACCATGTGGACGGCCGCGCGGCCGCGGCGTACGGGCGAGCGGTCCTCGACGTCGTCGACCACCAGGCAGGCGGTGTGCATGATCTCGAACGCGCCCGCCACGGACTGGTGGTGTGCTCTGGTCTCGGCGCGCAGCATCCCCAGGGCCGCGAGGGCCGCGTAGGTGCGCCAGCTCTTGCCGGCGCCCTCCACCGCGTAGCGGATGGGACGGACGAGTGTGTCGTGGAGGTCTGTGAGGTTCACGCCCTCCAGGAGCTCGGGGCGATCTTCCACTCCCGCCAAGCCGGCCAGCATGGACGCCTCGGGCGATTCGGGGTAGATCTCGTCGATCGAGGCGTTGGCGAGGTCGCGGGCCCGCAGGACGAATCGTTCGATGTCGGCGATCCGGTTCGCGGGCCACACTTCGAGGCAGCCCTGTCCGGTCACGGGCCGCCCGGCCATGGTCCCTTCGACGCTGACGTAAGCCTCCAGGATTCCCGAGCCGAACAGCAGCGACCGGATCTCCTGCTCCGGGAACCACGTGCGAACGCGGAGGCTCAGCTGGTGCGAGGCGATGTCCACGTCCCAGACGGTGTCGTAGGTGTTGAGCGTGGACAGCGACGTCCAGGCCGCCGAGCCGCGCAGGACGGCGGGCACGCTGAGGCGTTCGCCGTCCGGAGAGCTCAGCACACCGTGCACTCCGGCGGGCATGCTCGTGCCCTTGACGGCGTCGACGAGCATGCCGCGCAGCACCGACACGTCCCACCCGTTGTCGAGGCGCAGGCCGACCCATTCCCAGGCGGGTTCGACGTCGCTTCGCCAGTGGTCGCCGGAACCGTGCCGGTACCAGGCGTGGCCGCGTACGGCGGACTCACGCTCGCCGCTGACGGATCCCGTCACCGTCAGGCGTGTCAGGCAGTAGGCGCGCACGTCCCCGTCCACCTGCGCGATCACGGGCTTGTCCGGGGTCAGGCGCAGGTGGAAGCCGCTCCGGTCACCGTCGGCTTCGAGCAGGTACGTGCCGTCGCGCTCCTTGCGGAGGCGGGCGACCCCGCCGAAGTCCAGGTCCAGCCCGTCCTGCCCGATGCGGACCGGATGGGGCAGCCGCCGATCGGGCAGGGGCAGGTCGCCCCGCGCCAGCGCCTCGATGAACGCCCGCTTGATCCGCGGATCCGTGACCTCGTCGGCGTGCAGAAGCACCTGTGCAAGCTCGCCGGACCCCTCGTCCAGCCAGGATTCGCCCTCGTGAGACGTTGTACGGGGATCGCTGCGGTACCAGAGCACGGCATGGGACTCGAGCGGCGTGCCGTCAGGCCGCCGGATTTGGTGACGGACGAAGAAGACGGTCAGCCCGAACTCGCCACCGTCGTCGCGCAGATGGATGGTGAAAGTCCACCACTGCGTGCCGGGCCGGATTTGCGGCAGGTCGTCGATGCCGCTTTGCGCCGAAGTTTCGCGCCTTGCCGGGTGCATCGGGAACTCCTAGGGATGTGCTGAGACGTCGGGCGCGACGAGCCGGGCCGTTCCCGCCCGGACGATGGGCTCGCCGACCACGACATGGGTGAGAGTGATCCGTGGCAACGTGGGCAGCGTCCGCAGCGCCAGCGTGACGAGGGTGGGATGGTCCGCGCTGAGCTGCACCGGCGCCAGGCCCGCCGGGCGGCCGTAGAGGGTGCGCATGTACACCACGACATGGGGGCCGAGCGTCAGCCGCGCGGCCCGTGACGCGACTCCGCCGCCCGTCTGCCTGGGGGCGTCGAGCACGGCGTGGTCCACGGTGAACCGGAGCATGTCCCGGCTGCCCGATCCTGTCCGCAGCCTGGTCACGCCGTCGAACCGGGCGCCGGTCAGCGTCATCCTGGCCGCCGTCAGCACGACCGGCTCGCGCACGGTCGCAGGTCCGGCGCCGGACGGGGCGATCGGCACCGCGAGCAGCACCGGCACCACGGCCAGGACCCGCCTGGCCGGGGGCGGTTCAGGGCTCGCGGCAACGGGCCTCCAGGCGGTGCCGAGCGCGCCGCCGACCAGGCCGAGGAGCAGGCCCAGCCCGAACCCGCCGAGGTTGGAGTAGACGAACGACGCCAGCGCCAGCAACGTGGCCACCAGACCGTAGAAGACACGGTGCGCGGGTTGCGCCCAGAGCAGCACGCCGAGCAGAGCCAGCACCAGCCCGAGCAGGTACGTCGCCCCGGCCGAGCCCGCGCGGACGACCACCGGCAGGCTGCTGGTCGCCCACGGGACGGCGATCAGCTCGACGCCCGCCAGCAGGACCAGACCCCCGCCCCAGAACGGCCGCGCCCGCCGCCACCGCCCGAAACCGCCCCAGAGCCGCGCCCACCGCGCCGGGCCGCCCGGCTGAGGCGGCCCGCCCGCCGGTCCGCGTTTCAGAAGCATTCGCGCCTGCCACGCTCGACGTCCACCGTGAGGCCGGGCAGATCGAAGGTGGCCGTGGCGGTCCCCCAGGTGACCTGTCTGAATCCACGGATGACGACCTTGTCGGCCCGCTGCCCGTACGTACCGGGCGTACCGGACACGCCCGGCACGGTGGAGACGACACCGGCGTCGACGCCGCCCTCGAATCCGACAAAAGTGGTGTCGCCGCTGACGCGGGTCGCGTCGGCCAGCATGTCGGTGGCGACGGCAGGCTTGCCTCCGTGTCCCGCGCGCAGCTTGAGCGTGACGGTCCCGACCGGTGTGTCCATCAGCATGCTCTGGCACATGTCGTAGACCAGCCCCGACTTGGCCTGCACGGTCATGACGGGCACGCGGGAGCCGGTCCCGGTGGTGAGCGTCCGCCCGTACTGGGCGAACCCGTTGACCTTGAACGTCTTCGCGGAGATCTTGTACGACCTCCCGGAGACGACCATCGTCGCTCCCACGGCCCCGTGGGACATGGCGGCCGCCAGCAGGCCGGCGACGGCGATCGCCGGGCCCAGCACGAGCAGGAACCGCTTCCAGCAGATACGCCCTGAGGTGAGCACGATCCTCCTGGCAGGTCAAAGCGCCACCACCTGATGGTGACGTACAGCTAATGGCAAGCAGCAAAGAGTAGTCAAATTATGGCCAAGGCACGACGCCTTCGTTTCAACGTCCTCGGGCTCCGCCCGGCCGCCGGGCACCAAGTGACAGGACGAGCGAGCAGACGAGGAGGACGAGCCCGGCCGCAGGGGCCTGCGCGAGGGCGGCCGAGGCGCCCCACGCGTCGGCGGCGCGCCCGGCGAGGGACGCCGCCAGTGCCGAACCGGCCGCACTGGCGGAGTTGTTCCAGGTGAAGGCCTGGGTGAGGACGGCTGGGTGGACGGCCTTCTCCGTGAGCACGTTCAGCAGGACGAGCGTGGGCGGTACCGCCGCCTCCGTGACCACCACCGCCGCGCCGAGCCAGACGGCGGACGGCGCAAGGGGAAGCAGCAGCGCCCCGCCCGTCAGACAGGCGGTGGCGACGACGAGTTGGCGACGTGGTGGGGCGGGGTGCCGTCGCAGCCCGTAGAGCCAGCCGGAGAGCAGCCCGCTGAGGCTGGAGGCGGCGATGATCGGCGCGGCCGCGCCGGGAATCCCGTGGCTGATGGCGAAGGAACTGACCGCGACCCCCATGGTGCCGAAGTACAGCCCGATGGCCAGGTTGAGCAGGGCGAGGAGGAGGAAGGTCGGCTGCAGCAGGGTGCGTCCGGTGCGGGCACGTTCGGCGTGCTCGCGGGCGGGCGGTGGCACGGTGCGGCCCTGAGCGGCCAGCGCCCCTCCCCCGCCGAGGATCAGGGCCGCGGCAATGGTGCTGGCCAGGGCCGCGTCGCCGACCGCGCCGAGCGAGGTGACCAGGACCGGCCCGAGGAGGAAGGCGGTGGCATTGGCCAGAGATTCCAGGGAGAAGGCGGTGGGCAGCTCGTCGGCCCGATCGCCGCGCAGCAGGTGGGCCCAGCGGGCTGCGGACAGGGCGCCGAGCTGGGGGACGACCGCTCCGGCGCAGGTGGCGGCGGTGATCGCGGCGGTGGGGGTGGTGGCTGCAAGGACGCCGGCGATGGCGGCGCCGTGGGCGAGAAGGGAGAACGGCAGGACGCGGGTCTGGCCGAACTGGTCGACCAGACGGGCCAGATGCGGGCCGATCAGGGCTTCGGCGAGGGCGAATCCGGCGGTGGCCAGGCCGGCGGTGCCATAGGAGCCGGTGCGGGCGTGCAGCAACCAGACCAGGCCGAGGCCGGTCATGGCGATGCCGACGCGGCCGACAGCGGCGGCGAAGAAGAAGGCGGCAACGCCGGGGCTGCGCAGCAGGGGAAGGTAGCCGGTAGCGGCGCGGGGCATGAGGGTGTCCTTCATCGCCGCGCGGCGTGGCGAGCCATCTGAGGGGTCGCCGGCGCCTGAGTGATACAGAAGAGGTGCGGCCCCTGGCCCGCCGGGGGACGTCCAGGACTGCGGTGGGACGGGACACGCGCCCTCGCCGCCGCCCCCGGCACCGGGCGGAGGAAAACGTCGGATGCCCAGGCCAAGGCGGGTCCGGGCGACTGGGACAACCCTAGCAGGGCGGTAAGGGGCTGCAGCGGCGTCACCCCATCGGTCAGCCGCGGTACTCACGGTGGCGTGGTGTGCCCCAGGGCGATCACCGCGGTCTTCTTGTCGATCGACAGCAGCGTCACCCACGTCGAAACGCGGAACTGACCCGCCGCACTCTGACCAGGCTTCTTGAGGGCGAGCGTGAACGCCCCGCGGGGCCGGACGTAAAGCTCACACTCGATTCCCCCTGGGCCGACGGCGGTCACGACGAACAGCTCCAGTCCGAACGCGTCAGCGTCGAGCGGGAACCTCGTCCCCTTCTTCACGCGTATCGTGCAGACCCCATCGAAGCAGTCCCGCCGATCCGTCGTGAGCGGCTCAAACGGCGATGGCGATGGCGATGGCGTAGCCGACGTCGTCGCACTCGGAGTCGGAGCCGCGGTGGAGATCGTGGCTGAGGGCGTAGCACTCGGCTGAACCGGAGAAGTGGCCGTGGGCGACCCCGCACAGCCGCACAGCAGCAGAAACAGGGTGCCCACCACAGTCGGGCGTCGCATGGCCAGAGCGTATCCAGGCTCTGGCGGGACCCCTCCCGAGCTGCCCGGTCCGGGACCACCGGCACCTCCGGTCCGCGCACCTCAACGTCATCGGCGCCGTTTTTTGCGCAGGGCGCGGCAGACGGAGACCACGGGCCCGCGGGAGGCGTCTTAGGAGCCGCCGCGCGGGAGAAACGGCGTCGTGGCGCCCGTCGCACGCGGCCCGGCCATGCTGGGGACCGCGGACAGCGGGCGGGCGATCTCCTCCAGCGGTTGGCGTTCGGCGCGGACCCCGAGCAGGATCTCGACGATGCCGCCGACGACCATGACCGCGCCGCCGATGAGGTACCCGGCGAACAGCCGGGACGGGTCGGCGCCGGTGCCGATGAGGTTGCCGTACAGCACGGGGCCGATCGCGCCGAAGCACTGCGCGATGGCGAAGAACACCGCGATCGCCTGGGCACGCACCTCGAGTGGGAAGATCTCGCTCACCGACAGGTAGGCGGAGCTGGCGCCGGCCGACGCGAAGAAGAAGATCACGCACCAGGCCACGGTCTGGGTGGCCGCGGTCAGGACGCCCTGGTCGAACAGGACAGCGGTGATCGCCAGGAGCGCGCCGGACACGATGTAGGTACCGGCGATCATCTGCTTACGGCCGACGGTGTCGAACAGCCGGCCGATGGTGAGGGGGCCGAGCAGGTTCCCAGCCGCGAACCCGATCAGGTAGATCGGCGCGTCGGTCGCGCGTACGCCGTAGAAATGGGTCAGCACCAGTGCGTACGTGAAGAAGATCGCGTTGTACAGAAACGACTGAGTGATCATCAAGGTGGCGGCGAGCACCGAACGCCGCCAGTGGTCGACGAACAGCACCCGCAGCAGGACGCGATAGCCGACCCGCTCCGGCCTGACCTCGATCGCGCGGCTGTCGTCCACGGGCGGCAAGACGCCGGGCGAGCCGTACTGCGCCTCGATGGCGGCCATGGCGCGCTCCGCCTCGGCCGCGCGGCCGTGCATGAGCAGCCAGCGAGGGCTTTCCGGCAGGTTGCGCCGCACGTACACCACGAAGACGGCCAGAACGGGGCCGAGCAGGAACGCCAGTCGCCAGCCGATCGCCGGGGACAGCACGTGCAGCAGGACCAGCGTGCCCAGGGTGCCGAGGATGGCGCCGGCCCAGTATGTCCCGTTGACGCCGATGTCGATCTGACCCCGGTAGCGCGCCGGGATCATCTCGTCGATCGCCGAGTTGATCGCGGCGTACTCACCGCCGATGCCCATGCCCGCGATGAAGCGGGTGGCGAACAGGTAGACGATCCAGCCGGTGCCGTGACCGAACGTGAATGCGGTCAGGCCGCTGCCGACCAGGTACACCAGCAAGGTCACGGTGAAGAGGTTGCGGCGGCCCAACCGGTCAGACAGCCGGCCGAAGACCAGGGCGCCGACCACCTCGCCGACGAGGTACACGGTCGCGATGGCCCCGACGGCGGTCGCCGACAGGTCAAGGGTGTCCGGCTGGCTC
The DNA here is from genome assembly GCF_040137845.1 of Nonomuraea sp. B19D2. Lineage (NCBI taxonomy): Bacteria > Bacillati > Actinomycetota > Actinomycetes > Streptosporangiales > Streptosporangiaceae > Nonomuraea > Nonomuraea sp. B19D2. The sequence goes on along the minus strand of NZ_JBEFAK010000004.1, from coordinate 16,753 downwards.
AGCACACCGGTCACCGAACTGGCGATAGTGATCTCCAAGCCGTCGAGCACCCATGCCACGCCGAGCGCCACAACGAGCCGAGTGTGAAAAGGCGTCCATGCCAGCCGATCCAGTCGCGCCGGAATCAGGCTGCGGATCACCCCGGACGAAGTGCCAGCCGTCGCTCCCATGGTGCGGCTCCTCCCGGATCGCGGCGACCGCCTTCCCGGTCGCCTGCACCCGCCAATCCCAGCAAGCGGAGGGGAGGGAGTCGTCAACGTCAGCGCCCAATCGCGCTACCGGCCAGCGGTAATCCCGCGCTTGCAGCTGACGTGACCATGCGTGCCTGCCAGCCCTTGTTCCCAGGTCCGGCCACCGCTGCCTGATCCGCCGCACAACACCTCCGGGGGTCGCCGTACGGGTGACGCGCGGCTCATCCGGTGGCACAGGCGAAGAGCTTCCAGCTAGCGGGAATGTCGGACGCCTGACGCGGGTGGCAGCCTGGGGTCGTGGAATTGCGCTGCCTGATCGTCGATGACAGCCGGCGGTTCATGGATGCCGCGCGCCGACTGCTGGAACTGCAGGACGTCCGGGTCGTCGGCGTGGCCACGACCGGCGCCGAGGCCGAGTCCCTGGCCTCGGCACTGCGGCCGGACGTGGCGCTGGTCGACGTCGGGCTGGGTGAGGAGAGCGGCTTCGACGTGGCGAGCCGGCTGGAGGAGGTTCCGGTCATCATGATTTCCACCCGGGACGCCGCCGACCTGGGGCAGCTGGTCGAGGAGAGCCCGGCGATCGGGTTCCTGCCCAAGTCGGGGCTGTCCGGGCCGGCCATCCGGCAGTTGCTCAGCGAGCCTCGAGGAACGTGAGAACGGCCAGTACCCGGCGGTGGTCGTCATCGGTCTCGGCCAGCCCGAGCTTGGTGAGAATGCTGCGCACGTGCTTCTCCACTGTGCCCTCGGTCACCCACAGCCGCCGGGCGATGCCCGCGTTGGAGCGGCCCTCGGCCATCAGCGACAGCACCTCGCGTTCCCTGGCGCTGAGCACGTCGAGGGGATCGTCGCGGCGTCGGGCCGACACCAGCTCCTGGACGAGCGCCGGATCCACGACCGAGCCGCCCTTGGCGATCCGCCGCGCCGTGTCGACGAACTCCTCCACATCGGTCACCCGGCTCTTGAGCAGGTAACCGATCCCACCGCCGCTGGCCAGCAGCTGCATGGCGTGCTCGGCCTCGGCGTGCGCCGACAGCACCAGGATGCCGATCTCGGGATGTTCCTCGCGGATCTGCGCGGCCGCCTGCAGCCCCTCGACGGTGTTGGTCGGCGGCATCCGGATGTCCACGATGGCGAGCTGCGGCCGCGTCTCCCGTACCAGCGCCAGCAACTGCCCGGCATCGCCGGCCTGGCCGATCACTTCCAGACCGGAACGCTGCAGGAGGCTGGCGAGCCCCTCGCGCAGCAGAACGTCGTCGTCAGCGAGAACCACCTGCGTACCGGGCATACAGGCATTATCCCGACCTAATCGTCGTGTCGGTACACTCCGGGAATGTTCCTTGGCCGGTCACTCCGACCAGCGGGCGACGTCAGCCGCGGTCTGACCGTACGCACGGTGGCGGCCGGAGCCGTGCTCGCGCTGATCGTGGGCGGGGCCTTCGCGGTGCTGCTGGCCTCGATCGCCGACCTGCGCGACGTCCGGCTTCGCGAGCAGCGCTCCGCAGCGGTCCTGACGATGGCCAACCGGCTGGAACGTCTGATCATCGACATGGAGGCGGGCCAGCGCGGCTTCGCCCTCACCGATCAGGAGGCCTTCCTCCAGCCCTGGCACGAGGCCATCGCGGCGTTTCCCGGCCAGGCGAGCACGCTGGAGCGGCTCGTGGCGGACACCCCCGCCCAGCGTGCGCGGGCCCGGACGATCACCGCGGCCGGCACTTCCTACCTCAACGACTACTCCGTCCCCCTGGTGGAGGCCATACGTCGCGACCCGGCCAGGGCGCGGACGGCGGAAATCGCCGAGGGCAAGCGCCGCGTGGACGCGATGCGCGCGGACTTCGACGCGCTGGTGGCCGCCGCGTTGTCGATGGCCAGGACCGAGCAGCAGCGCTCCGATGCCGCGGCACATCGCGCGAGCGCCGTGGGAGTGTCGGGCCTGATCGCGTCGGTCGCCCTGATCGGCGCCTACTCCGGCTATCTCACCCGCGCGGTGGTGGTTCCGGTACGGCGGGTGGCCGGAGCGACCCGGCGGCTGGCGGACGGCGATCTCCAGGCACGCGTGTCCGAGCGCGGCGCCGGCGAGGTAGGCGTGCTGGAACGCGGCTTCAACACGATGGCGGTCACCCTCGCCCGGCAGCAGGAGGAGTTGGCCGCCTCCCGCTCGCGTATTGTCACCTCCGCCGACCAGGCCCGCCGCCGCATCGAACGCGACCTGCACGACGGCATCCAGCAGCGGTTGGTCTCGCTCGTGCTGGAAGTGCGGGCCACCCAGGCCGGGCTGCCGCCCGACCGGCACGAGCTCGCCGAGCCGCTCGACCGGCTGGCCGAGGGGCTGGGCGAGGCGGTCGACGAACTGCGCGAGATCTCCAGAGGCATCCATCCGGCGATCCTGAGCGAGGCCGGACTGGGCCCGGCGTTGAAAACCCTGGCCCGCCGCAGCGCCGTACCGGTGGAGCTGGAGCTGGATGTACCCGGCCGGCTGCCCGAACCCGTGGAGGTGGCCGCCTACTACGTGGTCTCCGAATCGCTCACGAACACGGCCAAGCACGCCCACGCCACGACCGTGACCGTGCGGGCGCACCTGGCCGACGGGATGCTGCGGCTGCAGGTCGGCGATGACGGCGTGGGCGGCGCCTCGACGGGCGAGGGCTCCGGGCTGCTCGGGCTCGCCGACCGCGTCGAGGCGCTCTCCGGCACGATCGCGCTGGTCAGCCCGCCTGGCCAGGGCACCACGCTCAGCGCCGAGCTCCCGGTCGACGGCGGCTGACCCGACGCCGGGATTCCAGCCAGCAGGTAGCCGGAATGGCCGCTGGCCAGGACGACAGTGACGGTCGGCAGCGCACATCCTGGACGGGAACCCCCCCGGAAGGAGCCTGCTGTGCAGCCATTGTGGATGATCCCTGCCGACGTCGTACCCCAAGCCTCGATCAGACGGCCGCGGTCCGGCCCGAGCTGGATCCGGATCTTCCTCGGCGGGTCGGTGCTCTGGGTGGCGACCGTGGTCGTCACGTTCGTCACCGGCAACACGAATCTGATCCCGACCATCATCCTGGTCGGCAGCTTCCTGGTTCCAGTCACGTTCGTCGCCTTCGCGTTCCGGCACGGCGACGCCGTGATCACCGCCCAGCGCGTCTTCACCGCGTTCGTGTACGGCGGCGTGCTCGGCGTTCTGGGCGCCTCAGTCCTGGAGTCGGCGTTCCTGGCCCACGCGTCGGGTTGGACCTATCCGGCGATCGGCCTGATCGAGGAGGGTGTCAAGCTGGCCGCTTTGTGGCTGGTCGCCCGGCGCCTGCCCTTCTACACCGCGCGCGACGGCATGGTGCTCGGCGCGACCGTGGGCTTCGGCTTCGCCGCGCTCGAGAGCGCCGGATACGCCTTCAACGCGCTGTTCACCTCCCATGGCTTGTCGCTGCTCGACCTGGTCGAGACGGAGGCCTTGCGCGCGGTGCTCGCTCCCGTCGGGCACGGGCTGTGGACCGCGCTGCTGGGCGGCGTCCTGTTCGCGACCGCCGCACGCAGCCGGAGTGGACGGCCCCGGCCGCGGGCGGCGCTGCTCGGCTGGTACATCGTGGTGGTCCTGCTGCACGCCCTCTGGGACGCCTCGCAGGTCATCGCGGTGTGGCTGACGCTGCTCCTGACCGGCACGCGGTACCAGTGGACGTCGATCGTCCGGCTGGGCGAGCTGCCCGGCGTCACCCAGGCGCAGGTACACGTGTTCACCATGCTGAACTGGGGCCTGCTCGCCGTGGACGGGCTGATCGGGCTGGCCCTGCTCCTGCTGCGGTGGATCCCCCTCCAGCGCGGCCGGGCGACTGCGCCGGTCCTGCCGCCGAGGAACGTGTGGTGACGACCGACCGCACCTGGGGAGCCGCGCTCCACGTTGCACAGGAACCGCACCAGCCATCACGACTGGAACGCCGGCCCGAGGTCCTGGCGTTGGGCGCCCAGGCCGGTGATGTCGAGCTCCATCGTGTCGCCCGGCTTCAGGTAGGGGAACCGGCCGGACAGCGCCACGCCCTGCGGGGTGCCGGTGTTGATGACGTCGCCGGGCTCCAGGACGAGGAACTGGGACAGATGGTGGACCAGCTGGGCCGCCGAGAAGATCATGTCCTTGGTGGTGGAGTCCTGCCGCGGTTCACCGTTGACGAAGGAGCGCAGTCGCAGGTTCTGCGGGTCGGGCACCTCGCCGGCGGGGACCAGCCAGGGGCCGAGCGGGTTGAAGGTCTCGCAGCACTTACCCTTGGACCACTGCCCGCCGGAGTCCTCCAGCTGGAAGGCCCGCTCGGAGACGTCGTTGGACAACGCGTAGCCCGCGACGTACGAAAGGGCCTCGTCGGGGGAGTCGAGATAGCGGGCCCGCTTGCCGATGACGACCGCCAGCTCGACCTCCCAGTCGGTCTTCCGCGAGCCGCGCGGGATGAGAACCCGGTCGTACGGTCCCACCACCGTGTTGGGGTGCTTGAAGAAGACCACCGGCTGCTCGGGGGGCGGCGAGCCGGACTCGGCCGCGTGCGCGGCGTAGTTCTGCCCGATGCAGATCACGGCTGTCGGACGGGCGATCGGGGCGCCCACCCGGAGGGTCTCCGCGCCGGCGAGCGGGGACAGCTCCCCGGCCGCCAGCGCCTCACGGACCCGGGCGATGCCGCCGCCGGCCAGGAAGGCGCCGTCGATGTCCGCGGTCAGCGGGGTCAGGTCGTGGACGAGGCCGTCGTCGGTCCGGACAGCCGGGCGCTCGTCTCCCAGCGGGCCGAGACGCATCAACTGCATGAGGTTCTCCCGATCAATGCGTGTAAGGACGTTCGCGCGGGCATTCCGGATTGAGCTCCACCCCGAAGCCGGGCCGGTCGGGCAGCCGGAGGCGGCCGTTCACCGGCACCGGCTCCCCGAGCAGCAACGGGGCGAACATGGGCACGACCTCGCTCGCCTCCGGATGCATCATGAGGAACTCGGCGAACGGGCTGTTATGCCGAGTAATCACAAAATGGTAGGAGTACACGCTGGAGCCGTGCGGCACCACCAGGGCCCCGTGGGCGTCGGCGAGGGCCGAGATCTTGATCAGCTCGGTGATCCCGCCGCACCAGTTCACGTCGGGCTGGAGGATGTCGGCGCAGCCCATCTCCAGCAACATGCGAAAGCCCCAGCGCGTCGCCTCGTGCTCCCCGGTGGTGACGAGCATCCCGGGCGGTACAGCCCGCCGCAGGTCGGCGTAGCCCCAGTAGTCGTCCGGCGGCAGCGCCTCCTCGATCCACTTGAGTCCGTACTCGTGGGCGCGATGGGCCAGCCGGGTCGCGTAGTTCAGATCGAGCGACATCCAGCAGTCGAACATCAGCCAGAAGTCCGGCCCGACCCGCTCCCGCATGGTCCGCAACGTGGCCAGGTTGGCCTCCAAGCCCTCCTCGCCCTCGTACGGGCCGTGCTGGAGCGGCAGCTTCCCGCCGATGAAGCCCATCTTCCGCGCCAGGTCGGGGCGCGCCCCAGTGGCGTAGAACGTCAGCTCGTCCCGGACCGGGCCGCCGAGCAGGGCGTACACCGGCTCCCCGCGCAGCTTTCCGAGCAGGTCCCACAGGGCCAGGTCGACGGCGCTGATCGCGTTCAGCACGATGCCCTTGCGCCCGTAGAAGAGCGTGCTGAGGTACATCTGGTCCCAGACACGCTCGACGTCCGTCGGGGAAGCGCCCTCGACGAAGCGGGCGAGGTGGCGCTCCACGATGAACGCGCCCGGCTCGCCCGCCGTCGTCACCGCGAAGCCCACCGTGCCGTCCTCGGCCTCCACCTCGACGACCAGTGTGCCCAGCACGTTCAGTCCGAAGGACTGCCGGCTCTGCCGGTAGACCGGATATTTGGCCATCGGGGTGGCGATGTGGTCGTCGATCCAGTGACCTTGCGCCTGGTCGTGATAGTCGGCGCCGCCGCCGCGCACGACGTACGCGCGTACTTCGCGAATCTTGGGCATTTTCATCGCGCTGCCTCCAGACCGTGCGGGAACACCAGGACCTTGCTCGCCTCCGACTCGCCCCTGCCGAGCCTCCGGAACGTCTCCGCCGCCCCGTCCATGTCCACCCGCCCGTCGATCAGGGCGGCGAGCTCGGCGGGTGCTTCCGCGACCCACGCGGCCGTCTCCCGGAAGTCCGCGGCCGAGTAGCAGAAGCTGCCGATCAGCGTGCGCTCCTCGGTGCTGATGGCGTACGCCGAGAGGTCCAGCCGGGGCTCGTGCATGCCGACCAGGACGACGCGCGCGCCGAAGGCGGAGGCGGCGAACGCGTCGGCGAGCGTCGCCGAGGCGCCCACCGCGTCGAGCACCACGGTCGCCGGGCCGCCCAGCAGCTCCGCGCACGCTGTGGGAAGGTCGGCCGCCGTGGGGTTCGCCGTCAGCGCCCCCAGCGTCTCGTTCAGCGTGCGGCGCCTGCCGGCGGGCTCGCTCACCAGGACCTTGCCGGCGCCGCACCGCTGCGCGGCCAGCACGCAGGCCTGCCCGATGGGGCCGCCGCCGATCACCAGGACACGATCATCCGGTCCCACCTGGCCCCGCCGGGCGGCGTGCTGGCCGACGGCGAGCGGTTCGACCAGGGCGCCGTACTCGACGGGCATGGTGTCCGGCAACGGGACCACGTTGGCCGCCGGAGCGGTCATGAGCTCCGCGAAGGCCGCGCTGATGTCCGCGGCCACCCCGATCACGCGCCGCCGCGGGCAGCTCTGCTGGGCGTCCGCCGCGCAGGCCGGGCAGTCACCGCAGGCGACCAGCGGGTTCACCGTGACCAGCGTGCCTGCCCGCGGCCCGCTCACCCCCTCGCCGAGTTCGGCGACGCGCCCCACAGTCTCGTGGCCCATCACCTGGCCGGGGTGGCGGCGACCGTTCTCCCCGGTGTAGCCGTGAACGTCGGATCCGCAGATGCCGGTCGCGACGATCTCCAGGAGGACCTCCCCGGGACGGGGCCGGGGGTCGGGACGTTCTTCGACGCCGATGTCCCATGCCCCCTGGAAGACGAGTGCCCGCACGTCAGCTGACTCCCTTCGCGGTGGTGGTGAGTGCGGGGGCGTCGCGGCCGGACATCCCCAGCGCGACGATCCCCAGGATGAGCAGCGCGCCGAGCAACGTGGTGCCGGCGAGCACGTAGAGCCCGGCGGAGCCGGACCCGAAGGCCGAGTCGGCCCAGGTCTTCACGTTCGGCGCGACGAAGCCGCCGAGCGAGCCGAGCGAGTTGACCAGGGCCAGGCCGCCGGCCGCGGCGGTCCCGGTCAGCAGGCTCATGGGCAGCGTCCAGAACACCGGCTGCACGGCGATGAACCCGGCCGCGGCGAAGCAGAGCGCGATCAGGGCCAGAACCGGGCTCCCGGCCGCCGCCGAGGCCGCGATGCCGGCCGCGCCCACCGTCAGGGTCGCCGCCGCGATGGTGCGGCGTGCCCCGGTGAGGTCGGACAGCCGCCCCGCCAGGAAGGACGCCACGATCGCGCACGTCCACGGGATAGCCGTGATCAGGCCCACGACCAGGCCGACCTTCTCTCCCACCAGCGCGGCCACCTGGGTGGGGAGGAAGAACGTCACGCCGTACACGCTGACCTGGATGCAGAAGTAGACGAGCGACAGGTACAGCACGCGGGGGTTGCGCAGCGCCCGCATCAGCGTCCCGGGGCTGTGGGAGGCCCTCGCCCGCTCGTCGGCGGCCATGGCCTCGACCAGGACGGCACGATCGGCGTCGGCCAACCGGCGGGACGTCTCCGGGCGGTCCTCCAGGTACCACAGCGCCCAGACGCCGACCACCACGGCGAGCAGCCCCTCGACGGCGAACATCCACTGCCAGCCGTGCATCCCCGACAGGCCGTCGAGCTCCAGCAGCGCCCCCGACAGCGGCCCGCCGAAGATGAAGGCGAGCGGTGCGCCGAAGTAGAACAGGCCGGTGGCGCGGCCGCGGTACTGCGCCGGGATCCAGTACGTCAGGTAGAGCATCACACCGGGGAAGAACCCGGCCTCGGCCACCCCGAGGGCGAACCTAAGCACGTAGAACACGGTCTCGGTGTGCGCGAACATCATGGCCGCGGAGATCAGTCCCCAGGTCACCATGATCCGGAACATCCAGATCCTGGCCCCGACCCGATTCATGATCACGTTGCTGGGGATCTCGAAGAGTGCGTACCCGATGAAGAACAGGCCCGCCCCGAACGCGTACGCGGCGTCCGACAGGCCGCTGTCGGCCTGGAAGCCGGCCTTGGCGAAGCCGATGTTGGCGCGGTCGAGGAACGCGAGGACGTACATCAGCAGCAGGAACGGGATCAGCCGGCGCATCGCCCGGCCGACGACGCGATCGAGCGGTGGGGGTGAGGCTGGGACGGCAGCGCTCATGTTCACTCCTGGTTCTTACTCATGAACCTTGTTACATGAATATGAACTATGTGTGAAAGCGAGAATGCCTGTCAAGGGAGTGCCCCGGCCTGGGGATGGTCCCGGAGCCGGGCGCGTCCTGGAGTCGTCCCGGAGGCGGTCAGGCGGCGCCCGGTCGATAGCCGAGGCGGGAGGAGAGCTCGGCGCAGTTGCGCACCAGCGTGTCGAGCATGCGCCGGCGCAGCGCCGGCGACAGGCGCACCTCCGGCACGGACACGCTCATCCCGGCCCGCACGCGCCCGGTGTGGTCGCGGACGGGCACGCCGACGCAGAAGATGCCGGGGGTGTACTCGCCCCGGTCGGTGGCGTAGCCCAGGCGGCGGACGGACGTCAGCTCGGTCACCAGCTCCTCGATCGAGCCGATCGTGTGGTCGGTGAAGCGGGTGAAGGCGACTCCCTCGAAACGGCGCCTGACCTCGGCGTCGTCCAGCCCGGCGAGCAGCGCCTTGCCGAGCGCGGTGGTGTGCGCGGGGATCCGGGCGCCGACCCGCGAGGCCAGCATCAGCGCCTGGTCGGGGTCCACCTTGGCCACGTAGAGGTTGTCGATGCCGTCCAGGATCGCGAGCTGGACGATCTCGTTGAGCTCGTCCCGGATGCCCTCCATGATCGGCAAGGCGGCGCGTTCCAGGTCGACCGTCGCGAGGTACGCCTGCCCCGCCTCCCAGACGCGGACGCCCAGCGAGTAGCGCCGGGCGGTCTCGTCGAACGCCACGAAGCCGCGGCCGACCATGGTGCCCAGAAGCCCGTGGGCGCTGCTCTTGGGCAGGTCGAGCACGGTGCAGATCTCGGCGAAGGTCATGCCCCGATGCCGCTGGGTGAGCACCTCGATGATCTCGAGGGCGCGTTCCGCCGACTTCACCATCTGATTCACAGCATCGCTCCCGGTCTCAGCCTCAGCCAGTTCATGTATGCGAACTCATGTGATGCTACCGCCTACCTCACCCCGTCGCCGCAGGTCCCGTCGGCTTGGCGGCCGCCAGGTCATGGATGCGCTCGACCAGCACCCTTGTTCCTCTAACCGGTTGACCTCAATCTAAGTTGAGTTTCTAGGGTGGCCGAGCATGAACGATTCTTCGCGGCCACAGGCCGGACGGCGGGAGTGGGCCGGACTGGCCGTGCTCATCCTGCCCACTCTGCTCCTCTCGATCGACATGTCCGTGTTGCACCTGGCTGTGCCCTCGCTGACGGAGGATCTGAGGCCCACCGGTGCGCAGTTGCTGTGGATAACTGACATCTACGGATTCCTCATAGCAGGATTTCTGATCACGATGGGGACGCTCGGCGACCGCATCGGTCGCAGGCGGTTGCTGCTGTTCGGTGGCGTCGCGTTTGCGGCGGCCTCAGCGCTCGCGGCGTACGCCACCACTCCCCTGCTGCTGATTCTGGCCCGGGCACTGCTTGGCGTCGCGGGGGCCACGCTGATGCCATCCACGCTCTCCTTGATCAGCAACATGTTCCTGGACCCGGGACAGCGGACCAAGGCGGTCAGCCTGTGGATGACCGGGTTCACCGGCGGCATGGTCGTCGGGCCGCTGGTCGGCGGGCTGCTGCTGGAGTGGTTCTGGTGGGGGGCGGTCTTCCTGCTGAACGTGCCGGTCATGGTGGTGTTGCTGGTGGCCGGGCCGCTGCTGCTGCCCGAGTACCGCGCGCCGGGCGCGGGCCGTGTCGATCTGGTGAGTGTGGTGCTGTCGCTGGGAGCGGTCCTGCCGACGATCTATGGAGTCAAGGAGTTCGCGGCGTACGGGCTCTCCTGGCCGTCCGCGCTCGCCATCGTGGTGGGACTGGCCCTGGCAACGGTGTTCGTACGGCGGCAGCGCCTCCTGGCCGACCCGCTGCTGGACCTGAGCCTGTTCGCCAACCGTCAGGTCAGCGCCTCCCTCGGCACTCTGATGCTGGTTACCCTGCTGGGCCCCGGGCTCAGCCTGCTCACCGGCCAGTATCTCCAGCTCTCCGAGGGGCTGTCCCCGCTGTCGGCCGGGATGTGGATGGTGCCGATGACAGCCGCGGTGATCGTCGGTTTCGTTGTCACCCCCAGGCTCGCCGGCCGGTTCCGTCCGGCTCACGTCATCGTCGGCGGGCTGGCCGTGGCCGTCCTGGGCATGGTTCTGCTGGCCCAGGTCGAGCCCACCGGCGGGCTGGTGTACGTGGTGGTGGGGCAGTCGCTGTTCTTCGCCGGGACCTCGCCGCTCGTGGTTCTGGGGATCGACATGGTGGTGGGCGCGGCGCCGCCGGAGCGGTCGGGCTCGGCCGCGGCGCTGTCGGAGACCGGGCAGGAGTTCTCGGCCGCCCTCGGGCTCGCCGTACTCGGTAGCTTGTCGGCGGTGGTCTACCGGACGAGCTTCACCGCGCCGGGCAGCCTCGACGGCGCGGCCGCCGACACGGCCCGCGGCACCTTCGGCGGCGCCTTCGCGGTCGCTGCCGACCAGCCCGCCGAGGCCGCCGCGGCCCTGCTGACCGACGCCAGGGCCGCGTTCGCCGATGGCCTGGCCGCCGTCGCCGGCGCGGGCGTGGTCATACTCCTGGCCGCCGCGGTCCTCGTGGTCACCGCGCTCCGCCAGCTGCCGCCCCTTGGCTCGCCCGTGACCGTCGCCACCGAGCACGCCGAGGTCACGTCCACGTGACGCCGCCACGGCGTCGTAGAGCCGGCACGCAGGCCGATCGGAGTACACGGACGCCTTGACCTCAACCATGGTCGATGTCTCAGTCGCCGGCATCACGTTCGTCGAGACGCAGATCCGGCGCGGCACCGACCAGTGGCACGACAAGCCCGAACTGCCGTACGTACCGGGCAGCATGGTGGCCGGACGCGTGAGCGCGCTCGGGGAAGGGGTGGACTCGAGCTGGTCAGGTCGGCGTGTGCTGGCGGGTACCGGGGAGACCGGCGGCTTCGCCGAGCGTGCGGCGGCGTTGACGGAAGACCTGATCCCGGTACCGGACGAGCTGGACCTCACCGACGCCGTCGCTCTGCACACCGACGGCGCAGCGGCGCCGAGTCGAGGTGATCGGGATTGAGCAGCTCTTCGGCTTCGGGCCGCACATGAAGAGACGGGCCTGGAAAGACTCTGCTGCTGATCTGAAAGTCCACGTGCGGATGAGGCTGCTTGAGCCGCGGCGGCGCCCTCGTCATCTCGACTGAACGCAAAGCGTGCCGGGGCGAGCGCGATGCGAGCTCCGAGCGGGAAACCGTCAGTAGCATACGTGCATGACGCCTATTACACCCCCTTACTATGCGGTAATCATCGCTCAGAAGCTGAAGGACACGGACCTGGAGGGATATGACGAGATGGCCGCTCGGATGGTCGAGCTCGGCACCAAGTGGCCGGGCTATCTGGGCCGCGAGTCCGTCGCCAGAGCCGATGGCCACGAACTGACGGTGATCTACTACGCCGACGCCGAGTCGATCGCCAGTTGGAAGGCCGACGTCGAGCACCTGGAGGCGCAACGGCTCGGACGCGAGCGCTGGTACGAGTACTACGACGTTCAGATCGCCCGCGTCGAGCGCGCCTACAGTTTCAAAGCCTGAACCTGGCCGCCCCGTCCGGGGAAATCACGCTGCCCGTGTTGCAGCGGTCCAGGGACATGTGATCTTCGTCAACGCCTCACCCGGGATGACCGGTGTCTCCCGCTGGTCGGCGTTCACCGGCAGTAAGGCGGCGCTGCGGGCGCCCGGAGATCGGCAACTACGGCGCCCGGTCGGCCGGGGCGGGATCGGCCCAGCCCGCACGTCCGGCCCAGCCGCACGCCGGGTACTGGGATGATGTGGAGCTTGATGACGGATCTTTATGTACGCCAACCGCGGCGAACGGCGTGGGCCATCCTGAAGGCTGCGCTGCTCACCGTCCATGCAGTGTTGTCGGGAGTTGTGGGCCTCCTGGTCGTGGTCGGCTTCACTTCTACGTTCATCTCAGATGGGAGCAACAACAACGGCGCCGGGATGCTGCTGGGCTGCTTGACCGCCTTCGTGTGCGTGGCCCAGTTCCTGCCGTTGCTCCTGGCCGTCGCCGTCCGCCGGATCAGTCCGTGGTGGGCGGCCGCCCACGCCGTGCTCTTCACGGCCTCGCTCGTCCTCATCGCCTGCGCCGCCATGTTCGAGACGGGCTCGGCGGACAGATAGCAGCCCGCCAGGGCAGTGTGGCTCGATGGGTCCGGCCCGACCACTCGTACCGGCCCAAAGTGCCGGCCGGCGTCTTGGTCTGGTGCGCGACGTAGTCGACCACCTCGTCAGGGAGCTCCGACCGGCCGCGCAAGACCTGCGGGACCTCGCGATGAGGACGGCGGTCCAGGCCCGGCCGACATCGTCGCTCTGCAGCGGCGGGCTGCGGCGACGGCGTCGGAGACCGACGAGCGGGCGCTGCCCAAGACACGCCGGCGCCGGTCGGACCTTGCGATTGCCCATGACCCGATAGGTATAGCGCCATATGCCACCGATCGCGTAGTTGAGTGCAAGCTGTGATCTTTATCACCTCCGTCCCTCTCGACCCCGAGCGGTTCGATGATCGAAAATCAACGCCACCCCCAACAAATTCACCTACCGTGCTCATAGGCGGGATGAGACTTTGGGCGAAGCGACTTTCAAGGTTTTGGGGCCGGTACAAGTGCGCTGGTCGGAGAGACGGGAAGCCCGCTTGAGCGGGAAGCAGCGCGCAGTGTTGACGAGCCTGCTTCTTCACGCCAACACCGTGGTTCCCAGGCAACGGTTGGTCGCGGCCTTGTGGGAGACTCCACCCACCTCGGCCGTCTCGAATCTGCAAACCTACATCGCCCAGTTACGTCAAGCGCTGCCGCCCGGTACGCGCCTTCTTACCAGGGGAACGGGATACCTCTTCGAGGCGCTCCCGGAGGAGGTGGATCTGCTTGCCTTCGAGCAAGCGGTCCAGTCGGCGAGGGCCGAGCACGAGCAGGGCAACGCCTGGGGCGCCGTACACCAGTATGAGACGGCGCTGTCGCTATGGCGGGGCGGGCTGGCTGAAGGCACCGAACTCGTGGGCCCGGTGCTCGCCCGTGCAGCCCAAGTAGAAGAGCAGCGCACAGCCGTACGGCTGGACTGGTCCGAGGCGAAGCTCGGCCTGGGCCAACCCGCCGAGGTGATACCAGAACTGCGTGCCGTCGTGGCGGAGCAGCCGCTACGTGAACGCGCGTGGCATCTGCTCATGCTCGCTCTTTCACAAACTGGACAACGCGACGCGGCGCTTGAGGCCTTCGGGCACGCCCGCGCGACCCTCATCGACGATCTGGGTATCGAGCCCAGCAGGAAGCTTCAGCAGCTCCAAGCCGACATCTTGGCCGACACCGTCACCGTCGGCAAGGTGGAAACGTGGCGTCGGATATGCCAGCTTCCCCCAGACATAGCCGACATCGTGGATAGACCCGAGGAACTCCACCGGGTGACCACGGCATTGCGTCGGAACACCGACCGGACAACACCAGCAATCGCGGTGCTCCTCGGGCCTTCCGGGATAGGGAAGAGCACCCTGGCCGTGCACGCCGCGCATCAGCTTCGCGAGGACTTTCCGGATGGCCAGCTCTACCTGAACCTCAAATCGGGCGGCACGGCACGCGAGCCTGCCGCTCTCCTCGCTGAAGCGCTTCGCTCACTGCAGTGCCTTGGATCGGACATCCCTGATTCGACCGAAAGCAGAGCAGCGCTGTACCGCTCATTGCTGGCCGATCGGGCCGTGCTCGTCGTGCTCGACGACGCTGAGCATGAGCAGCAGGTGCGTTACCTGCTGCCCGGGACACCGCGTAGCGCGGTACTGGTTACCAGTCGCAGTCCGCTCCCCATACTGGCGGGCGCCACCCGCATTTCGGTCGACCTGCCGTCCGAAGCCGTGGGACAGATGATGCTGGCGCAGATCGCCGGAGAGGATCGGGTTCGGTCCGAACCCGATGCGGCCCGGGCCATCGTGCTGGCCTGCGGGCGGCTTCCGTTGGCCATCAGGGTGGCGGGGGCCAGGCTCGCGACGAGACCGACCTGGCCCTTGCAGGAGCTCGCCACACGATTGACGGGCGGGCAGCCCCTGGACGAACTGGTCCTCGGCGAGTTGGACATCCGCCGGACTTTCGCCGCGAGCCACCAGCTGTTGCCGGATCTGGCTGGACGCGCTTTCCGGCTGTTGGGGTTGGCCGGGATCGACGATTTCGCGGAATGGGTCGTGGCCGCATTGCTGGGTGCGTCTCCACGTGAGACGGACACGACTCTGGAAACGCTCGTGGCAGCCGGCCTGCTGAGCATGGGCGAAATCGATCAGAGCGGTCAGCCGCGTTACCGCATGCACGATCTTCTGCGGAAATTCGCCCACGAACGTGCGGAGGCCGATGATTCGCCGGAACAACGGGATGTGGCGATACGGCGGTTCGTGGACGAGTCGCTGGCGAGAGTGCGCGTCGCCGGGTTGGAGTATCCGCCACCGGTGGTCCCGATGGCGGCACCTGGGACTTCCGACGGACGGTCTCATGGAGGAGCCGCATGGTTGTCGGCGGAGCGTGAGACGCTGTTGACCGCGGTTGGACTCGCCCATGCCGATGCCGCAGCCGAGCTGGTCCTTCGCCTCACCCCGTTCCTCGTCGTCACCGGTTTTCGGGTGGAGGCCACGCGTCTCCTGCAACAAGCGGCCCAGCGAACGGCTGATCGCGACAGAGCAATTCTCGCGCAACTGGCGCAGGCCGACATCGAGTTGGACCTCGGGCGGTTGGAGACGGCGCGCGACATGTTCCGGACTGTGTTCGACCACTTCGATTCGAGCGATGACGCTCATTCGGCCGCCTACGCACTCACCGGACTGGTCGCCTGCGACCTCTTGGAGACAGAGCCGGAGAGCTGGCGGCAGATCGGAGTCAAGAAAGTCTTTTCCCGATTTGAGTCGGCAGACGGAATCGGCGACCTGCTGGATGGCCTGTTCGCCGTGTGCGCAGCTCACCAGCAGGATCACCAGGAAGTCATTCGCCTTTTCCGGCAGGCGCTGTTGCTCATCAAGGAGCAACAGTACGGCGACCCGATCGCACGGTTCCTGCGTGCCCTGCTCACCGGGATCATCTGCTTCCGCAGTGACGATGCGCAAGGGGCCATCAAGTGTTACCAGGAGGGCCTCGACATCAGCCACGATCTGGGATGGGGACCGGGCGAACGCTACACGTTGCGTCGGCTGAGCGAGGCTTACCACGCCGCCGGGCGGCCCGGAGACGCGGTGAAGTCACTTTACGGACTGTCGCTTCTGTCCGCGCAGACCGGTGATACGTACAACGAGGCGTTGTCCGCCTACTTCCTCGGCGAGATCAGCCTTGAACACGGGCAGTCGCAGGCCGCGGCCGACTATTTCATACGCTGCCACGACCTCATGGACAGACACGGAAATCCGGTGTGGCGTGCCCGTGCCCGGCAAATGATCGACACAGTCCGAGCTGAGTCTGGATCTGCCCGAGTCCAACCTGCCGCGGATGCCACGAACCAGGCGCCCTGAGAACCGGGATCGGTGCGGCCGGAACGCGCCGCAGTAGACCTTCTTGATCGTGACGGGCTGCCGGCCGCGGCGAGACGTCATCTGACCTGCGAAGGCACGCGTGCCAGCGTGGCGAACACGGCGATGGCCGCCATCGCGACCGCGGCAACGAGCAGCACGGGTTGCGGCCCCCACAGCTCCACCAGGTACCCTCCGGCCAAAGCACCGAGCGGGCTCACCCCCAACGCCAGCATCGCCGGAACGCTCGTGACCCGCCCCATCAGGTCCTTCGGCGTGCTGGAGATCACGTAGGTCATGGTCGCGACGTCGAGGACTCCGGCGATCAAGCCGACGCATCCCCATCCCACCGCCAGCATGGGCGGTGCCGTGGCGAACGCGACGATGGCGATTGCACCCAGCCAGAGCCAGCAGGCCAGCCTGAGCACTGTCACCGGGCCGACATGCTGAAGCACCCGTGGGGCGACCATTGAGCCCACGACGCCGCCCAGACCGGTGGCTCCGAGAATCAGCCCGACGGCCGCAGGTGATGCCCCCGCCGACGTGGCCAGCACGATGAGCAGGATGCCGAGCATCTGCCAGAGTACGTTCGTGGTGGTGAAGACGGCGACCGCCAACCGGAGAAAGGCATCGCGCCAGATCCATCGCGCGCCCTGGGCCATGTCGTGCACGGCGCCCCGCACACCGCGCCGGCGGTCGTCGCTCGCGTCTTCGCTCGCGTTTTCGACGCCCACGTG